>JBJXGC010000127.1:0-11674 GCA_046154545.1 Dehalococcoidia bacterium | reverse complement strand
AACTCGGACGCCTCCTGACCGCGATGGTCACACCCTATACGCCTGAAGGCGCCGTGGACTACGGCCACGCCCGCCGCCTGGCCAGCCATCTCGTGCGCTCCGGCAACGATGGCGTCGTCCTCAGCGGGACAACCGGGGAGGCCCCCCTCCTCAGTGATGACGAGAAGTACCGCCTCTGGGAGGAGGTGAAGCAGGAGCTGGGCGCGACTGCCACGGTCGTCGCCGGGGCGGGCACGAACGACACCCGCCACTCCATCCACCTCGCTCACCTCGCCGAAAAGGCCGGGGCCGACGCCATCCTCGCCGTCGTGCCGTACTACCTGAAGCCGCCGCAAGAGGGCGTCTATAAGCACTTCCGCGCCATTGCTGAAAGCACCAGCCTGCCGGTCATCATCTACAACGTCCCCGGCCGCACGGGCCTGAATATGACCGTCGAGACTATCCTCCGCTGCGCCGCCGTGCCGAATATCGTCGGCAATAAGGAGGCGAACGGGGACCTCGCGGCCACGGCGGCCGTGATGGAGGGGGCGCCGGACTTCAAGATCTGGAGTGGCAACGACAACGACAACTTCCACCTCTGGTGCATGGGCGCCTGGGGGGCGATCAGCGTCACGAGCCATATCGTCGCCTCCCAGCAGAAGGAGATGCTTGGCCACATTGAAGCCGGCCGCCTGCCGCAAGCCGCCGCCATCCACCGCAAACTCTGCGCCGTGACGGACGCCTGCTTCCTCAACGGCAGCCCGAGCACCATCCGCTACGTCCTCCGCCAGCTCGGGTTCGAAATCGGCGAGCCCCGCCTGCCGGTGGTCGAGCCCGACGCCGCCATCGGCGCGAAGGTGATGGCCGAGCTGCGCAAGCACCGCCTGGATGCGGCCGTACCGGCATGACCGAACGCCAGCCCGCCGAGACCGAGCGCTGGGTCGAGGTCTGGCGAGGCCAGGACCCGTCGGCGATCGGCCGTCTCCTCGACGCCGAGGGCATCCCCATGCGGCTGGCCGCGAGGGGGAACTGGTGCGGGACCGGAGGCGGGGGCTTCGACCTGGTCGGGCTCTTCCGCCGTAAACCGCAGAGCCGCCTCCTCGTGCCCGAGCCCGAGGCCGACCGTGCCCGGGCCGTGGTCAAGAAGTGAGCGCCCCGGCCCGGGCGGCACCATGACCGGTCCCGGCCCTTCGAGCCGCAACCGGCGACCCACGCGGAAGCGCGCGCCACGGGCAGAGCCGGCGGATTGGAGTCCGGTCTGGTCCGGGCAAGAGCTGGACGCGTCGATCGTCGCGGGCAGCCTCGAGTCGTCCGGTTTCGAGACGCGCGCCCTCCCATCGTCCTCAGTGAGCCCGGCGCACCTGGGGACGATCGTCGGCAGGTCGATGGTCTATGTCCGCGCCCACGAGGCGCCCCGCGCCCGCCGGCTCCTTGCCGAGCGGGGGGAAGGCGCGAACGTCGTGGAGGCGGCACCCCCCAATCACATCGAAGACAACTGGCGGATGATCACCCGCCTCGCCATCCCCACGGCGGCGGCCGTCCTCGCGATCGCTCTCTATCTGGCCTTGCGGGATCTGTGACGGGGTAGAGGGGTGCCCGAAAGGTGTCCCTGGCGGTGGGTTCAAGGTTTTGCGCGCCGCCGGTCGTGGGGACGGGGACACAAAGGGGTCAAAGGGCCAAAGACGCGCGGACAAGCGGGCCATCCGTGGTCCTGGCCGAATCCTCCGTCGCCCTTTGGACCTTTGATCCTTTGCGTCTCATCGATGTCGAGCCACGGCAAAACTCCGCACGCCACTCTATCGCTGGCGCAGGCAACCTCGCGCGCCGTACACTGGAAGTCTTGGACAACGACTTCTCGGTCGACCTCCGCGACATCTCAGCCACCGTGGCGACCAGTGACGTGATCGTGCTGCGCTTCGTCGCCGTCGGCCAGCGGCTCCTGCTCGACTTCCGCTGCACTGACCTGGACGGGCCGCTCGTCCGCGTGGTCGAGCCGGTGAAGTCAGTCGAGGAACGGTACCGCGAACTCCGCCGGCTGCGCCCGAGGCTGGCGAACCCCGAGAAGATCGTGGCGATCTGGTGGCCGCGGTTCGTCGCCTCGCTGCAGACGACGGGCGTGTGGGACGAAGTCATGCGGAGGGTCACCGATGCGGGCTTTGTGGACGCTGTCCGCGGGGCGGAAGGCGCGTTCGCCGAGCTCGTAACACTCGAGAATGCGCAGCAGCGCGCGGCGATCACGGGCGACGGTTTCCGTACCCTCTGGAGCCGTTCGCCAGCGCCGAGGTAGGTCCGCTGGAACGCGCCCACTTTCGCCAACTTGTCCGTGAAGCCGTCGCCCTGCTCCCTCCCGAGCTGCTGTCGCGCGTCCACAACGTTGACATCGTGATCGAACGGCGGCCGACCGCTCGGGAGCGGAAGTCCGCTGGCATTGGGCCTGGACAGACGCTCCTCGGGCTCTACCAGGGGGTCCCCCTGACGATGCGGGGTGAGTACTACAACCTCGTCCCGCCGGACAAGATCAACATCTACCAGGAGCCCATCGAGGACATCTGCACGACGGACGAGGAAGTCCGCGACCAGGTCCGCACGACCGTCCTCCATGAACTCGGGCACTACTTCGGCATCGACGACGAGCGCCTCCACGAACTGGGGATGGCCTGAGGCAGGGCGCCACGAGGATGCCGGGGGCGCCGGATCCAAGGGAAAAGGCGGGGAAAGGCGGACCGGTGCCCGGGTTTCCCCGCACTGGCGCCGCATTGACCGGGGTTCCGGGCGCGGTTACGTTCGAGAGGCATGGGTCGCCGCACCGACGAGAATCGTCCGCCACGCCAACTGGCGCCAGGGCGGCCCGCACGGGGACAGCGCCTGCTATTTGCGACTGCCCTGGTGGCCGTCGCGCTGGCCTCGGCTTATAGCGCTGTCGCCACACTGACGCGGGTCACTCCAGCCCTCGTGAAGGGCAAGAACCTCGACGTACCGGTAGTGAGCGCAGCCCTCGAAGGCGCGCCGGGCAGCTTCGCCGTGAAGAAGCCGGGCGCCGAAAGCTCGCTCACCCGCCGCGAGAACATCCTCATCATCGGCGTCGATCGGCGCCCGAAATTCCCCGACAACCTGCCCTATAACACGGACACGATCATGGTCGCCTCAGTCGATCCGCTGACGAAGTCCGTCAACATCCTGAGCTTCCCGCGGGACCTGTGGGTGGACATCCACCCGGCGGATGGCAGCCCGCCCTATAAAGGACGCATCAATTCGTCCTACGGGAGCGCGTTGCTCGACGGCACGCGTCCCATCCGGGACGGGGCTGAGCAGCTGAAGCGGGACCTGAAGGCCGATTTCGATATCGACATCGACCACTGGGTCTGGATGGACATCGCAGGTGTGGAAAAGCTGGTGACGGCCGTCGGCGGCGTAACGCTTGATATCCCGGAGGAGCTCGCCTTCTTCGACTGGTGGTACACGAACGACGACAAGACGAACCCGCACCGCCTCTCGATCCCACCCGGGACGGGGCACTACGACGGCTACGACGCCGTCGCCTTCGGGCGCTATCGAGAGGACAGCGACCTGAACCGGATCAAGCGCCAGCAGCTCGTACTCCTGGCGACGATCCAGGCGGCCCTGGACGGCGGCGTCTTCAACACCAGCGCGCCGGATCTCTGGGCGGCCTACAACAGCGTGTTCCGGCACGACTTCAGTCTCGCCCAGGCGGGGAGCTATCTTCCGCTCATGCGGACGGCGGCACGTCAGGTCACCATGTTCAGCATTGGCGAGCCCGTGGCCGGGGTCCAGACGGTGACCGACGAGACGATCGGCGGGAAGGATATCCTCCTCTACGACCGGGACAACGCAGCCTTCTGGGTGGACGTGGCACTGAACCGCCCCAACGTGGACGGCTCGAGTGTGGAAGTGCGCGACGGCTCCGGGGCCGCCGGCCAGGACCGCGCCGACCAGATTGGCCGCTACCTGCGCGACGCCCGCCACCTCTCCGGGGTGGCACTGGGGCCCGACGTGGCGCCGACACCGCAGACGACAGTAACCGTCTACGACGACGCCCGGCGACCGATGGCGACGCAGATCGCCCAATGGCTTGGGCTCCCGGGCACGTCGGTGGTGACGGCCCCGCGGACCGGCCGCCCGACGCCAGACATCGTGATCACGGTCGGTTCTGAGCAGCGCATCCCGGCGAACTAGACGGGTCCCGGGCCTATCGCCGGGGACCGGCGGCAGCTCACCCGGCCACGCGTACGCCATCCTTTCCAGGCTCATTGACGCTGACCATGGCCACTCGTAGGTTGAAGGAGCACATGGCAGGGCGAGTCGATGACCTACGCTTCAGCGGAGTATCCGCGGCTGAGTCCGAGCCATCGCCATCCCGCCCCCGGCGCCGCAATCGTCCCCTGCTCGGACGCGGCCAGCGCGTCCTCTTCGCGGCCGCCCTGGTGACGTTCACCCTGGCCTCGGGCTACACCGCAGTCGCCATGCTCACGCGCGTGACGCCGGCCCTGTTCCCCGGGAAGAACCTCGAGATCTCCAGCATTCCTGGCGTCGGAAATGTGACGGGCGTGGTTGCGTCGGTCATCCCCAACGCCATTGAGCCGCCGAAACCGGGCGCGAGCAGCTCGTTCAATAAACGCATCAACCTGCTCATCATCGGCGTGGACAAACGGCCCGGCGACATCGACGAGGGACCCTACCGGACGGACACCCTGATGGTGGCCACGATCGACCCCGTCTCGAAAGTGATCAGCACGATCAGCTTTCCCCGGGACATGCTCATCGAGATCCACCCGCCGGGGGTGAACTACACCTACCAGGACCGGATCAACTCGTCCTTCGCGACGGGCTTCCAGGCGGGGAACAGTATCGACGCCGGGGCGAAGCAGCTGGAGCTCGACATCAAGGAGAACTTCGGCATCCAGATCGACCATTGGGTCTGGATGGACTTTAAGGGCGTCGAGAAGCTGATCGACCTCCTGGGCGGGATCGACGTCGATGTCCCGCCGGAACTCGCTGTTTACGAGTGGTATTACACCGACGACGACTTCACCGACCCCCACTACGTCTCGTTTCTGCCCGGCGCCCAGCATCTTGACGGCTACAACGCGGTCGCTTTCGGCCGGAATCGCACTCCCAGCGACCTTTCCCGCGTGAAGCGCCAACAGCTCGTGATGCAGACGGCGCTGCGGAAGGCGTTCTCGGCGGGCATCCTCGAGAAGAGTCCGACGGAGCTCTGGGACGCCTACAGTTCGCTGGTCCACCATGACGTGCCGGTCGTGAAGTGGCCGGGCTACGCCATCCTCCTCAAGGACACCGCCGGGACGATGGTGACCTATTCGGTAGGCGACCCGGTCGATGGCGTCGCGAGCATGTACGGCGACCAGCTCGACTCTGGCGCCGCGATCCTCCGCTGGGACCGCGAAAAGGTTAACTACTGGATCAGCCAGGCGTTCACGAAGTCGAATTACGCCCGGTCCACCGTCGAAGTCCAGGACGGGTACGGGCAGGACGACGGCTCCCGCGCGGTGGCCCTCGGGCGCTATCTGAAGTATGTGAAGTACCTGCCGGTTGTCGGCATCGGCGGCGAGGTGGCGGCGCGCCCCGACACCGAGATACTTCTCTACACAGACGATCGGCGGCCGATGGCCGAGGACATCGCGGCCTGGATGGGCCTCCCGGCGAGCGCGATCCATGCCGCACCGCGCACCACGGAGACGCAGCCCGACATCGTGATCGTCATTGGACGGGACTTCAAGATCCCGGGTTCCTGAGCAGCGCGGTCCTCGCGTGGTGCCCCCGGTCCGTCGCGCCGGGCCGCCGTGGCCCTCGCCCCCTGCTCTCTCTATGTGCGCCGGGAGAGGGGAACGCGAAACGTCTGCGCGCTCCCCAAACGGCCTCACTCAGCGAGCAGCAGGACGCCCCGGGGGTGCTCCTTCCAGGGCCGACCGGGCGAGCATCTCGAGGGCGCGATCTTCGAGCGGAGGGTTGTGAAGGCCGGCTCGTACATCCCGGTAGTAGCGCTCGATCGGCCGGCTCTTCTGCAGGCTGACGCCGCCGACCACGCGCATGGCGAGGTCGGCCGCTTCGATGCAGTTGTTGACCGTGTCGATCTTCGCGACGGCGATACGGTCGGCGGCGGCCATGCCATCGGCGGGTTGGAGTTCCCACGCCCGGGCCGCGTCATCGACGAGGGCGCGGCTGCGCTGGAGGAGGAGGTCTATGCGCGCGATCCGGGTACGGACGCCGGGGTATTCCATGATCGTCCGCTGGCTGTTTGGGGTCCGTTCGCGGGCGAAGGCGACCGCGTAGTCCCGGGCGGCGCGGGCGACGCCGATCGTCGTTGCCGCGATGCCGAGGGCGAACCAGGCCATGCCGGCCGCCCCGCGGGCCTCCACGGGCTGGGCGTCACGCCGGGTCGCCAGGCGGTCCGACGGCAGCCTGCAGCCGTCCATCACGAAGTCGTGGCTGCCGGTGGCGCGCATGCCCAGGGCATCCCAGGTCTCATCGATGCGGACGCCGGGGTCCCCGCGATAGACGACGAAGCTGGCGACCGCTGGCGGCCCGCCAGGCGCCCCATCGACCCGGGCCAGGACGATGAAGTAGTGGAGCAGGGGCGCCATCGTCGTAAACGTCTTGCGGCCACTGAGGAGCCAGCCGCCCTCGATGGCCACGGCCGTGGTATCGGGCAGGCCGCCGCCGGCGGGGCTGCCGAGGCCCTCCTCGGTCGCGACGGTGTTACACAGCCAGCCGTCTTCGACGGCCCCGCGGCAAAACTCGCGGAACCAGCTCTCGGCGTAGGTTGGCGCCTCGCGCTGCGCCCCGAAGAGCTTCGTGTGCATCATGAAGGCGAGGGCGGTGGACCCGTCGCCGCGGGCCAGCTCCTCCTGGACGCGGAGGTAGGTGGGGAGGTCCGCGCCGTGGCCACCCATCTCAGATGGGACAGTGAGCCGGAAGAAGCCGGCCTCTTGCAGTTCAGAGAAGTTTTCGAATGGGAAGCTTCCCTCGCGGTCATGCTTCTCGGCCCTGAGGGCACAACCGGGGGCCAACTTCCGCGCTTCGGCGGGCCAATCCTGTTCCATGGCCCCGAGTCTACGGGAGCACGGCTCCGAGACGACACCCCGGGCGCCTTGTCGCCGCCTGGCCTGGTGATTGTGAGGCTGCGCCGCCGCCCCTATGCTCCGGGCAACCCACTGCCGGAGCTGCCCATGTCCACGATCGCCCTCGATGAGATCACGCTCGACGAACCCGTCTCCTACGATTGGCCGAAGGTGGTGGACGACCTGAACCGGCTGCTCCGCCTGAAGACGACCCCAATCGGGATGAAGATGTTCGCGACCCGGGCCGAGATGGAGGCGATCCCGAAGGTCCGGCGGCCGAAGAGCATCCACACGACCGACCAGGTGGTCGCCCAGGCCTGCCGCCTGGGCTGGACGGTGGGGATCACCGTCGATGACCTCGTTGGCGCCCAGTGCAGCGCCGTCATCGGCCTCTCCCCGCGGGATGACCAGTTCCTCTCGGGCAAGAACATGGCCGGCGTCTGGTTCTCGACCCTGGAGGATTCGGCGGCTCACCAGGCGGCGATGGACCTGCCGCCGGCGGACCGCTGGGAGGCGATGGCCGTCTCTCCCCTCGCGACCGGGCGGCTCAACCCGCCCGACATCTGCCTGGTCTACGCCACACCGGGCCAGATGATCATCTTCATCAACGGCCTGCAGTGGTCTGGGTACCGGAAGTTCGAGTTCAGTGTGGTGGGCGAATCGGCCTGCGCCGACTCCTGGGGGAGGGCGCTCAAGACGGGCGAACCGAGCCTGAGCATCCCCTGTTTCGCCGAACGCCGCTACGGCGGCGTGTTGGACGACGAGATGCTGATGGCGCTCCCACCGAAGTATCTGCCGAAGGCGATCGCCGGGATGGAGCGGCTGGCGGCCAACGGGCTCCGTTACCCGATCCCCCAGTACGGTGTCCAGCAGGACGCGCGAGCCGGGCTGGCTGTCAGCTACGGCGAGCGCTGAGCCTAGACGACCGATTGGGGGCGGCCGCCGCTGCGGGGGCCACTGACCGCCGGGAAGGCGAGCCTCGTGCGCGGTGGCGCCGCCACCAGGACCTGGACCGGCGAGTAGGGCTCGGCCGAGGGGAGGTCCTCCGGCAACGCGTTGACATCGACGAGCACGAGGTCACCCGTGACGGCCGAGGCGGCGATGATCTTGGAATACCCAGGGACCCAGGACGGATGGACCGATGCCGGGTCCACCGGGTTCCCCAGGAAGGCGCCCCCGACCTGGCGCTGGGCCGTGAGGTTGTCGGTGAGGATAACGATGGCGAGGGACGGCCCACGGCTGACCGTGCCGGCCACGGCTGTGCTGTCGGACGACCAGTCGATAGACGTGTATGAAGGCGCCGACTCGCGCAGGAGGTCGACCCGCTTCAGCTCTTCGCCGGTGGTGGGCGAAAGGAGGACGAGCGTCCCCGCCTCGCGGGTGACCGCGATCGACGAGCCATCGGGCGCCCAGGCCGGGTTGTCGTAACGGGCGTCGGGGGCGAGGGCCGTGGGGGCCGCTCCGGCCGCTCCGCTGGCGTTGAGCGTCATCACCGGACCGTGGCCCTGGGAGCCGTCGGGGCCGCTGCTGAAGGCGAGGAGGCTGCCGTCGGGCGACCAGGTTGGCCGCCGGCTGGCGCCATCCGCCGTGAGCTTGCGAAGGTTCCGTCCGTCGCCGTCAACGACGTAGACATCCTGGGCGTCGGGGCCAGGCCCGAAACTCATCGCCAGGCGCTGCCCATCGGGAGACCAGGCGATGCCGGTGAACACCCCCCGGGCCGCCCGCACGTCGAGGGTGTTGCCGTCGGGCGTGTGGATCACGAGGGTCCCGTTACCGGCTGCGTCGATGCGTGCATAGGCGAGCTTCACGCCGAGGTCGGCCAGGGTGAAAAACGGCGGGCCCTGGGGCGCGCCCTCCGGGACGGCCGGGGTCGGCTCCTCCGGAGCCGCCTTTGAGGCGCCACCCGCCGGCCACCAGGCGACGATGACCAGGACAGCGAGGGTCAGCGCCACGGCGCTTACGCCAAGGAGCGGGAGGCCCAGCCTTCGAATCAAGGCCCCCGGCCGCCGTAACATCCGCACCAGCATACCGGGAAGACTCTACTGGACGGCGGGAGAACGCGCGGGAAAGACCGCCGTCTTGACCGCATTCGCCGGATCGGCCACGGTGATCGGCTGGAGGAGGATTGAGGATGGCGGTGCAAGCGTGGCTCATGGTACAGACGGAGGTGGGGCGCGCCCGGGCCGTCTGCGAAGCCCTGGCGGCGATGAAGCCGCCCGGCATCAGGATCATCCAGGCCGACACCGTGACGGGGCCCCACGACGTGATCGTCCGGGTTGAGGCTTCGAGTGTGGACGCGTTAAGCGACGCAACGGACGAGGCCGTGCTCCAAGCCGGCGGCGTGCAGCACGTCCTGACGTGCATCACCATCAACTAACGAGGCACGGCGCCTACAGGGCTGCCGGGGACGGGCGAAAGCAGACCGGGGTCAGTGGGCGCAGGAGCCCTCGGCCGGCTCGCCGACGGGCTTCGTCGCACTCATGACCGTCACTTCCGGCCCCGAACCGCCGTGGCGGTTGCCGTGAGATTTCCCCGCTTTGCGGTTGCGGCTGTTCGCGTTCGTGGTATTCGTCTGGTTCGAGCTACTCACATCGACGGGGGTGGGGGGCTTGTTGCCCTGTCCGTCTGGCCCCGAGCCCTGACCGGGATCCTCGGGAGCGACCTGGGCGCGATTGGACGTAGTGGTCGTGGTCGTAGCGACATTTACGTTGTTACTGTTTGACCTACCACGGCCGCCGTGGCCGTCGCCGTCGTCCCCATGGTCGTCGTCGTGCCCGTCGTCACACTCGTCCTCGTGGTGATGGTCGCAGGCCGGGGGCGTCTCCACGACGATAACGGTCGGCGTCCGGGTAGGCGTTGGCGTGCTCGTTTTCGATGGCGTGGGGACCGGCGTGGTGGTCCCGACGGTTGGCACTGGCGTGCTGGTAGCCGGCGGCGTCGATGCCGCGGTTTGGGTGGGAGCGGGGCTGGCTGGCTGCTGCGCGGCCGACTGGGTAATGACCGGCACCTCTACCACGCGCACCACTGCCGTCGGCGTTGCCTCAACGGTGGGCCTGACGGTGACTGGCGGTGAAGCCGACACGGCGGGCCGGACAGTCTCACCGCGGGGGACAGTGGCCGGCGCCGCCGGGGCGGATACCACACACGACCCATTCGCCGCGCGGCCGGCGCTCCCGCAGGAACCATCCGGACCGGCGACCACGGCCCGTGCGGCCACTACCTGGGTTGTCGCGGGCGTCCCTTGTTCCGCCTGAGCATCCGCATCCGCATCGGCATCGGCCGATGAGCGGGAGGGCTGAGCCGAGGGCGCGGGTGCGGGTGCGGAGACCGGAAGCTGAACCTGGGCCGGCGTCTTGCAGGCCGGGCCCGTGCAATAGTTCGCGGCCTGGGTGGGCAGGGGCGCGCGGAAGGGAGTGGTGATGACGTCGTAGCTGAACGCGTTGAAGGCGTAAACGAACGACGGCACGACGATTCCGACAATCGTCGCCGTGACGAGCACAAGCCGTTTCAGCCCGAGCGTCTCCATCCGGTTCTTCGCCTCCTCCATCAGACGTGCAGGTTACCGCTGATGGCAGTTAAGTGGCATACGGGGTTTTCCTGAATTCTGAGACGTTCGTTAATCGCCGTATGGTCACGGGAGGAGCACATAAGACCACCCAGGTGAGCTGGATTGCGTTCGACGTTGCCATTGGCCGTGATGCGTATCATGCATGTCTTTCGCAACAGAGTGAAGGCCCTCCAGTCCGAAGACGGAGGGCGCGTCGTCCCAAGCGAGATGTTACCCGTAAAGAGCCGCTTGGGCGACTCCTTACCTGTCGAGTGCTGGTGTTCGACCGTGGGCGAGTCAGTCGTCGTCTTCGCCGCCGCGGCCGCGGTTGCCCGAGCCGCTGCCGCCCCCGGACCCACTGGTCGAAGAGGCCGTTGCCGTTGTGCTCGCGGATGGCGTCGAGCTGCCGCTGTTTCCGCCGTGCCGATGATCGTCATCATCGTCGTCGTCGTCGTGGTCGTCGTCGCCGCGCGAACCTGACGTGGATGAGGCGGAAGGGGTTGCCGACGCCGTCGAGGAGGCGGACGGAGAGGCTGAAGGGGTCGAGGAAGCGGTCGCTGTCCGATCGTCATCATCGCCATCGCGGCGGCCACCGGATCCGGCCGTCGAGGTAGACGTACTCGTGCCACTAGCCGTCGAGGACACACTGGCCGTCGCGCTGGATGTCGATGTCGATGTCGATGTAGAAGTCGATGTCGATGTGGAGCCGCTCTGGGCGGCGCCGGAGGCAACCTGCCGGACCGTGCTGTGTGAGTCAGCCCCAGCCGGGCTGCTGGCCGTTTGTGAGCGTGCCGCCGCCGAGTTGCTGTCGTCCGGCGCGGGCTCCGCGGGCTTCCCGGCGAGGACCACATTGGCGCTCACGCTGGCGTCGGCCGTGGCCGCTGCGTCCAGGGTGCCGGCCGGTGGCTGCTGAAGGGTGGCCGGCGCCTTAACCGTCGTCGTGGCGTCGCCGCTCTCCTGGCCGAACTCCGTCACGGCGAACGCGAGGGCCGGCACAAGGACCGCGGCACCGGCCGTCGAAAGCAGTAAGAGTCTGGTGAAGTGGTTTCCC
>JBJXGC010000122.1:0-7162 GCA_046154545.1 Dehalococcoidia bacterium | reverse complement strand
TCCTGTATACTCCCGCCATGACGTCAGAGGACGCTCGCTTCGTTGGGCCCGCGGAGAGCGTCGAAGACGGCGAAGCCGAAGTCACCCTCCGGCCCCACGACCTGGACGAGTTCCCAGGCCAGGAGCGCGTCAAGGAAAACCTCTTGATCGCCATCTCCGCCGCCAAGCAGCGCGGCGAAGCGCTCGACCACCTCCTCCTCTACGGCCCCCCGGGACTTGGGAAGACGACCCTGGCGAACATCGTCGCGCGCGAGATGGGCGTCGCGATCCGGACGACAAGTGGGCCCGCCATTGAGCGGCCAGGCGACCTTGCCGCGATCCTGACGAACCTGCGCGAGCACGACATCCTCTTCGTCGATGAGATCCACCGCCTCTCGCGCACCGTCGAGGAGATCCTCTATCCGGCGATGGAGGACTTCGCCCTCGACCTCGTCATCGGCAAAGGCCCGGGCGCAAGGTCTGTCCGCCTGGCGATGCCACGGTTCACCCTCGTCGGGGCGACGACCCGCTACGCCATGGTGAGTGCCCCCCTGCGTGACCGCTTCGGTTCCGTCTACCGGTTGGACTACTACGACGGGGCGACGCTGGCGAAGATCGTGCGCCGGTCGGCCTCGATCCTGGCCATGGACCTGCCCGACGACTCCGCCATCGAGATCGCGAACCGCTCGCGAGGCACACCCCGGATCGCGAACCGGATCCTGAGGCGGGTGCGCGACTTCGCCCTCGTCCGGGCGGGCGGCGTGGTCTCGCTCGAGGCCACCCGGGCGGCCCTCGCCTTGCTCGAAATCGACGACCTCGGCCTCGACGAGACGGACCGCAAAGTCCTGGACTGCATCATCCGCAAGTTCGAAGGCGGGCCAGTCGGCCTGGAGACCATCGCCGCTTCGATCGGCGAGGAGTCTGACACGATCATGGACGTCTACGAGCCCTTCCTCCTCCAATGCGGCTTCCTCCAGCGGACACCGCGCGGCCGCACGGCGACCAACGCCGCCTACCGCCACCTCGGCCTGCCCCTCCCCGTGCGCGACCCCGCGGCGGCCCAACGCGCGCTCTGGGACGGCGCGGGTGAAGAGGCGGGCGAGACCGACACATGAGGTGGCGTTGTTGAAATATCTTGTCTTCCGATCGAACCCGTGCGTATGATGAACTGGTTCCTTGGGACGAATTTCACAAACTGCGGCTGCGCTGCCTGGCAACGCAGCCTTTCGGAGTTGTTGGTTGGCTCTCACTCTGGTGCCCGTCAGTCCCCCTGGTGCGCGTGCCGGCAAGTTGAAGTCCGATGTGGTTCTGGAGAACACGCGAATCGACGGGCTCTGCGAGGTCGTCAGCTCCTTGCCCGTAGGCACAGCGGAAATCCGGGATCAGGTCTGCTCGTTCATTCGAGAGTCGGCCCGAAGCGTTCTCAGCTCGCCCGCGCTGCCCAAAGTCCGCGAACAGGCCATGCTCCGATGTCGGTCCGGCGCCCTACCGGTTGCCTCAGCTTGCCCGGGCTGCGGTTCAGCGCGCACCCCGGCCGCGCTCGTTTGGACGGAAAGGCTGACAACGGCCGGGATCGACATGCGCATCACCAACGTGCCGGGGCTCGAATGCAGCCTTTGCGGGCCAACGTTCACCCAGGACGTGGCCACGGCGCTCTTCGTTCACGGCGCGGTGCTCGCCGACATTCTCGGTGATTCCGCGACGGCCCAGACCCTCGCCCGGCGCGCTGTGGCGCTTCTCGACCAGGTCCAGCGCGGAGTCTAGTAGGGCCGCACCCAACGCGCTCCGCGAGGTTGCTATGGATCCGTCGCCCCCGGGTCTGAAGATTGTCCTCCTTCATGGCCGCCTCGATGAGAACGAAAAAGCTGCGGGTCAAATGAAGGATCTGCACGATCTGGCCGCGAGCCATGTGGGCTCCGAAAATGTGCTCACGCCCGAATGGTACCCTGACGAACGGGTGATCCCGCACCTCCACCTTCTTGACGGGCGGCTGGGCCGGCGGTTCTGGCCCGCGCTCCATGAGGTCGCAGAGAGCACGAGACAGCTTCCACGACAGCCCCCAACGCACCGCGTGAAGCACGATCTCATCATCATTGCCTACTCGGCGGGCGGGTGGATCTTCTACGACTGGGCGTCAAGGGCGCCGCATGTCGCCAAGGCAGCCGTGCGTGCTGCGTTCGTGATAGCCGCCCCCTGGCGAGTAGTCGATCCGGACGCGGTCATGCTGTCCAGCGCCGGCAGGTTGACTCAATTCCGACTCACTCCCTGGAGCGATCTGTCCCCCGCTTCCATCACCGACGGTCTGGGCGGGCCGCTCCACGCCCTCATTTCGAACGATGACTTGCTCGTGGTCCCGCAGAACGCCAGTGGCTTTCCGGCCGGTACTTCGGTGACCGTAAAGCCCTTCGATGAGCTCTCGCATCGAGAGATGGCATCGCACCGTGCCGTCCTGGAGTACATCGACGCGGAGCTGGGCGTCAGCCTGGCGTTGCCACGGCCCGAGCCATGACACGCCAGAACATCAGCAGCGGCGGCCCCTGGGAGGACATCGTCGGATATTCGCGCGCGGTCCGCATCGGCAACGTCGTGGCCGTGGCGGGGACCACCGCGACTAACCCCGACGGCTCGATCCACGGCGAGGGCGACATGTATGAGCAGGCGAAGCGCTGCTTCGAGGTCATCCAGCGCGCGCTCGAAGAGGCGGGCGCGGCCCTGGCCGACGTCATCCGCATCCGCATGTTCGTCACCGACATCTCGCGCTGGGAAGAGGCGGGCCGCGCCCAGGGAGAGTTCTTCCGGGACGTGAAGCCGGCCGCCACCATGGTCGAGGTCAGCCGCCTCATCGACCCGCGCCACCTGATCGAAATCGAGGCCGACGCCATCATCCCGTAGCGAACCGGTCTGTGGCGGTAACGATCGCCTCGCTCATGCCAGGCTCGCCCGGGGAGTGCCCGGCGCCATCGACGACGGCCAGCTCAACGCCCGGCCAGGCCCGCGCCAGCTCCCAGGCCGTGACGAGCGGTGCCGCAAGGTCGAGCCGGCCCTGGACGAGGACCCCGGGGATGCCGGCCAGTTTGCCAGCCTCGCGCAGGAGCACACCGTCTTCGAGCCAGGCGTTGTGCCTGAAGTAGTGCGTCACAATCCGGGCGCGGGCCAGCTGGAAGCGCGGCTCCAACCACCCTGGTGAGGGTTGGGCGGCGGGTCCTGCCGCCATGAGCGCGAACTCCCAGTCGTGGAAGTCCGCCGCCGCCCGGGTGCAGATGGCCGGGTCCGGGTCGTGCAAGAGTGCATGGTACGCCTCGATGACGTCGCCCTTGCGGTCCACCGCGGAGGCTCCAGCCACGAACCGCTCCCACTCGGCCGGGAAGAGCGGCGCCACGCCCCCGTAGAGCCAGTCGATCTCCGAGGGGCGCGTGGTCGTCACCCCGGCGAGCACCATGGCGGTTACACGATCCGGGTGGGCCTCGGCGTAGGCGAGGCCGAGCGTCGAACCCCAGGACCCGCCATAGACCAGCCAGCGGTCGATGCCGAGATGCACACGCAGCCGTTCGATATCGCCGGCGAGGTGCCAGGTGGTGTTCGTGGCGAGGTCCGTGGCCGGTTCGCTGGCGTGCGGGCTGCTGCGGCCGCAGCCGCGCTGGTCGAAGAGCACGACGCGGTAGGCGCCGGGGTCGAAGTAGCGCCGCATCGCCGCCGAGCAGCCCGACCCGGGCCCCCCGTGAAGGACGACGGCCGGGCGGCCACGAGGATTGCCGCAGCTCTCCCAATAGATGGAGTGCCCGCCGCCAACGGGGAGCAGGCCGTGTTCGAACGGCGCGATCTCCGGGTAGAGCGCGGACATCAGTAGTGCGGTTCGCCGGCGAGCCGCTCCTGCCAGAGGGCGAGGAGCGCCGCCAGGTCGATCGCCAGCGCGCCCGGCGTCGTCTCGTGGCTCACCTCCACGCTCTCGAGCACCTCGAACGCGAACGTCTCGATGCCGAACTCGCGGATGTCTGGAGCGAGGCGCTGGTCGGGCACGGCGGCCGAAGCCGTGCTCCTGGCGAAGGCGGCCTTGTTCTGCATGCTCGTGAGGTTCGTCGTGGAAGCGAGCAAGAACCTGCCCGTCCGCGTGTTCACGAACCGGTAGACGCCGGCCAGGGGACGGGTCGCCTTGTACCCGGCAGCCAGCTCCTTGCGGCCAGCCCTGTCAGTCATTGCATCGACCATCCTGCGCGTCCCATCCGCGGTCAGCATGCCGCGGCGGCGACATGACATCGTCCCCGGTGGGCACCGCTTGGGCGTAGAGCGTAGCACGTCGGCGGGGCCGCGCGGACGCGGTTTGGGACGGGGCGGGCCCTCGCTTCGCGGCCATCAGCGGCGTGACCCGGACTGGGGCCGCGTGCCGCCACGGGCCGCCCAGGGTTGCGCCAGGCGGCAGAGGCGTCCGACTTCGATCGGCAGGGCTGGAGACACGCGGCTCCCCAGCGCGTCGAGGGCGGGCTGAAGGCCAGCCGCGGCCGCACAGAACGACTCGATCACCAACAGCGCCGAAGCCGGGTCAACGGTCGGACCAGGCCTGGGCACGCTTTCGTCGAATGCCGGTTCAGTCGAGCGGTTCTGGTGATAGGCGTCCTCGGCACGGACCGAGCCGTGCACCGCATTCCAGAGGACCTCGTACGCCTGCCGAAGCAACTCGATTTGCAGGACGGCGCGGGAGGTCCAACCGCGGCCGGCATACTTCACGGCGATCGGCGCCATCGCCCAGAAGAAGTCGATAGTTTTCTGGACCTGGTCGAGCATCTCGCCCTGCGAAAGCGCAACGGGCTCGGCGAAGAAAGACACAGCCGTCTTCTCGAAGATCAGGCTCGACGCTCGCTGCCGCGCGGCCTTGCTCGCCGGGCCGATATTCCAGTCCACTTCGATCGGTCCGGCGTACAGCACGAGCCAGAATCTGCCCGAGGGAATGCTGTCAGACGGGAAACCGGCCTGCACCAGCAGAGGAGGCCCGGCCAGGCCGAACAGCCCGGCCGGATCGGCGAGCACGGCATCGAGGAAGCGATCGCTCACAGCCACGTGGAGGTCGAAGTCGGACCATTCGTCGTCTTCTCCGCGACCATGGGCGCCGGCGAGCCAGGCAGCCTCGACGCGTTCGTCCGCCTGCAAGGCGCGCGCGAGCTGGGCAAAGAACGCGTCGCGCGTTTCCACGAGTTCACGCAGGTCCTCTGACCTCGACATCGCAGCCAACCCCCCCGTGGCGCCGGCCTCCCGATCACCGCCGGCGCAACTCGACCCAGTATCCCGGCGCCGCGTCGATCACCTCCGCGATGTGCCAGGTGGAGTCTACAAGGAGCGCCGTCAGTTCATCGAGCGACGCGAACAGGTAATCGAACCAGGGAGAGGCGAGTGTCCGAAATCGCGAACGGATGCGGTTTTGGCCGCCCATGCGACCGCGGAGGCGGTTCCTCGCGTGGTAGCGAAGATGATCGGTGTCGGTTGTAGCGTAAGGGTCGGAGCCGCTCCCGAGGACTCGGCCGCCGGCCGCCAGCAGGCGATCAAGGGCCGCTAACCATCGGATGGCCTGGGCAGGGCCGCCGAGTAACCCGAGGTTGTTGCCGAGGAGCAAGGCAGTATCGAACGCCGCGTCTTGCGTTCGCGCGAACTGGAAGAGCGTCCCCTCGAACGTCTCCTCGACGCCCCGGGAGTGCATGGTCTGGACTGCCCCCGGCGAGAGGTCGAGCGCCACGACGCTGTGGCCGGACCGCTGGAGTTCGAGCGAGTGGCGGCCGGCTCCGGCTCCGATGTCGATGACCCGGCCCGAGGCGCCCTGCAGGATAGCTCGCTCGCTGGGGCTCCAATCGCTGGCCGGGGCGAAGTATCGGCGGGCGTCGCCGATGTCCACCCGGCCGTCGTCCCGTTCGACCACCTCAGTGACGGGTTCATCGTGCACGAGGCACTCCAGGAGCATCTGGCCGAACGCGTCACCGGCGATGGGCCCATGGCGCATCCTTCGGCCTACACCTTCGCCGCGTTCTTCGCTTCGTTCGCCCGCTTCAGCACGTTCAGCACCGTCTCGCCGTCCGCCGGGGGGAGGCCGAAGATGCAGCGGCTCACGCCGGCCGCGGCGTACTGCTCGATCACGTCCGCGCGCGGAGGCGTCCCGAAGACGGAGACCGGGATGGGCGCCCGGCCCGCCGCCTTCGCCATCGCCTGCAGTTCGGCAATCCGGCCGCCGAGGTCGGCGGCCCGGGCGCCGATCGGCATCCATTCGTCGCCATACTTGACGACGCGCTCGAGGGTGCGGGCTCCGTCGCCGCCGATCATCACCGGCGGGTGCGGCTTCTGGACCGGCTTCGGCCAGCTCCAGATCGCGTCGAAGTTCACGTGCTTGCCGTGGTAGGTGGCCTCGTCCTGCGTCCAAATCTGCTTCATCGCTTCGATGCTTTCACGGAGGAGGCCCCAGCGGGTGTGGGGGTCGGTGCCGTGGTTCGCCATCTCCTCGATATTCCAGCCGCCGCCGATGCCGAAGAGCAGCCGCCCACCGGAGAGGTGGTCGATGCTCGCGACCTCTTTCGCCAGGGTGATGGGGTCCCGTTCGATGACCAGGCAGATCCCGGTGCCGACCATCAGGGTCTTCGTCACGGCGACGACCGCGGCCATAGCAACGAAGGGGTCGAGGGTGTGGCTGTACTCCTTCGGCAGGGGGGCGCCGCCCGGCCAGGGGGTGACCCGGCTGGAGGGGATGTGGGTGTGCTCCGGGAAGAAGAGCGACTCGAAGCCCATATCCTCGCAGGCCCGGCCAAGGTCCGTGACGGGGATGGCGTAATCGGTGGGGAACATCATGGCGCCGAATTTCATGGGAAGCCTCCGAGGGTGAGTGGGGGCGCAGTCTAGCACGGGCGAGAGCCGAGAGCCGAGAGCCCAGAGCCCAGAGCCCAGAGCCCAGAGCCCAGAGCCCGGAATACCGCAATACCGCAGAAAAAGCCGCAATGCCGCAGCGAACGTTTTCGGCTCGCTGCTCTCGGCTCTTCGCTCTTCGCTCTTTGCTCTTCGCTCTTTGCTCTTTGCTCTTCGCTCTTCGCTCTCGGCTCTCGGCTCTCGGCTCTCGGCTCTCGGCCCCGGCGCGCGTAGAATCCCGCCCATCATGCAAATCGACGATGACAACGGCATCTCCTCGCTCCTTCGCTCGGAAGACACGGTCCTCTGC
>JBJXGC010000110.1:0-3675 GCA_046154545.1 Dehalococcoidia bacterium | reverse complement strand
TCATCGCCATTCGCAAGGCCATTGAGGACGCCGGGATCTCGCCGGACGAGATCGACGGCATCGTCCTCACCCCTGAATCCACCACCGGCGTTTCGAACAACCCGAATTCGCCCGCGCCCGAAGGCTGGTCCGACGTCTTCAAGATGGTCGATTACCCGCAGGCCGGCATTACCCGGGGCGATATCGACTGGATCCTGCTGAACATGCCGGAACTGAAGAACGTCGAGTTCAAAATGAACGGGCCGGTCTGCATGTCCGTCGCCTTCACGAACGCCGCCGAAGCCGTGACCCGGGGCCTCACGAAGACCTGTCTCGTGGTACGGGGCTGGCACAACCTCGCCGGCCGCTACTACGTGGGACAGGGCGCCGCCGCCCTGGGGACCGCTTCGGGCCCCTTCAAGTATGGCGGGATCTGGGGCATGCCGGCCTGTGCAACGACCGCCCTGATCTTCGAGGAGTACTGCAACAAGTACGGCAAGGACCACGACATGATGGCCGCCTTCGTGGTCGAATCGCGAAGGAATGGCCTGATGAACCCGGACGGGTTCTTCACTCAGCACCGGCCTGAGATGATCACCGTGGATGACTACCTCTCGGGCCGCTGGATCGCCAAACCCGCGAACATCTACGACAACGACCTGCCGATCCAGGCCGCCCTGGCCGTCATCTTTACGACCCCGGAGCTGGCGAAGCACCACCAGCAGAAACCCGTCTACATCCTCAATCACGCCCAGACCAGGCCGGAGCTGCAAGGTGCTACTCCCACCCTCGCCGAGTGGGAACGGGCGAGCGACAAGATGGGCCGGATGCTCTACGAAGGCGCCGGGATTAGCGCCGAAGACCTGTCCTTCGAACAGATGTACGATGGCTTCACCCTCTTTCATCAGTTCCACCTGGAGGGGCTGCGCTTCGCTTCCCGGGGCGAGAAGCGGGGATACGCCCTCGACCTTTATCAGACCGATATCAGCATCGAGGGTCCCAATCCCGTCTCCCCGAGCGGCGGCAACAGCGGCAATGGACGCACCCGCTGGTGGCACCACCGGGACTCTATTCTCCAGATCCAGGGCCGATCACCATCGCAGATAACCAGGCCGGCCATCTACGGCGTCTCGGGCGCCCACATGCCGAACTTCTGCGACGCGCTGATCTGGGGCGCCTCGGCCGACTAGCCGCGGCACCCGCGGGAGAGCACAGCAACCGGACGGTGCCGTCGCCGGTGACCCGGCGGCGACACCCTTGAAGACCACAGGCGCGAGCCCCACGAGGAGAGGCAGTTGGCATTCCTGATCAGTTTCGACATCGACGGCACACTCGAGTTCGGTGACCCTCCGGGCGGGATCACCCTCGAGATGGTGCGGCGGGCCCAGGGCCTGGGCTTCCTCATCGGGAGCTGCTCCGACCGCTTCCCCTCCGCCCAGCGGGCGCTCTGGGAAGCGCGCGATATCCGGGTCGATTTCGTCGCGGCGAAGCACATGTTGCCCGACATCCGGTCACGGTTTGAGGCGGTGAAGTACCTCCATATTGGCGACCGCGACCTCGACCAACAGCTTGCCCTCCAGGCCGGATTCGAATTCCTGTGGGACCACGAGGGCGTTGCCGAGCCGTGGCTCGCATGGCTTGAATCCAATGGCCTGGAGTAGCTCGCGCCGCCCGCGGTGCATGCCGTGAAAATTGGCCTGATTTCGGATACCCACATCCCGGCGGCCGGCCCCGAGCCACCCGCAGAAGTCGCCCGGGCGTTTCACGGCGTCGATCTCATCCTCCACGCCGGGCACGTCAACGTGCCATCCTGCCTGGAGTGGCTGGGCCGGATCGCACCCGTGAGATCGACCGAGTCCTGGCTCGAAGGCACGGGCGAGACGCCCACGCGGAACGGCCGCGTCGAGGTCATGGAGCTGGAGGGCCATACGATCGGCATGGCCCACGAGTTGATCCTCCGTAGCCTCGGCGACGATGTCCTGCCGGGCGCGATCGCGAGGTCGTTCCGGCCGCCGGAGGCGCTGCCCGGCGCCTTACAGGAGATCTTCGGCAAGCCGGTCGATATCGTGGTCTTCGGCTACACACACGAAGCGATGATCGAAACCCACGGCGGAATCCTCTTCCTGAACCCTGGGAGTCCGAGCCTCGTGAAGCAGCAGGTCCGGCTCGGCACGGTGGCCATCCTGGACCTGACACCGGGCCAGCATGAGGCCCGGATCGTCGATCTCTCGGCGCTTGGCTGACTGTGGTTAGACGCAAAGGTTCAAAGGCAGCGAGCGATCCCGGTCCGGGATCAATCGGTCATCCAGCCCTTTTTGACCCTTTCGAACCTTTGCGTCCTCCCCAGCCCCGTGGACCTCACTTGATGGCAAGCCCGTTCGGCGGGCTCCCCGTCCCGCCCTCGATGTTGAGCGGCGCGGCCACGAAGAGGCACTCGTAGACATGGTCGGCGGCGCAGTCGGCCGAGAGGCCCGTTAGCTGGAACATCTCGCCGATGGCCATGCCGAAGCGCCCGATGATCCAGTGGTGGAGGAACCCATCAGGGTCGAGGAAGTTCGGCGGCGGCCAGGCCTCGAGCGCCGGGTTGTCGCCACAGAGGGCGGACGGGTGGTGGTTGAAGATGTACTCCGCCATCTCTTCTGAGCACTGGAGGCCGGGCGTCTTCAGGTTCTGGGTTACCGCGAGCGCCTGCCGGACTTGCGGGGGCTGGCTCTCGTACCATTCCACCCAACCGGTGTGGAGCAGCCAGACGTCGCCGTCCTTGAATTCGACCCCCTGTGCCTTCCGCGTCGCCTCCAGGTCGGCGACGGTGATGTCGATCCGCTCACCGGGGTCCAGTGACCGCCCCTGGGAGGCGAAATGCCGGGCAACATCGAGCACGACGCCGCGCCCCGCGATCCCTCGCCTGGCCCAGTGGTCGATGCCGAGCCGTGTCTTGTCGCCCGATTCGCGGAGCTGCGCGTTCTTCACGCCGCCCCAGAAACCGTGCTCGAAATCGCCGACGTGGGTGAGGCCATCCCACTGGCTGGATGCCTGGGTGTAAAAGTTGTCGAGCACGTCGTCCCCGTGGTTGCCGATGGGGATCTCGCGGAAGACGGTGTGGCGGAAGCGCCCGCGGCTGTAGAGCGGCGGGCTCGGTTTCTCCTGCTCCCAGTTCATGGCGAAGACGGCGCCCTTCTTCACGAGCTGGGCGGCAAGCACGAGGCGCTCAGGCGTCTGCAGGTTGAACATGCCGACGTTGTCGCCGTCGCCGAAGAGGCCCCAGGCGGTCTTCGGCGGGTTGCCGGGCTTGAATGGGAGTTCCTTGTAGGTGGGGAGCTTCGCGGGGACGTTGGACACGGTAGGGCCTCACTCTCGCGGTCGAATCTGGCCGGGGGAGTATTGGGAGGCGCTGGCCGGAGTGTCAAACCGGCGCCATAGGGTATGTCGCCGGACGGCCCCTGACGCGCCGGCGGACCGGATGCTGGCAGGGCGGCAGGCCACGCACTGAACCTGGCCGGCGTCTATCTCAACGCGGGTGCTATGATCCGCCGCCAGGAAGTATCGCGAACACTTGCCGAACATCCTCCCCCAGCGGCTGCCCCAGGGCTTTTCCGACGGCCTCGGCCGGACGGTCGCCCGCACCGGCCTCACCCCGAACATGCTCTCGCTCTTTGGCTTCGCCGGGAACGCCTTCGCCGCCTACCTGGTGGTGCG
>JBJXGC010000085.1:0-5628 GCA_046154545.1 Dehalococcoidia bacterium | reverse complement strand
CGCCTGATTCCGTCGCGAATTGCCTGTACGTGAGCTCCTCCAGGAGGGCGGCCGCGTCCCGCATAGCCGCCCGCCCATCAGGTTCCAGCTCCGCGAGGTCGCGAAGCTCGACGCCGGCCACGGGCGTCCCCCGCCCGGCCAGCACGATGCAGGGCCTGGCGGCATCCCGCGCAAGTGCCAGCAGCCGGCCCGTGGTCTTTCCCTGCATCGATTGGCCATCGAAGCTTCCCTCGCCGGTGACGACAATAGCGGCGGCTGCCAGGCGCTGAGCGAGGCCCGAGACCTCTGCCACGACGTCGAATCCGCTCTCGATACGCGCCCCGAGGAAGGCCACGAGCCCCGCCGCCAACCCCCCGGCCGCACCGCCGCCGGGCAGCGTCGCGATATCACCGCCAAGCGAACGCCTGACCACCGCCGCGTACCGCGTCAGGGCCGCCTCGAGCTGGTCGATCTGGGCCGCCGTCGCCCCTTTCTGGGGACCGTAGACCGCGGAGGCCCCGTTCGGTCCCAGGAGCGGGTTCGTCACGTCGGTGGCGACGACTACCTCCACCTCGAAGAGGGCCTGGGGCCGCTGCCAGTCGATGCGGGCGAGCCGCTCCAGTGCGGCCGCCCCGGGGGGAAGTTGGCGGCCGGCCTCATCGCTGAGCCGGGCGCCGAGGGCCTGCGCCATCCCTGCCCCGCCGTCGTTGGTCGCACTGCCGCCGACCCCGATCGTCAGACGCGACGGATGTTGGCTGAGGGCCGCCGCGATGATTTCGCCCACGCCGGCCGTGCCGGCGCTGAGGACATCCCGTTCGCGCTCGGGGATGAGGACGAGGCCGTTCGCCTGGGCCGCTTCGAGGACAGCGGTCCTCGGGTCATCGACGATGAGGTAGCGGGCGCTCCGCGGCCGTCCGAGCGCATCGTGCGCCTTGCAGGTGGCCAGCTCGCCCGGCGTCGCGGCAGCCATCGCCTCGATGAAACCCGGCCCGCCATCGCTCATCGGCAGCAGGTCGAGCGTCCAGCCCGGTTGCGCCCGCCGCAGCCCGGCGGCGATCGCCTGGGCGGCCTCCGCGGCCGTCAGCGAGCCCTTGAACTCCTGCGGGGCGACCAGGACGCGTGTCACGGCCAATCCTGCGCATGCCGCTTCCCAGCCATGGCTCTCGCGGTTCTCAAAACGCCCCCCGGAAGTAGGTGAACATTCCGAGCAGGAAGATGAGGATCACGTAAAGCACGATCCCATCGCGCAGCTTCCCCAGCATGCCCCGGGCCCCCGTCGAGCGGAACACGACCGCCGCCACGATGAGCACGACAAACGCCGCGACCACAGCCTGGACGAGCAGCACTTTCATCGCGGCACTTCGGGCGCCGCGCCGGTTGCCACCGGGGGGCAAGCTTCGTGCTTCAGCCGGAGGGGTCGTAGGGCTGCTTCCTCGCTTCCCCTCTGGTCTGGAAGAACCTCGTGAAACGTCCCAAATCGCTCAGATCCGGGCCACTTGCATCCCTCGGAGGAAAAGGTTGAGTTCCGGACGCAGAACTCCCTCGCCCGCCGCAGCGGGAGGCAAGTATGGCCACCGGCCGGAGTGAGGGATGAAAGTGCTGCGTCTTCGGCTCCCCCTCGCCCCGCGCACGGGGAGAGGGGGCAGGGGGTGAGGGCTGCGCCGGCCACGCGGAGTCCAACGGAGCCCCGAGCATGCCCCCTAAGGACGAGTTTCCAGACCAGAGGGCTCGGGTGAGGGCTGCGGCGGCAACGCGGAGCCCAACGGAGCCCCGAGTAGGTCCCCTGAGGACGGGTCTTCCAGAGCAGAGGGGGCTGGCGGTCAGGGCGAACCCTGGGCCGCCCGGCCGGTCCCCTCCTCTGTACCAGGAGCGGCACTAGTCGATCGCGACGGCGCGCCGCGTGAACTTCCAGTCCCCGCCCTGCTTCGCGAGCTGGTCGCGATAGATGCCAGACGCGGCGGCCGCCGGTGGCTTGCCCGGGTCGCTCCCCATGTTGAGGACGAGGTAGCAGCTGCCGGTGGCGCTGCCGCCCTGGCCGTCGAGGACGAGGTTCGTGTTCCAGTGCCGCGCCTTGCCCTTCATCTGGGCATGGAACCCCTTCGCGAACCCGATCAGGCCTTCCGTGCCCGTGAACGAGCCCTGGGGCGATTCGAAGACGCCGTCCGCCGTGAAGCAGGCGGCCCATGATTCGGCCTGGCCGCTGTCGATGGCGTGGTTGTAACGCGCGTAAAGCTGCTGGATGGAGAGTTGGTCTTCGACGCTGAGCGGCATCTGGATACCCCTGGGTGAGATGCCCAGAGGATACGCGCCCCGGCGGTCAGCGGCCATGTTCAGCGGGCATCGCCTGGCGCGGTGCGAACTCGCCGTGGAGGTCGAGAAGCCCCGCGAAATGATCGAGCGCATGCCACAGCACCTTCTCCGCGATCCAGGCCAGGTCGATCACGCGGCCGTCCGGCCAGGTGGCCGTCCGCGCCCACTGCTCCGATGAGAGCGACTTGAATGTCTCGTAGGTAGCCGTCCGGAGCGCCATGAACTCGGCGGCCAGCACGTCGATGTCCGGCTCCGGCCGGTGGCCCGCCTGCATGTCGGCGAGGGAGTCCCAGCGGACGAAGGCCGGGCCCTCTTCGGCAAGCGCCTGCGCCACCCGTCCCTGGAAGATCCGCTCGTTCGCAATCAGGTGGAAGACGACCTGGTGAGCGGTCCACTCACCTTCGAGCGATTGGTGCTGCGAGGGCCGCAGCAACGACGCCGCCCAGTCCACTCCTTTGACGCTGAGCTGGAGGCGGGCCATCAAGGTAGGGTCGGGAGCGCGCTGCTCTGCCATGGGTTTCCCCTCTCGGGCGGATTCCGGTCGCCATGCGGCGTCTCCCCGATGTGGGGCGTGGCTCCGGCTGCCGTACCCTTGCAGTCTATGGCGATCGACCCTTCGGCGGCGGGAGTCCCCTCAGCGGCACACGTGTCCCTCCACGATGCCCGGGCGGCGCGCTACGGCTTGAGCGCCGCCGGCCCATCGTCCTTCCGCCTCCCCGATAGCCTCCCATCGCCCGTCCGCACGTCCCGGCCGGCGTCGGCGGCAGCCCGGCCGGTAGCGGGCCAGTCCGCAGCCAGGCCCGGGCGCCAGTTCGAAGCGCACACACCCATCTCCTCCAGTACGCCGTCGGACCCCGACCGCTGGGATGACCTCCTCAACCGCACCGGCCGCAAATTCAACGTCCCCCCGCTCTTTCTCAAGGCCGTCATGCTCGCTGAGAGCGGCGGGCGGCCCGACGCCGTGGGCGATAGCGGGCACTCCGTCGGGCTCTTTCAGTTGCATGATGCCGGCTACGGCGCCGGTATGGGCGATGCCCGGTATGACCCCGAAACGAACGCCGATCGCGGCGCGAAAGGCCTGGCTGAGGCCTGGCACATCGGCCAGGACAAGGGCTATAGCGGCGAATACGCGGTGCGCAAGGCCTATGACTACTCCTTCAACCCCGGCGGCGGTTTCGCCTACCAGGGCGACGCCGTCGTGAAGTACTACAACGAACTCCTCGCCGAACAGGGTCAGCCGCCCCTCGCCTGAACGATCGCGGCGCCCCGGCCCCGCTCTGGTATCATCGTTGACCCAGTGGCGCGCCCTGCGCGGGCGTAGCAATCGGCCGGGGGGTCTCGATGGTCACGATGGCATACGCCGACAAAGAGGTAACCGTGGGTGGGCTCTCACTCCATTACCAGGAGTGGGGCGCTCCCGAGGCGCCGCCGATCCTCATGCTCCACGGCTTCGGTGTCTCCGGCCACATGTTCGACGAGTTCGCCGAGCGCATGCAGGACCGCTACCGCCTGATCGCCCTCGATCAGCGCGGGCATGGCGATAGCGGCTGGGCGCCCGACGGCGACTACACCCGCCAGACCTTCGTCGAAGACGTCGAGCTGTTCCGGAAGGCCCTTGGGCTCGAGCGGTTCGTCCTGCTCGGCCACAGCATGGGCGGTTTGAACGCAGTCTCCTACGCCGTCGAACACCCGCAGTGTGTCGAGAGCCTCGTCCTCGTCGATGTCGGCCCCGAGGCGGCGAAGGAGGGCGTCGATAACATCGTCCGCTTCACCCGCGGGCCGGACGAACTCGATTTCGACGAATTCGTTGAGATGGCCCACCGCTTCAACCAGCGCCGCACCCTCGAGAATATCCGCGAGCGCATGCGCCACCGCCTCAAGCCACTGCAGAGCGGCAAGTGGACCTGGAAGTTCGACAAACGCTTCCGCGCCCCCGACAGCGGCCTGCGCGTCGGCAGTGAGCTGACGAACGACCAGACCTGGGCCCTTTACCGGGCGATCGGCGCGCCAACGCTCCTCATCCGCGGCGGAGAAAGCGATGTCCTCACCCCCGAAGTCGCGGACCGCTGTGTGCGCGAGATGCAGCGCGCCCGCCTCGCCGTCGTCCCCGGGGCCGGTCACAGCGTCCCGGGCGATAGCCCCGACGCCTTCACCGAGGTCGTGCGCGCCTTCCTCGATGACGTGGGCCGCGGCAAGTTTGAGCCGGTCGTGGTCGCCGACCTGCCCCCCCTCGCGGAACTCGTAACGGCTGAGAGCCGGCGCGCCGCCCAACGCGGGCCGAGTGTCACGACGATGGTCCTCATCGGTGCCGGGGCCGCCGTCGCTCTCGGCGGCATCCTCCTCGTCTCCCGCCGCCCGGCCCAGCCCAAAGCCGCCGCGAAGGCAAGAACGTCGGATTCGCCAGGCCCGCTTGCCGGGTCGTTCGATGCAGCGTCGGCAGGCGCCCTCATCGAAAGCCTCAGCGCCGCGGCTGAACGAAACACCGCCCGCGCCCGGACGCTCGTCGAACAGTCGGCCGTGGCCCCGCGAGCTGCAACGCCCAGACCGGCTCAGGCGCCCGCTCCGCGGCGCCGCCGTCCCGTCCGGACTGCCACCCGGTTCGCGTTCAAGGCGATGTTTCTCCTCCCGCGGCTCGCCCTCGCCCGGCGCCAGCCCAAGCCCCCGAAGTCGCGCATGCAGCGGCTCCTGGGCCGGGGCTGAGCCAATGACGGATCGGACCGTGGCCATTGGGCCCGCCAGCCTGGCTGTCAGTGATACCGGCTCGGGCGAACCCTGTTTCGTCTTCATCCACGGGCTCGCCTGTGACCACACGGCCTGGGAGCCACAGGTCGCTGACCTCTCCCGCGACCACCGCTGCCTCAACGTCGACCTGCGCGGCCGTGGCGGCTCGTCACTCACCCCGCCCTACGACACGACCCGGCAGGCAGACGATGTCGCCGCAGTGTTGACGGAATTGGGCGTGGGGCCGGCGATCCTCGTTGGGCATAGCCTTGGAGGCATCACCGCCCTCCTCGTTAATGAACGTCATCCGGACCTCGTACTCGGTATCGTTCTCGGCGATTCGCCCGTCCGTGCCTCGATGGCCGGCCTCGCGCCGATGGCGGCCGGCCTGCGAGAGGCGAACTCGACAGAACCGATGCGGCCGCTGCTCGAACGCTTCTGGCACGCGGACACGCCTGACGAACTCAAGCGATACGTCATCGAGATGATGCTCTCGTGTCCGGCTGAGGTCGCCGCCGGGATGATCGAAGGCGTCCCCTCGAACATGCCCGAGCTCGTGAAGCTCGCCGACCACAAGCCGTTCATGGCCATTTGGGCCGAAAGGGCGATCGGCGACGC
>JBJXGC010000290.1:0-5882 GCA_046154545.1 Dehalococcoidia bacterium | reverse complement strand
GTCGGCGGCCAACGCACGCAGGTGCTGCGGACGATGGGCCGCCAACACGAGGGTGAGTTCACCCGATCGAGCCCGTGGCCGGGGTTCGAGGCGCTGGCGGCGATGGCCGCAAGTTCCAGCGACGATCTCATCGCGATCGCTGAGGGGTTGGATAAGCCGCGGCCAGTGGATCTCCCCTGGCAGGGCCGCGCCTATCGCTATCCCGTGAGCTTCTTCCTCGTCCACGCCCTTGAGCATGGCGTGGAGCACCGCACCGAGATCAAGGTCGCCCTCGGGCAGCTGAGCGTAGCGACGCCAGACCTCGACGGGTGGGCATACGCCGCGGCGATGGGATATGGGTCCTGAGTCCTTAGTCCCGAGTCCTGAGTCCTGAGTCCTGAGTTTCGGCTACGCTATGGCGCATGGCGAAGGAAGCCGTCCCCCGCTTCCCCACCTGCTGGGGCATGCTCGATGAGGCCTATGCCCGTTACCACGACACGGAATGGGCCGTGCCCTGCCACGACGACCGGGAGCTGTTCGAACGGCTCATGCTGGAGGGCTTCCAGGCCGGCCTGAGCTGGTCGACCATCCTGAACAAGCGGGAGAACTTCAGCCGTGCATTCGACGGATGGGACGCGGAGCGCATCGCGGCCTATGGCCCTGGCGATCTCGCGCGGCTGATGGCCGACCCGGGCATCGTGCGCAACCGGCTGAAATGCGCGGGGGCCGTGAAGAACGCGACGGCCTTCCTGGCCGCCCAGGAGGAATTCCGGACGTTCGACCGCTACATCTGGTCGTTCGTCGGTGGCGCGCCGCTGGTGGCGTCGGCGCCCCTGGCGATGGCCGATGTCCCCGCCACGACGCCGCAGAGTGACGCGATGTCGAAGGCGCTCAAGAAGCGGGGCTTCACCTTCGTCGGTTCAACCATCTGCTACGCCTTCATGCAGTCGGTGGGGATGGTGAACGACCACCTGGCCGGCTGTCCCGCGCGGTCGCTGGCGGGAAGGTAAGCGGCCGCGGCACGGCGGTTGCGGCCTTCGCCCGGATGCCGCACGATCACTCTATGCAAGACGAGATCTACCGTGAGATCGCCGGTTCGATGGAACGCGGCGAGCCTGTCGTCCTCGCGACGGTTGCCCGTACCCGCGGGTCCACACCGCGCAAGACCGGGGCGAAGATGGTTGTCCGCCGCGATGGCACCTTTTTCGGCACCATCGGCGGCGGCTGCGGCGAAGCCGAGGTCTGGCAGGAAGCCATGTCCGCCTTCGAAGACGGCAAGCCCCGGATCGTCACCGTCGACCTGACCGAGCCCACCGATGGTGAAGATAAGATCTGCGGCGGCGTCATGGACGTATTTGTCGAGCGACTGGCGTAGCGGGAAGCCGGAGTAAACGGCACCTGTTGCTGCAGCCACAATCCTGTACCATGAGGACAGCCCCGCGAGAGGCGGGGCGAAAGCGAGGCCGGT
Source organism: Dehalococcoidia bacterium (assembly GCA_046154545.1). GTDB lineage: Bacteria > Chloroflexota > Dehalococcoidia > Tepidiformales > Tepidiformaceae > JBJXGC01. The sequence continues at coordinate 4,435 of JBJXGC010000290.1, read as the reverse complement.
ATGTTCGGATCGCTCGGCGCGCCCGAGATCATCATCATCGCCCTGGTCGTCATCCTCCTCTTCGGGGTTGGCAAGATCAGCGGCTTAGGCAGGGAAGTGGGCTCCTCGATCAAGGAATTCCGCAAGGCCGTCAAGGACGAGGATAAGGACAAGGACGAGACGAAGCTCCAGCCGCCGCAGGCCCCCGTCGCGCCGCCCGCCCCGCAGCACCAGCAGCCCCCACAGCAGCAGTACACGCCGCCTCCGGCCCAGTACCAGCAGCCGGTCGCTCCGCCGCCCCAGCAGCAGCCGGTGGCCCCCCAGGGCGATGGGAAGAACATCTTCTAACGCCGTCTTCGCAAGCCGACGGTAGCCAACGGCCCCTCCAACAAGGGGCCGTTTCCGCGCGCGGAGCAAACGCCGCTCCGGATGTGTTACGCTAAGCCCACTGGAGTGGGATATGTCCGAGTTGGTCCGCACGCACGTCATGCTCCCCCGCGACCTCGTCGAGGCGGCCGACCGCATCGTCGGGGAGCGCAAACGGAGTGAGCTGCTCACAGAGCTCCTGACGACATGGCTGCGCCGGGAGCGCCAAAAGGAAGCCGTTCGAGCCGTGCTCGAAGATACTCAACCGCTGGACGACGACGTGCCTCCGGAGTGGCTCACCGCTGAGGGAGCCGCACGCTGGGTCCACGACGGGCGCCAGGAACGTGCAACGGTGGCACCGCGGTTCAGCGCGACGCGAGCAATTGCCGGGGATCGCCGTCCGTGACCGCGTTCTTCATCGATACGGCCGCGGTGATCGATGTGGAGCGGCGAAGACCCGGCCATGCGGCATTCATCGCGCGGGTGTTCAGCGGTGACGATGAGTTCTTTGTTTGCGATATCGTGGTCACGGAATTCTATTCCGGACGTGAGCGTGGAAGTCGGCCCGTGATCGATAAACTCCTCGACTCCTGCACCTACGTGGAAACCACCTTCGCCGTCGCCCGGGCGGCAGGCGCGTACCGCTATTCACTCGCCCGGCGAGGCATCCAGGTCTCGGCGACCGACGCAATCGTGGCCGGCGCAGCCCGCAGTGTCGGCGCTATCCTCGTGACCGAGAACGTCAGGGACTTTCCGATGCACGACCTCACCGTACTGACCCTGGCCCAGGCCACGGCTCACGTCTAATTGCCCGCCGGGTGGTGGCGCCGTCTGGTAGAATTCGAAGATGGCGATTGCGACACGCGTCTCGCTCGAAACGTTCACGGCCATCCCCGATTTCGACGAGCGGCGCCTTGAGCTGATCGACGGCGAGGTGCTGGAGAAGCCCATGCCTACTTGGGACCACGGCCGCGCCGCTGGCAACCTCTTTCGGTTGACGTTCGACCTGGGAAGTGGCGCGGTTGAACCGCGCGCCATGATCCCCGCCGGCCCAAACCGCGAGGCCAGCTCCCCCCTCCCCGACTTCGCGTTCTACCTCGCCGGCCCCCCCGCAGACGGCCGATGGATGATCGACCCACCGACCATCGCCGCCGAGGTGCTTTCGCCCGGTCAGACCCACCGGGCGATGCAGAAGAAGGTGGACCTCTACCTCACGTTTGGAGTGAAGTCCGTCTGGGTGATCGACCTCGACGGCGAGACCTTCGAGGTCTTCGAGGGCGAGACGCGCAGGCTCTGGCGCGCCGCTGAGACGCTCCGGACGGCCTTCGTCCCCGGCCTCGCGATCAACCTCGCAGCGTTCTTCGAGGAAGTGAAGAAAACGCCGGAAGCCCGTTAGCCTCCCGCCACGGCCGGGACGATGCTCACCTCGTCGCCGTCCTTCAGCGCCGTCCCAAGGCCGTCGCTGAAGCGCACGTCGTCGCCGTTGATGTAGATGTTGACGAAGCGCCTGAGTTCGCCAGTCTCGTCCATCAGCCGGTCACGCATGCCCGGGTAGGAGGCTTCGAGCTGGGTGATGCACTCGGCGAGGCTCGCGCCGGAGCCCTGAACTGTCGGTTTATCGCCCGTGAGGCCGCGCAGCGGCTGGGGGATTCGGATCGTGATTGCCATGGCAGTCTTCCATTTTCGAGATTTCTGGGGCCGGGGTCTCCCGGCCGGTGATGCGTTCGGCCACCGCCGCGCGGGATGGCGTCGGTTGGCAGGGTTGGCTCAGCCCTCGATAACATCCCCCACCACCGGATCGACACGCACGCCCCGCGCCTGAGCCCAGGCGAGGCTGCGGTCGATCTCTTCCGGGTCACCCTCCATTTCGAGGATGACCCAGCCGGTCTTGTCATCTACATCCGCCATCCGGACGTTCGTGATGACGCGGAATTCATGCCCGAGCAGGTAGATCACCGGCTCGCGGATGAGGTCTTCGGGAAAGGTAAATCGCACTCGTCGCCTTGACATTCAGGCTACTGCCTCCGCGGCCCGGAGCCCCGAGTAGGCCGCTTCGAAGCTTTCGACCGTCGGCTCAATCTCCAGTGGAGGGTTGAGCGCGCCGGACACCGCTTCCACGGTCTTGAAGCCCGCACCGGTGATAAAGGCGACCGTTGTTTCGCCCGGGCTGATTCTACCCTGTTCTACCAGTTGCTTGAGCGAAGCCACCGTCACGCCTCCGGCGGTCTCGGCAAAAATGCCCTCGGTCTCCGCCAGGAGCTTCATCCCGGCCACGATTTCGTCGTCGTCCACCATCCCGCAGGCGCCATCCGTCTCCTTCAGCTGGACGAGGCTGTAGTAGCCATCGGCCGGGTTGCCGATCGCGAGCGACTTCGCGATGGTGTTTGGCCGCTGCGGCCGGAAGTTCATCGAACCCTCCCGCCAGGCCGTCGCCACTGGTGAGCAGCCCGTCGCCTGGGCGCCGCTCATCCGCGTCTTCGGCGGGTCGATCAGGCCCACCTTCGCCAGCTCTTCGAAGCCCTTTTGGATCTTCACGAACAACGACCCGCTGGCGATCGGTACGACGCAGTGGTCAGGCGCCCGCCAGCCGAGCTGCTCCGCCACTTCGAAGCCGAGCGTCTTCGACCCCTCGGAGTAGTAGGGCCGCACGTTAACGTTCACAAACGCCCACTTATACGACCCCGCCAGCTCAGCGCAGAGGCGATTCACGGCGTCATAGTTGCCCCGCACCTTCACGAGGGTCGGGTTGTAGATGCTCGAACCGACAACCTTCCCCGCCTCCAGGTCGTGCGGGATGAAGACCACCGCCTCCATCCCGGCCGAGGCGGCGTGCGCGCTCACGCTGTTCGCGAGGTTGCCCGTGCTGGCGCAGGCGAGCTTCGTGTAGCCCATCTCCCGCGCCCGGCTACTGGCGATCGTCACCACCCGGTCCTTGAACGACCAGGTGGGGTTCATCGTGTCGTTCTTCAGGTAGAGGTGGGGCAGGCCGAGCGCACGGCCAAGATTCTTGGCGTGCACCAGGGGCGTAAACCCGGCCCCGATATCGATCGCCGTTTCCCGCTCACAGGGCAGGAAATCAGCATACCGCCAGAGGCTCGGAGGCCCCGCTTCGATGCTCCGCCGCGTCGTCGAGCGCTTGATCGCCTCGTAGTCATAGGTCACTTCGACGGGGCCGAAGCAGAACTCACACACGTGTGTGGCGGCCAGTGGGTAGTCGCGGCCGCATTCGCGGCAGCGGAGGTTAGTTGCGAACGTCATGCGTTTCTCCCGGTGATGCTGGCGCACGGGCGTTCGGAGGGCCCGGGCAGCGGCGTCATGGTGAGGGGGCCCCTTCGACGAGGGGCTAGCGCATGACCATACGGCCCATGATGGAGCAGACCATCCTGCACTCCTCTTCCGCGTGGGCCGTCCTCAGTGTGAGCGTAGTCGCTCTCATCTTCCCTTCCGAAGAAGGGCCGGACTTGGCACCTTGCCTTACGACAGGTTGCCGGGGCTTCAAAGGGCCGGTTCCCTCCACCCCATCACGATAAGCGCGGCCACGTGCGCGGGAATCGCATTATGGTACCCACTCGCGGGCTGTTCTGGCAAAACAGCCTTACCCACAGACCCGGAGTCACCCCAGACAACCCGAGCCCACGCAGAGCCACGACCGTGAGGGAGTGTTACGCGCTTCAACCCCAGCGATTCTCCCACCCGCGCCGCTCTGCAGTCCGTGCCACGGGCACCGTCGCAGCCCTTGCTTACGCGCGCGCCTCTGAAGCGCCCACGGTGCCCTCCGCACCCGGCGTCACTCTGAGCCACGACCGTGAGGGAGTGTTACGCGCTTCAACCCCAGCGATTCTCCCACCTGCGCCGCTCGGCAGTCCGTGCCACGGGCACCGTCGCAGCGCTTGCTTACGCGCGCGCCTCTGAAGCGCCCACGGTGCCCCCAGCACCCGGGCCTACGCAGAGCCACGACCGTGAGGGAGTGTTACGCGCTTCAACCCCAGCGATTCGACCCGGCGCGCCGCTCTGCAGCCGTGCCACGGGCACCGTCGCAGCGCTTGCTTACGCGCGCGCCTCTGAAGCGCCCACGGTGCCCCCAGCACCC
>JBJXGC010000068.1:0-16803 GCA_046154545.1 Dehalococcoidia bacterium | reverse complement strand
ACTCCAGGGCCGTGATGGGGCTATTCGCGTCCGCGGGGGCACCCTGAGATTCACAGAGAATGGGCTGGTTTACTCTTGCCGTCGCGGGGCAGCCCAGCGTCCGCAGCAGGGGCGGTTTCGGCGTGGGTGTGGGCGTGGGGCTGGGCGTCGGCGCCGGACTGGGTGTCGCCGTCGACGTCGGACGGGGCGTGGGCGTTCGCGTCGGAGCCGGAGTGGAGGTAGCGGTTGGCGTCGTGGTCCGGGTCGCGGTTGGCACGGGCGTGTTCGCCGGTGCGGGAGTGGGAGCCGTTGTGGGCGCCGCCAGCGTGGCGGTGGGTTCGGGCGTAGGCGTTTCGGCCTCCGCGGCGCTCACCGCTGTTACGACGGTTGCCGGCGGCGTTGGGGACGGGCTGGGCGTTGCCGTTGCCGTCGGGGTCCCAATGACACCGGCCACGTCGTTTCCGGGTGAGTCCCCGTTCTGGGCGACCGCCACGCAGACACCCGCGAAGATGGCAGCCACGGCGGCAATCGCGCCGAGGCCCACGATTCCCTTCCAGCCGGAGGCGAGCGCTCCCTTGCCGTCCCCGGTGCGATCGACCACCTTCCGTAACGTCGTGAACCCGCATGAGTCACAGAACCGTGAGCCGGCCGGGTTGAAGGCGCCGCAGTTCGGGCACGGCGCGCCGCCGGTGGCCTGGAGGGGCTCCGGTCCGGGCAATCCCGGCGCGGGTGGTGGCTGGTCGAGGCCGGTCCGTGGGAGCTGTATGGTGGCGCCTGGATCCCGGGGCGTCCCTGGTACGGTAGCGAAATCGGAGGCGGCGCCGAAGCCGGGCTCGGTGGGGCCGGCTCCGGTCAGCACCGTTGCGTCAGCCTGCGCGCCCGAGAGGGCTTCGAATTGCGTGGCGCTGCCATCGGACGCGTCGGCCAGGTCGGTGGGGAGGCCCGCCGCCAGTGCCGCGCCAGCTACCGCGGCAGCGGCGCCAGTCCCGGCACGAACTGTGCCACAGCGCGGGCAGAACCTCGCCTCATCGGGAAGGTCGCGGCCACATTGCTCACACGTCATCATCGCGGAACCCCCAAACTCGCACAAAGTCTAGCGGACGCGGCGCCGGCGGAGTGTGAACCAGTCGACACGGCCAGCACCCCGTGGACGATAGCCGAGCGCCGCAACTTTCGTCCGCACGCGAATCGCTGGTAGAGTCCGGGTGCGCCGCCGGACCACCGGGCCGGCTAAGCTGAGGGATCGACCATATGGAACTGATCATGATCCGCCACGGCTTGCCGATTACGGTCACCGGGGCGGAGGGCCCGGCGAACCCGCCGCTCAGCGACGCGGGACACGAACAGGCGAGGCGGATGGCGGACTGGCTCCGGGACGAGCCGCTCGACGCCCTCTACTGCAGTCCCATGAAGCGAGCGAGGGAGACGGCTGCCCCGCTCGCCCTCCAGCAGGCGCTCGCCGTCGAGCTCCGCGACGGTCTGGCCGAACTCGACCAGTTCTCGTCAGACTACATCCCCCTCGAAGAGCTCCGGGTGACCAACTATGAACTCTGGCGGGAGCGCATGAAGGACGGCCGCTTCGGCGAGCAGGACCCGAAGGAGTTTCGCCTCACCGTCGTCCAGACGATTGAGCAGATCGTCTCCGCGCATCCTGGCCAGCGGGTGGCGATCGTCTGCCACGGAGGGGTGATTAACTCCTGGGCTTCCCACATCCTCGGCATCAGCGAGGTCTTCTTCTTCGCGCCCACCTACACGAGCATCAACCGCTTCGCCGCCGCCCGCAGTGGTGAGCGGACGATCGTCAGCCTCAACGAAGCAGCCCACCTGCGGTAGGAGCGACGCCATGAGCGGTCTCGACTCGGAGGTTGCGGTGGCCACGCCTGGCGGGAGCGACCGCCCGGATTGGCCGCAGATAGAGAGCGCGATCCGGCAACTCTCGGTGAACTACTCGCTTGGTACCGACGCCATCGGCCGGGGTGACCGGGCGGCGGGGGAGCGGTTCTACGCCGCCGCATTCGCGGCCGACGCGGAGGTCATGGTCGCCGGGAGCGAGCGGAGCCGCCGTACAGGCCCCGAAGGGTGGGCGGACTATGTCGAGCGCACCTTCCGCGAGATGGACGCGCGGCGCACGCAGCACCTGGTGGGCAGCGTCAACATCGTCCTCGGCGAGGACGGCCGGACCGCCGACGTGTCGTCATACCTGCATGCCGCCCACGTCCGGTCGGACGGTGCGGTATACACCGTGATCCTGACCTACGCCGATCGTGTCGTGCTCGGGGACGCGGGCTGGCGCATAGCCCGGCGCACCCTCTACCCGGCAGGATCCTGGACAGAACCGAAGTAAGCACCAGGTTCGCTCGCCGGCGGCTCAGCGCTCGTCCGGGCGGTAGATCCGGATGTCATGGTGCTCGGTGATCCACGGGCCGAGCGTGCGCCAGGGACGCCCGGCCATCAGCCCACCATCGACGACGTGGGCCTGCCCGGTAATCCAGCGTGAGTCGTCACTGGCGAGGAAGAGCACCATCCGGGCGATGTCCTCTGGCTCGCCCGAACGGGCGAGGGGCTGGTTGCCGGCGTTGCGCTCGCGGAGACGGTCGACGGCCACATCGACCCGCTCGCGTTCGTTGCCCTCGAGGGGCCGGCCGGCGGCCAGCGGGGTGGCGATGTAGCCCGGGCAGACGGCGTTCACGCGGACGTCGTACTCCGCCATTTCGAGCGCCGCCGTCTTCGTCAGCATGACGACGGCGGCCTTGGCCACGGTGTAGAGCTGAGGCCCAACGCCCGCCTCGAGCGCGCAGACGCTCGCTGTGTTGACGATGCTCCCGGAGCGCTGGGACTTCATGATCGGCGACGCGTGCTTGATCCCGAGGAAGACGCTCTTGAGGAGGACATCCATCGTCATGTCGTACTCATCGACCGACGTCTCATCGAGCGGGCCGGTGACGCCACCAAAACCGGCGTTGTTGTAGAGGATGTCGAGCCGGTCCCAGCGCGAAACGGCCGCGCGGACGGCCCGCTCGACGTCCTCTTCGCGGGCTACGTTGCAGCGGATTGCGTACGCGTTCGAGCCGAGTTCGCTTGCGAGGTCACTTGCGACTTCGCCCTGGAGGTCGGCGATCATGACCCGCGCGCCCTCCTCGACGAAGGCGCGGGCTGTCGCCGCACCGATCCCACTGGCGCCGCCGGTGATAAGGGCTACTTTGCCGTCGAGTCGTGCCATCTGCCGTCCCCCTGGCGGCCCGCGCTGGGGCAGGTCCGCCGCGCGCATTCTAGATGGCACGCTGCAGCCGTCGAATTGGCGGACCCGGTGAGGCCAGCCGGCGACCGTTGGAAGCGGCTGCGACCCCGGCTCCGTGGACGACAACTATAGAAAACTTAATAAAATCAAGAAATCTATTGACAATGACATCGAGGGTCGGCACACTGAACTCACCACCGGCATGAGTGCCGGCCCAGGAGGTCACCCCAATGGATTTCACCAACATCGTCACCCACCGCTACATCGACGACTTCGTCGCATCCCGGCGCGCCTCGGCCGCGCGTTTCGGCTCCCGGCCGTCGCTCATGGTCGTCATGCTCGCCCGGCTGGCGGCGGGCGTCCGCCGTGGTGCAGGACGCCTGGAGGCGTGGGCACGCGGCGTCGATGGCGGGGCCGCCGTCGGCCGGCCAGCCGTGTCCCCTCGCCAGGCGCGATAGGAGAGGGGTCGATATATGGCTCGTCTCATAGGCACCTGTCCCAGTTGCCAGGGCCCGATGGAGGTCCGCCGTCTCGAGTGCGTCGCCTGCGGCGTGAGCGTGGAGGGCCGCTTCGAAGCCGGCCCCCTGGCGAAGCTCGACCAGGAGCAGATGCACTTCGTTGAGGTCTTCCTTCGCTCGCGAGGGAAGATCAAAGATGTCGAAGTCGAACTCGGCATCTCCTACCCAACCGTCGTCGGCCGCCTGAACGACGTTTTGGTCGCGATGGGTTTCGAAACGGGCGACGACCCGCGCGCGGCCGACCGCCGCCAGCGTGTCCTCGACGACCTCGCCGGCGGCCGGATTGGCGCCGCCGAAGCCGCGGAACAGCTCCGTGCCCTCGGAGGTTCCAGTGGCTGAGGACCTGAAGGAAGAGTTGGAACGCGCTCGCGAAGAGGCCCGCCTCGCGCGCGAGACTGCCCAGCGGCTTCGTGACGAGGCTCGCGAAATGGAGCGCCGCATCCGCGAAGATGCGCGGGCTCAGCGGCGTGGGCGGCACCACGGCTTCGGTCCCGACTTCCCGCATCCGGCGGGTCGGACTCCCTGGGGCGAGCGCCCGGAGGGTGACGCGGAGCGCGAGGAGCCGGCCGGCGTCGAAGTCCGCGAAGACCTTCCGCTTGATGGCGTCCGCTCGCTCGTCATCGACCAGTCCGCGGGCAAACTGACGCTGCGTCTCTGCGCCGAGGGCGAAGAGCCGGCCGTCATCGCGGCCAGTAACAAAACGCCGCCCCGCCTCACCGTCACCCGGGACGGCGACCGGCTGACGGTCGAGGTCAAGCAGCAGGCGGGGTGGCTGTTCCGGCGGCGGAGCGGCGCCACGACGCTCGTCCGCCTTCGCGGCGAGTTCGCGACCATCCGCGTCAACCTCGGCTACGGCGAGATGCAGCTACGCGACCTGGCCGGCGGCTCGTTCGATCTGGACACCGGCGCAGGCACGATTACCACGTACGCCTGTCGTGGCGACATAACGGCCAACGTCGGCGCCGGGCGGGTGGCCGTCCACGACCACGCGGGACTCGCCCGTTGTGAGACCGGCACAGGCGATATCCAGGTAGACGTCGCCGAGGCGGTGCCCGGCGAGTATCGGGCCAGCGCCGGGATGGGCCGGGCGGAGTTCTACCTCCCGCCCGGCCTCCTCGTACACACGCGGGTCAGCTCGGGGATCGGACGCGCGAAGGTCGAGTACCCGAACGCGGCCGAGAACGCGCCTATCCAGGTGCGCATCGAGACGGGCATCGGCGAAGCCGCCGTGAAGGAACGCCGCGCGGGCAAGGAGCCGGCCCGGCCAGCGGCGCCTCCCCCACGCACTGGTGGCTTCGCTCCCCAGAAGGCCCGGCGGCGCGAATCCGAGGAGATTCGCGTGCTGCAACTGCTGGAGCAGGGCCGTATCTCCTCACAGGAGGCGGCGGAACTGCTGGCGGCGCTCCAGGGCGCGCCGGCACCGCTCGACGACGAGGACGGGAGCTGACCGTGGCTCAGAGGAGCCGGGGCGAGACGGCCGGGCTATCGAGGACGCTTGGGTCGTCGTTCGCCACGCTGTTCACCCGCTGCGAAACGGCCGTCATCACGAGTGCGCCGGGCGGGGCTGGGACGAGGAGGGGCGCCAGCTCCTCGGCTGGCGTCGTCCGGAACATCCAGCGGGCGGCCGCGGCGTGGTCGAGGATGACGGGCATGCGGTCGTGGAGCTGGCCGACCACGTCATTCGCGGCCGTCGTCAGGATGGTGAAGGTCCGCTCCCATTCGCCCGGGCGGGGTTGCCACGACTCGTAGAGCCCGGCCATCAGGAGAAGCCTGCCATCGGCCCGGTGGAAGCGGAAGGGCAGCCGCTCCTTCCCCTCGCGGCGCCACTCGTAGAAGCCGTCCGAGGGGACGACGCAGCGGCGCTTTTCGAATGCGTCGCGGAAGGCCGGCGTGGTGGCGACTGTCTCGGAACGGGCGTTGATGCGCTTGGCGGCGTCCTTGCGGTCCTTCGCCCAGGTGTTCACGAGGCCCCAGCGCGCGGGCAGGAGTTCGGGCGCCTCGGTCTTTATCCGCAGGATGAAGTGCTCGTCCGTGGGGGCGATGTTGAACCGCGGCCGGTAGGAGGCGAGGGATTCGACCGGCACCCCGAGTTCTTCGGCAAGGAGATCGTGGTCCGGGTAGGTAAGGGTGAACCGGCCGCACATGCGCTCACGCTAGCCGATGCGATTCGGCGCCGCCAGCGGGGCACTATCCCGGCCTGCGCTTTAGCGCAGCGTGCGCCGTAAGGCCGAGCTCGCGCGGTCGATCACGAGGACTGCGCCCAGCGTGAGGAGGATGGCGGTCAGCAGGCTGCGGTAGTCGAGCAGCTCCATGTACCCGTTCAGATAGAAGCCGATGCCCCCGGCGCCGACGAAGCCGAGGATCGACGAGGCCCGGACGTTGTATTCGAACATAAAGAGCAGCTGCGAGACGACGCCGTTCGAGGCCTCGGGGAGAAGCGCCCAGCGGGCGAGTTCCAGCCGGCTCGCCCCGACGCCGCGGACGGCTTCCATCACCTCGACGTCAACCCCTTCGAACAGCTCGTACAGGTTCTTCCCCAGGAACCCGGCCGTGTAGAGGGCCACGCCGAGCGCCCCCGCCGCCGGCCCGAGGCCCACCGCGATCACGAACACCAGTGCCCAGAGGATCGATGGGATCGTGCGGACCACCGCAAGCACGAGCTTGATGGGCTCCGCGATCCAGAGCGGCACGAGGCCTCTGACCGCCAGCACTGCTAGCGGGAGCCCGATGAGGAAGCCAATGACCGTCCCCACGAAGGCGATCTGGAGCGTCTCCACCAGCGCACGGGAGAGTTCGCCGAGCACCTCGCGCCGGGGCGGGAACATCTCCCGCAGAAACGTGCCGAGGTTGCGCGTCCCATGCTGGATCCGCTCCAGGTCAAGCAAGCCGAGGTCGCTCAGCGAGAGGATGAACAGGGCGGCGAGGGCCAGGGTTACCGCCCGGAACACCATCTGTTGGCGCGTCATCGGGTCATCGCCCCGGCCAGCCCGGCCGATGAAGTGACGCCCGCTGCCTCATCGAGGACTTTCTCGCCCGCCCGCAGCAGCACCACCCGGTCTGCGAAGTGCTCGACAACATCGAGTTCGTGTGTGGTCATCAGGAGGGTCACGCCGCGCTGGGTGATGCCACGCATGAGGGAGAGGGTCTCGCGGGTTGTCGCGGGATCGAGCTGTGAGACGAATTCGTCGGCGAGGATCACCGCCGGCTGCTGCATCAGGGCGCGTGCGATGGCGACGCGTTGCCGCTCGCCGCCGCTGAGGGCCCGGACTCGCTCGCCGGATTTGTGCCCGATACCCAGCGTGTCGAGCGTGGTCCGTGCCTCGTCCACGAGCGCCCGCGGGAAGCGGCCGCTCAGTGTGCGCCAGCCGGATGTCCGCGAAAGCGCCCCGGTCAGGGTGTTCTCCAGGACGGTGCGCCCACGGACGAGGCCCAGTTGCTGCGGGATGTAGGCGATACGCGGGTCGAGCCGCCAGTGGGGGCGGCTGCGGCGGACAACGCCCGCGATCCGAACCTCGCCGCGTTCCGGGTGATCGAGGCCTTTGATCAGGCGTAAGAGCGTGGTCTTGCCGCTGCCACTCGCCCCAAGGATCGTCGTTACGCGATGGGGAGTGACCGCGAGGCTGACGCCGCGGAGGACGAAGTCACGACGCCCATAACGAAACCAGGCGTCCGACACTTCGACCGCGGGCACAGCGGGCCGGGGACAGGCGCCTGGCGCCGCGTCGCCACTGGGACTCATCCCTTACCTCAGGCGCTCGGTGAACTGGACCTGCGTCTGCTCAAGATAGCGGACGAGCGTCGCCAGGTGCTCGTCCGTCGTCGTCGGTTTGAACGAGACGAAGATACCGGAAATAAACTTGCGCATCAGGTCGCGGTTCTCCGGGCGGCCGAGTTCGAGCAGGGCGTCCTTGAGGCGCGTCCGGGCCGGGTCACCGAGCTGTTTGGCGAAGACGACGCCGTGGGAGGGGATCGGCCCCTGCTTTTCCAGCACCGTGGTGCCAGCCAGGACCTCGCGATACAGCGTCTCCGACACGTCACCAGCGATGACGATGGCGTCCACCTGGCCCGCCTTGAGGGCCTCCCAGGACTGCGCGTATCCGCCCGAGTACACGACTTCGCCGAAGAACTTCCCGGGGTCGGCTTCTTTGCCCTGGGTGACGAGGAGGCCGAGTTCGACCAGGCGGGCGATCGGAGCGACATAACCAGAAGTCGAAAGCTGGCTGGGAAGGCTCACCTTCTTGCCGCGAAGTCCCTCCATGGTGGCAATCGGGCTGCCCTTCTTGACGACCCAGTAGGAGTAGTAGAACGGCTCCTCGACCTTCTTGTCGTCGATCACCACTTCCCGGATTTCGGCGAGGACGACCTCTGCCCCCGCCAGCTTCTTCGCCAGGGAAGAGGGCCATGCGCTCATGAAGGCGGCGTGGGCGTTGCCGAAGCGCAGCGACTCGATCACGCCGGCGAAGCTGGTGGGGAAGACGAGTTCGACGTCTCCGTTCACCCGCTCGGCGAGGAAGCGCTCGATCTCCCTGGCGTCCGAGGTGAGCTTCTCGGGCGTGCTCGTGGGCTGCACGGCGATGGTGAGCTTGGAGATCCGGTCGCCGTCCCCGCCGCCGGAGTCGTCGCCGCCACAACTGATCGCCGCCGGGATAGTGAGGCCCGCCCCGGCTATCACCATGCCGCGAAGGACTGAGCGGCGCGAAAACGTCTGTGGACGCATAACCAACCTCCGTCGCTGACCGGCCGTCCGTCGTGACGGTCAGAGTCGTTCGTTGGGCCTACTCTAGTAGATTAGGCATGCCTAATGCAACACGGACGGTCAAGCGTGGTTGTGAGCAGAGCCAGGGCTATGAACATGGAGCCTGGGGAGGCCGTGCGCCACGATCGTGGGTAGGTTGGGGACAGCTCGACCGGGTCGGCCACCCGCGCCCACGGAGGGGCGCGACTCCCGGTGGCGCGGGTTGGGGTCCGCGACCAACCTCAGCGGCCGAAGGCCCGCCGAACCTGGGCCGCGTGGTCCTTGGCGTGGGCCACGTAGATTTCGAGCCAGATCTCGGGGGTGTAGCGGCCGAGTTCGTTGTGGGTGCCCTCACGGCGCCAGTCCGCGTCCGTCATCCGCTCGAGGATCGGGACGGTGCTGGCGCGGGCCGCGCGAAAGGCTTCGAGCGACGTCCCGGTCGGCCGGTCGTAGTAGACGCGCTCCGCCCAGACCTCCTCGGGGTAGCCCACGATCGCAGGGTTCTCCTCCGCGATCAGCCGCCGCAGGCGCAGGGCGGAGGTCATTTCGCTATCGGCCAGGTGGTGGACGACCATCCTGGCCGTCCACGAACCGTCGGGCGGGCGGCGGTCCAGCTCCGCCTCGCTGGCGCCGGCGAGAGCATCAGCGAGGAGTTGGTAGCCGTTGGCGTACTGGGCGATGAGGTCGTTCCGGGTTGCGGTTTCCATGTACCAGCTTGGCCTCAGACGCCGCCGAATTTCAACCAGTACTGGCCGCGCGGGCCGGTGGGCCTCAGGAGTCGGTCCAGACGGGGTCGCGCTTCTCCGCCCAGGCCTGGCGCGATTCGGCTGAGTCGGCGGCCTGGCCGGCCAGGATCTGGTTGCGGTTCTCGAGCTTCAGGGCGCTCTCCATGGAGATGCCGGTAACCGTCTCGTTCAGCACTTCTTTGCTGAGACGGAGGCCCATCGGGCTTGATCGGCGGATCCAGAGCTCGGCCTCCTTCGTGCAGGCGTCGATGAGGTCCTCCTGGGCGACCATCCGGTTGAGCAGGCCCATGCCCAGGGCCTCTTCCGACTCGACCGTCCGGCCGGAGTAGATCATGTCGGCGGCGTGGGCGGCGCCCACGATCTTGGGCAGGTGGTAGGAGCTGCCGACGTCGCAGCCGGAGAGCCCCAAATTGACGAAGCTGCAGGCGAAGCGGGAGTTGGGCGTGCCGATGCGCATGTCGCTGGCGATGGCCATGGAGATGCCACCCCCGGCGGCGGCGCCGTTGACGGCGGCGATGATCGGCTGGGGACAACGGCGCATCTTTATCACCATGTCGGCGATGTCCTCCTGGAAGGTATAGACGTTCATCACCGGCCCGACACCCGGCACCCAGGGGCCCTGCTCGTCGTCGGCTTTGAGGTCGAGCCCGGCGCAAAACCCCCGCCCCTCGCCCGTGACGATGATCACGCGGCAGGCGAAGTCGCGATGGCGCTCGTCGAAGAAGCCGCGGAGGGCGCGCAGCATCTCGTGGTTGATGGCGTTCAGGCGCTCCGGCCGGTTGAGGGTGAGGATGCCGATGGGGCCTTGTCGTTCGTAACGGATAACGTCGTTGTCGTTCATGGCGGCAGTTTGCCGCAGACGCGCGGCGGGCGCACGTGACGAGGCCCGCGACCCCTGGAACCGTGCCCTATGATGATGCGGAGGCCAATCGCCAATGAAGCCCTCAGACGCCTACATCAAGGTGGTCGGGTGGTCCAACGAAGACGGCTGCTATGTCGGCAGTGCCCCCGGTCTCCTCTATGGCGGTTGCCATGGAGATGATGAGGTGGCTGTCTTCGCCGAGCTGTGCGACATCGTGGAGGATGTGGTGGCGCTCTACGAAGCTGAGGGCAAGCCGCTCCCCCGTCCGCTCGGCGCAGAGGATATTGCGATACTGCTCGCGGGCTGAGAGTCCAGGGACATGCAGGTCAGCGGGGCCGGACGAGGCGCGTGCCGCATATGCGGTCGTGCAGGCCTCGACCTTCGCGGCCGGCGAACGGAATCGCACAAGCTGCCGCAGCCGCCGCAAACACAATCCTCAATGAGGTTGCCGGCACGGCGATGGCGAGCGCAGGCCAGACGGTGAACGTGATCGCGACTGCCGCCAGGAGGGTGCAGGCTCGCCCGAGCCTGTGCCCAAATCTCGGGATGCCGCGCGTATCGCCGACGACCAGATGTATGCCCATGAGGCGCTTGCCCAGCGACTGGCGGTAGGCCCCGGTACCGACGACCTCGTTCCAGCCAATGGCCGCGAGGCAGGCGGCGATCAACGCCACGAAGAGGCCGACTTCGCCGGGCCCAGGGTTCTTGTACTCGTCGAACTCCCGGTTACCCCAGATGACGGCCGTCAGGACGTCGCCGACGACGAGGATCGCCACAACCGCCGCCACCGCGAACCCGAAGTCCATCCCTCGCGCCAGCAACCGGTCGCGCACCGGGGGAACCTCGGGCTCCTCGGTCCTCAGGTCCTCAAGGTCACGGATGAGCCTAACCGCCTGGTCGAGCCGCTCTTCGTTGGTCATGCTGGGATCATAGCCCATCGTGATGCCCGCCACAGCGGCCAAAATGACGCGCGCGCCACCGTCCGCTAGAATCCCCGGACACTCAAGGAGGAACTCCATGCCAACGCCAGCACGCGTCGTTGTCGTCCCCGGCCAGCCGGGACCCCTGCAGATCCACGATGTGAAACTCCCTGACCCCGGCCCATACGCCGTCGTCGTCAAGCAGTACGCCAGCGGCATCTGCCATTCGCAGCTCCACCAGAT
Organism: Dehalococcoidia bacterium; assembly: GCA_046154545.1. GTDB lineage: Bacteria > Chloroflexota > Dehalococcoidia > Tepidiformales > Tepidiformaceae > JBJXGC01. The sequence goes on along the minus strand of JBJXGC010000068.1, from coordinate 5,562 downwards.
GCACGCCCCGCGCTCCGGGACCGCCCAGGTGCTCGGGCACGAGTCCACCGGTGTCGTTATCGCCAAGGGCAGCCAGGTCACCCACGTCAAAGAGGGCGACACCGTCATGGTCACCTGGGTGCCGCGCGACGGCGAGAACGCGACGCGCCGTCCGGAGCCCATCCCCCTCCAGCTCGAAGGCGGCGTCTCGGTCGTCATGAACGGCTGCTTCACCTGGGCCGACAACACCATCGCGGATGAGCAGTACGTGGTGAAGGTCCCTTCGAACATCAAGAAAGACGTGACCTCGATCATTGGCTGCGCCGTGATGACGGGCTCCGGCGCCGTCTACCACACCGCGGGCGTGAAGAAGGGCCAGAGCGTGGCCGTCTTCGGGGTCGGTGGTGTCGGCCTCTCGGCTATCGCCGCTGCCGCCGTGGTCGAGGCTTACCCGATCATCGCTGTCGATCTCGACGACACGAAGCTCGAATTCGCGAAGAAGTTCGGCGCCACCCACGGCGTCAACGCGAAGAGTGGCGACGCGGTCGAGCAGGTCCTGGCGCTGACGCCACACGAGGGCGATTTCAACATCTACGGCCAGCCGTCTCGTGGTACGGACTTCTCGTTCGACTGCATCGGGGTCCGCCAGACGATGGAGCAGATCCTGCCGTCCGTCCGCCCGGGCGTGCTCGGCAAGAGCACGGGCGGCATGGCCGTGCTTGTTGGCGTCCCTCAGACGCCGGTTGAGCTTTCGGCCATCGACCTGCTGGTGAACGAGAAGAAGTACATCGGCTCGATCGGTGGCTCCTGCCGCCCCGACCGCGACTTCCCGATGTTCCTGCGCTGGTACGCCGAGGGCGACCTCGACCTCGACGCGATGGTCACCGCCCGCTACAAGCTGGACGACATCAACCAGTCAACCGGTGACCTGCAGAGCGGCAAGATCTTCGGCCGCGCGATCATGGAGTTCTAAGTCCAGGCCCTGGGATCCGAATATTGCGAAGGGGCTGGCAAACGCCAGCCCCTTTTGGCATCTCCAGGCCCACAACTCCGTGACCTATGCTCGAACCGTCCGGGTTCAACGGGGCGGCGATAGGCGAAAGAGCAGGCGCCGGTCGAACGTGAACGGCTGCACGTCGATTACGGAGATCTCAGCGAAGCGCTCGTGGGCGGGGTTTAACACCACGTTCTTGTGCCCTCGCACGATTACCGACGGGACAATCAACCCAACGGTCTCCGCCTGCGCCAGCCATTCGTCGCCAAAACCCACCGACGACGCGTCGGCGGGCACGGAGTCCCAACCAACGGGGAGGCGGTTCGGCGGCATACTCAGCAGTGGGAGGTCATCATCGACCTGTACTTCCGCCGCAACGTAGCTTCCCGCCGGCAGTCCGCCTTCAAGATGGACGAGTACTTCCAGGGCCGCGGATGCGAGCGAGTCAGCGGTGTAGATCGCCTGGCGGCCGCGTGAGTTCCATCGGCCCCCGGCGAGCGCGGCACCCACGCCAGACACGGGTCGTCTGCGAACTCCGCCCGCGTCAGCCGCCAGACGCGCATCAGGCGAAGACGCCGTGCTCGATCCGGGTAAGCACGTCATCAACGGTCCTGCGCCCGTCGGCGTCGCCAAGAAGATCGACCGGCCGGCGACCCTGGAGCACGGGCTGTGGGGTGCGGAGCCATGCAGCAATCTCCCTGTCAGATCCGAAGACCTGCTCGGCGTGAGCGAGGGTAAGCGCGCCCGCGACGAGATTCGCCGACTGAACGGCGCCCAGTTTCTGGGCCAGGCCCGGCCGCCGCTGACGCTCCCAGTACTCTTTCAGCACAGTCGATGGATGGCTCGTCAACCCGCCCACGATACCCAGTATCTCGGATAAACCAAGCTGAAACCTCTCGGCAAGTGCGTACGCTGCTGCCAGCGGCACTCCGTCGTGCTCCAGGTCGGATATGGTGGCGGCGGACATGGCATGAACGCCCAGCGCTTCTTCGCCGCCCAGGATCTCCTTCACCGTGCGGGCGTCATCCATGTTGAGATCGTACCACAAACCCGAACGCAGCCGACTCGGCGTTACACGCTTTGCGGATGCCGAGTCGGGCGCCTGTCCTACGACCCCGTCCAGTTCGGCGTGCGCTTTTCGGCGAAGGCGCGAGGCCCTTCGACTGAATCCTTGCTCTCGCGCCGCTTCATCTCCCATTCGTAGCGCGCTTTGCCAGCGTCCTCGAGGGTCATTTCGAGGCCGCGCAGGGCCGCCTCCTTGGTGGAGCGGACGGACAGGGGCGCGCACTTGAGGATGTCCTCGACGTACGTATCGACGCAGGCGTCCAGTTCGGCCAGCGGCACGACTTCGCTGCAGAGGCCGAGTTCGTAGGCGCGCTGGGCCTTGATGTGCTTGCCGGTGAGCATGTAGCCCATCGCGGCCTTGAGCGGGATGTGACGTGGGAGACGGTGGACGCCCATGGCCCCGGCGATGAGTCCCCGGCGCGGTTCGGGCAGGCCGATCTCGGCATGGTCCGCAAGCAACATGATGTCGCAGGCGAGGGCCATCTCCAGGCCACCGCCGAGGGCGTAGCCGTTCACCCGGGCGATGATCGGCTTGAAGAGGTCGTAGCGGCTCGTGATGCCGCCGAAGCCGCCCTTGGGAAAACCGAGCTGCGGCCGCTGGTCGGCCGGGAGGCGCGACATCTCGGCCGTGTACTTCAGGTCGTTGCCGGCACTGAACGACCGGTCGCCTTCGCCCGTGAAAACGGCGACCCACATGTCCTCGTCGGCGGCGAAGTCGTTCCAGACGCCGTCCAGTTCGAGGTTGGCGGGCGCGTGGAGGGCGTTGAAGACCTCGGGACGGGTGATCGTGATGTAGGCGACGTGGCCCTTCTTCTCGACTCGGCAGTACTGCATAGCTGGCCTCCAATGGTAGGTGGGTGGCATCCTACGGGCCGAGCGCCTGCCGTGCCATCACGCATTCGCCGGGCGGAAATTAGCCGCGGTCGCGGTCAAGCACCGCGAACAGCTCGCGGTGGGCGATCGAGAGGCCCGGGAGGAGCGGAGTCTCGAGGGGAGCGTCCGGTTCCAGCGCCACACCGTCGCGGTCGCCTTCGAACACCTCGACGACCCGTCCGCGCGGGTCCACCAGCCAGACGACCGGCACTCCTGCCGCGCGATAGCGGCGGCACTTGCGCCGCTGGGACTCCATCGTCTCCCCGGGGGACCGCACTTCGATGGCAAGCGTGGGGAGCGCGTCGTTGGCAGAGCGACTTCCGACCGCATAGAAAGCCAAATCGGGCTTGAGATAGCGGCCATTCGCGAGCCGGACCCGGCGCTCGGGTCCCAGGGCGCCACCAGCGACGTTGCGGTAGATCCAGAATCGCCCGCTGAGTTCGCCAACGATGTCGCCGTGATTCGCATCGACCATGCCCTTCTCATACACGATGCCGTCGATGTATTCGAGGTCGGTCTCCTCGGCCTCATCGAGGCGTAGGAACGCTTCTTCGGTCATTGCGATGCCGTGGAAGCGCGACCAGTCGTCGCCGTGGTCGGCCGGGCGTCGATGCGCCGGTCGGCGGATTGCCATGTCCACAGCCTACCACACAGGCGTCGCGCCGTTCCCCGACGGCAGCGCGGCCATCGAACCAGCCGTGGTCGCGCCTCATCAACGATCGAGGACGGCGAACAGGCGTTGGAGCGCCAACGAGAAGCCGGGGAGCAGTGGCGACTCCAATGCGCCATCGGGCGGCACGGGTTCGGCGTCGCGCCCGTCCTCGAGGACTTCGGCGACACGGCGGTCGGGGTCGATGATCCAGCAGACATCCACGCCTTCGTTGCGGTAGGACCGGCATTTCGCCCGGAGTTCATTCATCGTCTGGCCGGGTGAGAGCACCTCGACGGCGAGTGTCGGCACGGTGTCGTTCCCCCGGGCCCTGCCGGGTGCCCAATACGAAACGTCCGGCACAAGATAGTTGCCGGCCGATTCCTCGCGCGTCCCGATCTCGGTCCCCAACGAGCCTCCGTCAGCTCCGGTCCAGGTCCTGAGCTCGAAGATGAGCTCCGCCGCAATCGTCCCGTGCGCGTAGCTAGCCATTGGCTTTTGCAGCACCATCCCATCGACGTACTCGAGGTATGGCTTCACCTCCGGCAAGGCCAGGTATTCAGCTTCACTCATGCGCCGCCCGTGGTAGCGCGACGGCTTGGGTGCAGGTGTGCGGGATGCTCCCCGCTGCGCGGCTGCGCGGATGGCCATGCGAAAAGCCTACCACACACAACGCCGGCGGTACTCAACTGCGTGCGGGGAGAGCGCCGCCGTCCGGCCCCGAAACGGGCCGGTTCCGGCTTCCGGGGCGACGGGGGCGCGGACTGGCTTAGAGTGGCCGGCCGGGGCCCTTCAGGTCGCCAATCGGGTCCTCGGTCATCTTGAGCAGGCCGGGGTGGATGTTCGGCAGGCGGTCGATGCCGGCGAACTCCAGGGCACCGAGGTACTCCTGGACCTGCTTCTGGCGGAGGCTTGCGAGGCGTTCGACGCCCGTGCTGAGGCGTTCCATCCCGCCACCGAGGAGCAGCACGAGGGCCTCCCGCTCTGTCGTTGAGAACCGGAGCTCCGCGTTCAGGGCGTTCTCCGCCTGGGCCAACCAGAGCGGGACGAACATGTCGGCCTTGTCCTTGTGCTGCATGTACCAGAGCAGGTGCCGCTTGCCATATTCGAGGTGGCGGCGGGAGTCGCGCGCCATCAGTTCGAACATCTTCGCGTCGAGGTCCGTCTGGGCGAAGTCCTGGTAGGCCTCGAACAGGGCGACCTCGTACGACTTGTAGACGACATCGACGGCGATCAGCATCTGGGTGATCTTCAGGGCGCCGTACCAGCCGCGGTAGAGCGTGCCGAGGGGCGCCTGGCCGAGGCCGCCACCATTGACCATCGCGCGCTTGCGCAGCGCTTCGACCTTGTGCCCGGCGTCGTAGACCTGCGTGCCAAGGAAGAGCATCACGTCGTGGAAGCCGTAACTGATCGGCTCGAACCACTTCGAAATGATCTTCTGCTCGGCCAGGCCGTTGCTGCTGTAGACCGTCGCGAGCTGGCAGACGGCGCGTTCCATCTCCTCGGGGAGCTCCTTGAGGCCCTCATTCCAGGGGAGGTCGGTCGCCGGCACCCAACGCAGGCGGATCGCTTCTTCGTACATATGGTCGACGCCGTCTGCCCACACTTCGGCCTTCTCGTAGATGTGGTAGCTACCCGGCAGGTAGGCGTTCGGGTCCGGATGCGAGCCCATCGGGGTGTCGTTCTCGTAGGGCCAGAGGTCCGGCACCTGCCCGTACGAACCAATGTTGATCTCCGGGGTGCCCAGGCCGTAAGGGCCGGGGACGGCCCTCACACCCTTCTCCGAGTGGGTGCGGATGAAGTTGAAGGTGAGGTTCGCCATCTGGTCAGGATTCTTTTCGACCAGGGCCATAAAGCGGGCAGCCCGCTCCGGCGCGATGTGCAACATCGCCATGTTCGCGACGGTGCGGTCTTTCAGGACGCTCGTCTCGAAGCGGCCGATGAGGTCGGCGTCCCAGCCCAGTTCGCGGACACGGAGTTTGGTGGCGGCGGTCAGTTCCAT
>JBJXGC010000063.1:0-16653 GCA_046154545.1 Dehalococcoidia bacterium | reverse complement strand
CGACATCGCGGCGGGGCGGGAGGTCGTCGTCGCAATAACCGAGCGCCAACAACTCACCGGGCATGTCCGTATCCATGTCCAGAAATGGTACACCCTCCACGTTCCTTCGGCTGGCGGGTCAGCGAATTGCGAAGAGCAGCGCCCCCTGTCCGGCCACCAGGACATGTCCATCAGCGATCGGGCGCCAGGAGCATTCGAAGCGCGTTGGTTCGGACAGGCCGTCGTGCTTCTCCTCGCTGGACTACCGTTCGGGCAGGTCCCCTTCCGGCGTGAGCTGGTAGAAGTGGCGCAAGTGGCGTTCGTCGCGGTAGGGACGCTGGTCGTACAGGCGCCGGCCCAGGTATCGCACCTTCGAGAAGGCGGCGATACCGGTCTCCTCCCGCGCCTCCCGAACGGCGGCCGTCCGGCCAGACTCGCCGGGCCGGATGGTGCCGGCTGGCACCTGCACTCCGGTGTCGGCGAGGGGCACGTCCACGTGGACGAACACGAGGAGATTGCCGTCGCGGACGATATAGCAGACCACTTTCTGGACGACACGGGTCATCACGGCTCAACCGCCGCGTTCGTAGACCTGGGCCATGCCTTCGAGGACGGTGTCGGCGAGGCGGAGGACGTGTTCGATGGCCTCGACGGCGTCTTCGGTGGCGAGGCCGGCCTCGGTCGCGATCTGGGCGGCGGTCTCTTCGAGCGAACCGCGCATGGTGTTGAAGGTGACGACTGCAGTGGTCAGGCCGACGCCGGAACCGACGAGGGTCCGGCCGTATTCGTGGCCGATGGTGCGGGCGTCCTCGGAGAAGCGCTCCCCCTTCGTGTCAGAGGCGATGTAGCGGGCGAAGAGGTCGACCAACTGGCGGCCCATGAGACGCAGGCGGTCCAGGACCTCGGGTGCGAGGCCCTCGAAGGCGGCCATGGAGTGCTGGCGACGGCCGCGGCCGAGGCGGCGTTTCACGCGGGCGATGGCGAGGTCGCTGATCCGGTCACTGTCGCGGCCGGGCGCCGGAGCGGTGTTGGAGATGAGGTGGCGGAGATCCTCTTCGAGGACGCGGCGATGGCCACCGGTCGTCCGGTAGGAGCGGAGCTCGCCGGCGTCGGCCCAGCGGCGGATGGTCGATTCACTGACGCCGAGGAGCTGGCTGGCGGCGCCGAGGGTCAGCCAGGAGGGGCCGGGAGAGGGGGAGTCTGCCACCGTGCAAATGCCTCCAAAGTGGGGCAATCATGCCGATAGGGTGGGCGAAGGGTCAACGAGGGGCGCCGTCCGGGACACGCGGGCCGGCGTCCGGAAGCCCGCGACCGCGGTGGGTCGCCGCTACGGGTGGTGGCCGGCGCCAGGCCGGCCGCCCAGTTCGGCGCCGCGCTTGAGGGCGGTGTCGCCGAAACGGTCGCGGATTTCGGAGACGGTGTCGGCGAGGCGGTCGGCGCCGAGCTCTTCGCCGAGGCGGAGCTGGCGGGCGCGCTCGCGCAGGTTCGTGGCGCCGAGACCGAGGAGCCGCACGGGCCGATGGTCATTTTCGGCCCAGGCGCGTTCGAAAAGGTCCACAGCCGCTTCGTAGAGCTGGTCGGCGATGTCGATGGCGACGGGCGGGGTGAGCGAGCGGGTGAGCGTCTCGAAGGGCGGAAAGCGGAGCTTGAGGGTGACGGTCCGGGCGCTCCTGGCCTGCCGAGTGAGGTCGGCAGCGACGCGCTCGGCCTGTCCACGGAGGATGGCGCGGAGACGGTCGCCGTCCGGCTCGTCGCCGTCGAAGGTGGTCTCGCGGCTGATGGACTTGGCCTCGCCGCGGCCGGCAAGGACGGGCGCGTCGTACTGTCCGAGGGCGCGGCGATGGAGTTCTATGGCGTGGTTGCGGCCGAAGCGCGCCTCGAGCAGCGAGATGGGCACGGCGGCGAGGTCGCCGACGGTGCGGATGCCGAGGGCGAGGAGCGATTCGGCGCTCTTCGGGCCGATCATCGGGAGGTCACGGAGGGGACGCGGGGCGAGCCAGGCGGCCTCGGTGCCGGCCGCGACGACCACGAGACCGTCCGGCTTGGAGGCGTCCGAGGCGACCTTCGAGACGAGCTTGTTCACGGAGACACCGACCGAAGCGGTGATGCCGATCTCCTCGCGGACGCGCCGCTTGATATCGCGGGCGATGGCTTCGCTGTCGCCGAAGAGGAGCTCGCTGCCGGCGACATCAAGGTAGGCCTCGTCGGAGCCGGCTGGTTCGACCCGGGGGGTGTAGTCGCGAAGGATGGCGTGGAACTGCTCGGAGGCGGGTCCGTAGTAACTGAAGTCGGGCAGGAGAAAGGTGGCCTGGGGGCAAAGCTGCTTCGCCCGGGCGGACGGCATGGCGGAGCGGACGCCGAACTTGCGGGCCTCGTAGCTGCAGGTGCTGACGACGCCACGATTCCCGTCGTAGCCGACGATGACGGGCAGCCCGCGAAGTTCGGGATGACGCAACAGCTCCATCGACACGTAGAAGGCGTCGAGGTCGACGTGGAGGACGGAGGGCGAAACGGCGGAGGAGGTCATGCGAATATCTGTTCGCATCTTACGCGATGGGAAGCCGGGGCGGGCGGAGCCTTCATCCCCCAAACCCCCGCTGGTCTGACAGCACGTCCGCGCGTGGACGCTCGGGCCGGCGTTGGGCTCCGCCTGGCCGTCGCGCCCTCACCCCCCTGCCCCCTCTCCCCGTGCGCGGGGCGAGGGGGAGCCGGAGCCCACAGGAAGCACTTTCATCGCTCACTCTGGCCGCTGGCCATTCTTGCCTCCCGCTGCGGCGGGCGAGGGAGTGCCGCGTTCGGACCCGGACCATTCGGATTTCTCGCCCTGCCCGGAGGCCACACGTCCCTCCCACGCAAGACTCTGACGGCCACCCTGAACCGCAGAGGCGACTGACAGTGGGGACGGGCTGGCCATATGCTGCGAGTGATGGCAACGGTCGGAGTGATTGGCGCGGGCGCGGTCGGCTGCTACTACGGGGCGCTGCTGGCCAGGGCCGGGCACGACGTCCGGTTCTTGATGCGCCGGGACCTGGCGGCGGTGCGCGAGGCCGGGCTCCAGGTCCGCAGCCATGAGGGTGACTTCGAACTCGCAGCGGTGGCCGCATTCGGGACGCCGGAGGAGATCGGGCCGGTCGATTGGCTCATCTGCTCGTTGAAGACGACGGCGCTGGAAGGGGCACGGCCGCTCCTGGCGCCGTGCGTGGGCGAGGGCACGCGGATCGTCGCCCTGATGAACGGCCTTGGCCTCGAAGAGCGGCTCGGCGCCTGGTTCGGGCGGGAGCGGGTGTTCGGGGCGATGGCCTTCGTCTGCATCAACCGGGGAGCGCCGGGGGTGGTCCATCACCTGAAGTACGGCCGCGTCTCGATCGGGCACCTGTTGGACGACGCCGCCGAGAGCGCGGCCCTGGCGGAGCTGCTGCGGTCGGGCGGGGTCGACGTGGTGGTGGCCCCGAACCTCCGCCACGCACGCTGGGAGAAGCTCTGCTGGAACATCCCGTTCAACGGCCTGAGCGTCGCGGGCGGCGGGATCGGGACGGAGGCAATCGTCCGCGACCGGCTGCTGCGGGGGATGGCGGAACGGACGATGCGGGAGGTCATCGCGGCTGGTAACCGCGACCTGGAGGTGTTGGGGAGCGAGGCGCGCCTCGACCCGGGCGACATCGTCCAGCGAATGTTCGCGCTGACGGATTCGATGGGGGACTACCAGACGAGCATGGCGATCGACTACGTCCTCGGTCGCGAACTGGAAGTGGAGACCATCCTCGGCGAACCATCGAGACGGGCAGCAGCCCTGGGGGTGCAAACACCGGCGATCGACGCCCTCTATGCGCTGGTGCGGACGGCCGACCTGCGGAGGCGAGGCCTGATCGCGACGATTCGCGAGAATGAAGCTGGGGGCGTAGCCTAGGCGCCACCGACTTCCGGGAGGCAACGCGCCATGGACATCCGAGACCTGCTGATCGACGGCACCACCCAGTTAGCCGAATGGACCGACGAGGCCCTGGCGCCACTGACCCTTGACCAGGTGAACTGGCTGCCCGCGGGCAAGACGGTGAGCCTGGGCTTCAGCGCCTGGCACATCATGCGGACCGCGGACAACATCACGAACTTCGTGATGCGCAACCGGACGCCGCCGATCTGGATAAGCCAGGGATACGTGGACAAGATGGGCCTGCCGAAGGTCGACCAGGGCACGGGTATGGGCCTTGAGGACGCACGCGCGATCAAGATCACTGACCTCGCCCTCCTGCGGGAGTACGGCAACGTGGTCTACCGCGACGTGAACGCGTTCCTGAAGGACTGGCCGCTGGAGCAGGCGAACGAAGTGCAGGTGATCAAGCCGCTGGGCGAGATGCCGCGCTGGCGCGTGTTCCGCCAGGTGGTGATGACCCACGGGTTCATGCACCTCGGCGAAATCAACCTGATCAAGGGCATCCACGGCCTCCAGTTCTCGATTTAGGACGGCGGTCCGGCGCAGACGGAGAGAGACGATGACCGACACCCATCCGGCGGCGCCCACACGCCGCGCCCGCTTCCTCGCGGTCGAAGACGCGGAGGCGCTCGCCAGCCTGTTCCTGGCCGAAACCGGGCCGCGCCTCGTGTTCCTCCACGACCCGTGGTGTCCGATCAGTGAGCGGGCGTACGAGGAGATGGAACGGGTGGACGCGGACGTCCACCTCGTGGACGTCTCCGGACGCAAGGGCTTCTCGCAGGCGGTCCAGGCCGCGACGGGGGTCAAGCACGAGTCGCCGCAGGTCATCCTGGTCGAGGGAGGCGCGGCCCGCTGGCATGCGTCGCACGGCCGCATTACGCGGGCGAGCGTCTCTGCCGCACTTGGTGGGGGCGGGCACCCCGCGGGCTAGCCCGGGGGTCTCAGTCGTCGCGCTGGCGGCGGAGAAACTCCTCGACGTCGAGGACGATATCCTCGCCCTCGGGGAGGGCATCGGCGACGGCCGGCTCGGCGTCGGCGGCAGCTTCGAGGCGGCGGACGTAGTCACCGACCTCAGGATTGGCAGCGAGGGCGGTATCGACTTCCTTGATGAAGCGGGCCGTCGACTCCTCGAGCTCGCGAAGGTCGAACGTTATCCCAAGGAGTTCCTGGAGCCGGCGCAACAGCGCAGCGGTCGCGGGCGGGTTCTGCGCCGTTGTTATGTAGTGAGGTACGTTCGCCCAGAGGCTTGCCGCCTCGATCGCCTGGCGGCGGAGCGTATCGTGGAGGACGCCCACGATGCCGGTGGGCCCTTCGTAGCGGGAGGTGGTGAGGTCGAGGCGGGCGGCGACGGCCGGGTCGGCGGCGGTCCCGGTCACGCGCGGAGGGCGGGTGTGCGGCACGTCGGCAAGCAGCGCCCCGAGCGAGACCACGAGGCTGGCCTGCAGCCGGCTGAAGAGCTCGAGGTAGTAACCCGAGAAGGTCCGCCACTGGAGGTCTGGCTCGGCGCCGACACCGATGATGATGTCGTGCGCCCCGGCCGGGTTCCTGGCGTAGAAGAACTCGTTCTTGGGCCAGGTGATTTCGCGGCCGGTCGGCGTAATCGTGGCCTGGGGGCGGTTGTCGCTGAAGTCGTAGAACGGCTCCGGGTCGATAGACGCGAAGCGGCGGGCGCCGAGGCGCCGGACGACGTAGCGGGCGGCGTCAGTGGCTGCGCTGGCGGCGTCGTTCCACCCTGAAAAGGCGACAACGGCGACCGGGTTATGCAGTTCGGGCAGTCGTTCGATTTCGAGGCCGGGCACAGGTGCAGCTTAGCAGAGGCCACGCAGTCGCGCGGGATATTCCCGGCCGGGCCTCTGCAACTGCCCCGACAGGCGCCCGCCGGAAATGTCACACAATTTGCGGGCCGTTTACCGATATCTCCACCGTCTTGGCGGCGGTTGGGGTCGAATGAAGATATGTCTACCAGAACGCACCGTGGAGGTCGCTCTATGAAACGTCTCTTACCCGCCCGGTTCCTGTTCCCCGTCCTCGGCGTGCTGGCGCTGACAGGGGCGGCCGCCCTGCCCTTCGCCTCGCCCGCTGGTGAGGCCCGCGCCCTGACGAACTGCACCGTGACAGCGGCGGACCTGGGCCTGGATGCGGAGGAACAGGCCTTCCTGACGCTGATCAACAGCTACCGGGCGCAGAGCGGCCTGGCGGCGCTGAAGGCATCGACCAACCTCAACCGCGCCTCAGCCTGGATGTCGCGCGATATGGGCGCGAAGGCGTACTTCTCCCATACCGACTCGCTTGGCCGGTCGCCGAGCACGCGCGCCCAGAACTGTGACTACCCCGGAGGGGCGGGCGAAAATATCGCGGCCGGGACAGTCTGGGACACCGCCCAGGAGGCGTTTACCGCCTGGCGGAACTCGGCCGGCCACAACGCGAACATGCTGAACAGCTCCTACCGGATGATCGGCATCGGCCGGGTGCAGGTCGCGGGTTCGCCGTACGGCTGGTACTGGACGACCGACTTCGGGCTGGTAGACGACGGCACGGGTGGTACCCCGCCGCCGGGCCCGACGGCGACGCCCACGCCGATCAGGACCTCTACGCCCGTGGCAACAGCGACACCCGTGCGGACGGCTACTCCAACACCCATCCGGACAGCGACACCGACGACCGTCCCGTCGACGGCATCCTCGGCGCTGACCGCGCCGGCCAACGGGTCGGTCATCCGGGCCAGCCGGGCGACGTTCCAGTGGACGACCGTGCCCGGGGCCACCGGCTACCGGCTGCAGTTTGGGCTGAGCCAGGGGAGTGCCAACCTCTACACCCACACAACGACGACGGGGACGGCGATCACGCTCATCGGCTTCCCCACGAACGGGACGGTGATCTGGGTGCGTCTCTCAACCCGCGACGCGAGCGGCGTGTACTCGAAGTTCCGGGACTACTCATTCTCGACCGCTCCCTGAGGCGACGGGCGAACAACGGAAAGGGGGGCGCTCGTTGAGCGCCCCCCTTTTTCGGCTTCACCTGCGGAGAGCCCAGCTCGCGACCTTTCGGGAAGCTCCCTGCCACATCCGCCTAATTGACCGCGATGGTGTGGGCCTTCGGTACGGGGATCGTCCGCGGCGCTCTCACGGTGAGCACGCCGTCTTTCACGGTGGCCTCCGTCTTTGCGCTGTCGACGGCGGCGGGGAGGGGGATGCGGCGATAGAAGGAGCCGTACTCGCGCTCGCAGAAGTAGTAGTCCTTCTCCTTCTTCTCGGTCTCGGACTTCCTCTCGCCTTCGATGACGAGGTTGTCGTCTTCGACCCTGACCTTGATGTCGTCCTTGGTCATGCCCGGGACTTCGGCCTTGACGACGACGGAGCCGTCCTCGTCGTAGACATCGACCGAGGGCAGCCAGCCGGTGCCGCTCTTCGTGCGCCGGAAGGCGTTCCACGGCCAGGCAGGGAAGTCGTGGTCAATCTCGCGGAGCATCCGCATCGGGTCGAATTCGGGCCGGCGGATTGGTTTGGTTTCCATGAGTGAGCCTCCTCCGTGGGGTTCCTCCCACCGTATCGGAGCAGTCCCGGGCCGGGCAGCGCCGTTCGTCCCTGGATACGCGACCCGTTGGGCCAGACACGCCCATGACACGGCCGGAACCGGGGGGGGGGCCGAGGGAAGCCTTCAGGTGACGGCGGGGTCGCCGGCGCGGAGGGCGTCGGCGAGCTGAATCCGGTCGAGGAGATGACGGCGGGCGACGAGCCCGATGAGCCGCCCGCCCTCAATGACGGGCACCTGGTTGAGCTTGTGTTCGCTGAGCAGGGCGAGGACCTCAAGCGCGCTCGTACCCGCGGCGACGGCCGTGACGCGTGACTGGGGCGTCATCAGCGCCGAGGCCAGGGTCGTGGGCCAGGCGGGGCGGGGGGCGCGCTGGATATCGGTGACGGTGAGGATCCCAAGGGCGGCGCCCCCTTCGGCCACGATGACCGCCCGCTCGCCACGGCCGAGGAGATAGTCATCGACGATGCTCTGGACGGTGGCGGCGGGCGGGACGAACGCGAAGTCGGTTGTCATCACGTCGCGCGCCTTCAAAGCGGCGAGGACACTCTCGACCTGGACGCCCTGGCTCTCGGCGCGGGCGGCGCCGAGGAGGAACCAGGCGATGAGGAAGGCCCAGAGCCCGTTGAGGGGGTACCCGGAGATGAACATCACCAGGCCGGCAGCGATCAGGAGGTAGGCGAAGGCCTCGCCAACCCGGCTGGCGATCTGGGTGGCCCGGCGGAAGCTCTGCGTCCGCTCCCAGGCGATGGCCCGAAGGACGCGGCCGCCGTCGAGGGGGAAGCCGGGGAGGAGATTGAAGACACCGAGGAGCACGTTCACGGTCGCGAGATAGACGAGGACCGCATCGAGCTTCTCATTCCCGGCGAAGGCGCTGGCAACGCCGGTCACGGCCGCGATAACGAAGCTCGTGGCCGGCCCGGCGATGGCGATGGCGAACTCTTCGCCGGCAGACTTCGGCTGGCGGGCGAGGTGGGAGACGCCACCGAAGATGAAGAGCGTGATCCTGGGGACATCGAGGCCGCGGCGCTTCGCCACCAGGGCATGGGCCAGTTCGTGGAGGAGGACGGTGACAAAGAGGAGAAGCGCGGCTGCTACGCCGACGGCCCAGTAGGCGGCGGTGCTCCAATCCTCGTAGGCCGCCGGAAAGGCCTCTTCCGAGAGCGTCCAGGAGACGAGTCCGAGGATGATCAGCCAGGAGGGATGGACCTCGATGGCGATCCCGGCTACGCGGGCGACCGTCAGCGAACGCATACGACGCCAACTCCGGCCGTGCCTGCGGCCGGCACGTGGCCCGCAGACGGGCAGTGCCCTGGCGAGGAAGCAGCCTTCGGCACCGCCCTCCCGCGGGCGCTATCCCTGACCCCAGGCATGGCCGGCCGGACGACGTTCGGGCCGGGCCTGCGCGGCCAGCGCCGCGTTACGGATGAGGGGCAGGTATCACGGGCTGACAAGAGGACAGGCACGCTGGCATGGTGGGCCGCCCAGTGGCCGCGCGGCAGAACCGGTTGGCCCGTCCTTCGGGTCCCTTCGGCCGTCAATCAGAGGGCGAGGCGGACGGCCTCACCGGCCCAGGCCGCGCCCACGACGGCCGCCAGGCCGCCCCACACCGGGAGGGCGTAGCGCCGGCGGCCGGTGGTGGCGGCGACGACCGCCTTGGTAATGGCGTTGGTCGTCAGACCGACGAGGATGGCGAAGGCGGCGACATCGGGCGAGACCTCGCCCTTCGCCGCCAGGGCGGCGGCGGAGGCGGCGGCGGCGTGGGCGTCGGCGAAGCCGGCAAGGCCGACGGAGAGCGCCAGGCCGGCATCTCCGAGCCAGGACTGGAGGGCAGCCGCCGTAAACATGATCACCGTGACGGTGCCGGCGAAGACGACCGCTGTACGCACCTGGAAGGCGCGGCCCGGGTTCATGCTCTCGGACGGCGAAGGCGACCCGCGGAGCCCGAGGGCGGTGGCGACGCCGAAGACTATCGCGGCGGCGCCGGCGAAGGTGAGGGGGAGCACCATCTTCGCCAGCGTCTCCCGGCTGCCCAGTTCGAGGACGACGGCCATCTGCAGGATCGTCGCCACCGTCGAGAAGACCGCGCCCGCGACGGCCGGGCGCACCAGCGCGGGCACCTTGCGGGCCAGGCTACCCATCGACCCGATGGTCGCGGCACTGGAGACGAAGCCACCGGCCAGGCCGGCCACGGGCAGGCCGAAACGGGGGCCGAGGAGGCGCAGGGCGACGTAGCCGACACCACTGATGCCCATCACGAGGACGACCAGGCGCCAGACCTTGAACGGGTTGAGGACGTCGAACGGCCCAACCGACCGATCCGGCATGAGCGGCAGGACGACCGCGGCGCCCGCCGCGAAGAGGAGGAGGTCGTGGAGTTCCTGCTCCGTCAGGATGTTCCGCACGAACCGATGGATCGGTGTGCGAAACGCGAGAATGGACGCTGTCGCGACCCCCAGGCCGGCGCCGAGGACCGGTTCGCTGTAGGCGAGGACGCCGAGGAGGAAGGTGACGACGAGCGCCACCTCCGTGGTGATCCCGGGGTCCTCGCGCGGCGAGCGAACGTAGGAGGCCGCAGCCACGACACCGAGCACAAGGAGCGCGGCGGCGGCGACGGACCCGATCCCGGTGGCGGCGGCGACGCCCCCGGCCAGGGCGGCGAGGGCGAACGTGCGGACCCCGGCGGAACGGCGCGCCGGGCCGTCGCCCTTACGCCGCTCCCGCTCGATCCCGATGAGCAGGCCGATGGCCAGGGCGACGGCGAGGTTCGCGGCCGATTCTCCCGTGCTCAGGCGAAGACCCTCCGCCGCGAGGTCACGGCACGATCACCATACGCCCCATCACGTCGCCGCTCTTCACCCGCTCCGCGACAGCGTTGATCTGGTCGAGCGGGACGTACTCGGTCTCGATCGGCGTGAGGTGGCCATTTTCGACCATCGCCACCACTTCACGCAGCTCCCGGATGGTCCCCCAGAGGGTGGCTTCGAAGGTCACCTCGAAGCGGGTGGTTTCGAGCACTTTGAGCCTGGCCGTGCCGCCGGCGAGGCCGATCTGGGTGACCTTGCCGCCGGAGCGGGTGGCGCCGAGGGCAAGGGCGAGGGTGCTCTCCGCGCCGACGAAATCGAAAGCGGCGCTCACGCCGCCACCACTGAGGGCCTGAACCTGGGCGGCGAGTTCTGGGTCAGCCGGGTCGAGCGCATGGGTCGCGCCATAGCTGCAGGCGAGCTCTCGTTTCTTCGCATCGGTATCGACGGCGATGATCGGCGCGCCGCTGAGGAGGCGGAGGAGCTTGACGCCGTACTGCCCCAGGCCGCCGATGCCGATAGCGAGGACAGCGTGGTCCGGATGGATGTAGGGCAGGGCGCGCCTCACGGCCCGATAGGGCGTGAGGGCCGCATCGGTGAGCGGGGCGGCGGCCCGTGGCTCCAGGACCTTCAGGGGCACCAGGTAGCGCTCGTCGGGCACGAGGAGGTACTCGGCGTAGCCGCCGTCATAGTTCGAGAGCCCGGCCCAGCGGGCTGCCGGGCAGAGTTGCTCTTCACCGCCAACGCAGATGTCGCAGCTGCGGCAGCCCCAGCCGCCGTAGACAGCAACGGGGTCGCCGGGCTTGACGGTTGTGACACCTGGGCCCACTTCCGCCACGCGCCCGGCATTCTCATGGCCGAGGATGAGCGGCATGCGGGGGAGGATGGGGATCTCCCCGCCGAGGATGTGGAGGTCGCTGTGGCAGAAGCCGGCACCTTCGACCCGGACGACGACTTCGCCGGGCCCGGCGGCCGGTTTGGGGACATCTTCGACGACCAGCGGTTTGCCATAGGCGTGGATGCGCGCTGCTTTCAAGGTAAGGCCTCCCGGCTCAGGTTGTGGGCCAAAGCGTCGTCCGGGGGAGAGCCGCCAGCAGCGGCCATCCGGGCTGAGTTCCGGGGGCCGTTCGATCACGGTGCGAGTTGGGCCACCCGTCGCCTCTGACGTACACCATCCGGCCGTTCCCAGCGTGCCCGGGTGGGGCGACGCTGGGGCCAGATCACTACAGGAGAACCACATGGCCGCCAAAGGACTCGAAGGCATTGATGAGACTGTCCAGCTCACCTACACCTGGTTGAACGAGATCGCAGCCGACCTCGGCAGCGACCGCCACGGCGCGTACGGCGCGCTTCGCGCTGTCCTGCACACCCTGCGCGACCGCTTAACGATCGACGAATCCGCCCAGTTCGCGGCCCAGCTACCGATGCTCGTCCGCGGCATCTACTACGAGGGGTGGGACCCGCAGAATCGGCCGCAATCCGACCGAGACCCGGAGACGTTCCTCGCCCAGGTGGGCGAAGAGGCGCGGCTGGAGCGCGGAGACAGCGAGTGGGCGGTCCACGCCGTCAGCCAGGTGCTGGCGAAGCACGTCAGCTCAGGCGAATGGAACGAGGTGCTCGCCGAACTCCCGAAGCGGGTACGCGAGCTGCTGACCTAAACAGCGGTGGACCCCCGGTGGGCGGCTACGCCCGCGCCTGGCCTCGGCCCCTAAGCGTCGCTCAGGGGTCGCGCCGCGCCCAGCCTTCGCGACCGGCCAGCCACTTGTGGGCGGCGTCCACGCCGATCACTGGCGGGCCGGCAAGGCTGGCGACGAACCATCCCCAGGCGGTCGGCGAGGCGTGTTCCAGGAAGTCGGCGATCGGTGGGACGAAGAGGAAGCCGGCGAGCATGGCCAGTTCGACCGCGACAGCGACGCGGAGGAGGCGGTTCGCCGGGCGCCCGCGGGCGAAGACCGGGTGGACCGTGCTGCGGCAGGCGAAGGCGTTGGCGGCCTGGCCGATGACCACCGCCGAGAAGGCCGCCCCGCTGGCGGCGAAGAGCGTCGCGCCGGTAGGGAAGCTATCACCCGGCCGCCAGCCCGCGACCAGCATGGTGACGAGGAACGCGGACATCTCGAAGAGCGCTTCCACCGGCCCGAGGACGCCGAAGACACGGACGAGCATGGAACGGTCGATGAGGTGGCGCCCGCGGATGGGCGTCCAGAGCGTCCGCTTATCCGGCGGCTCGGCGCCGAGCGCGAGTGCGGGCAGGAGGTCCGTGCCGATATCGAGGAAGAGGATCTGGAGCACGCCCAGGGCAAGGGGGAACGCCCCGCCGGAGAGTGCCCAGACGACGAAGGGGGTCAGCTCAGCGACGTTGTCGGTGAGGTGATAGGTGAGGAAGCGGCGGATGTTGGAGAAGGTCGCGCGCCCCTCTTCGACGGCGGCGACGATGGTGGCGAAGTTGTCATCGAGCAGGACGACATCGGCCGCCTCCCGGGCGACGTCGGTGCCCCCGCGCCCCATCGCGATCCCGACATCCGCCGCCTGGAGGGCCGGGCCGTCGTTCACGCCGTCGCCGGTCATGGCGACGACATGACCGCGGTCGTGCAGGACACGGGCGATGCGGAGCTTGTCCTCGGGTGAGACGCGGCTGATGACGACGCCATCACGGTCGATGAGGGCGCCGAAGAGGGCATCATCGGCAGGCAGGTCCTTCCCTTCGACGACCATGCTCGTGGGCAGGAGCAGCCCAACCTCCCGGGCGATCGCCGTGGCGGTCGCCGGGTGGTCCCCGGTGAGCATGCCAACGCGGATGCCGGCCGCCCGGCAGGCGGCGATGGCCGGGGCGACCTCCGCCCTGGGCGGGTCCTCGAAGGCGACGAGACCGAGGAGGGTGAGGCCGCGTTCCGCCTCGTCGGCGGTCGCCGGGATGGCCCCGGCCAGCGGCTTCTGGGCGACGGCGAGGACGCGCAGACCGCGCGCGCTGAGCGTCTCCATGGCGTCCACGGCAGCACCCGCATCGAGGCATCGTTCGAGGAGGGTCTCGGGCGCACCTTTGACAGAGAGGACGCCATCGGCCAGGACCGACATCCGCCGCCGCCGGGCGTCGAAGGGGAAGCGCGTGGCCGCGGCCTTCGGCTCGATCCCTGCCCCGAGGCGGAGGGCGAAGGTGTGAAGCGCCGCATCCATGGGGTCGCCTTCGGCAACCCATTGCCCTGACTTGAGCACCACCCGGCCGTCCGACGCGCGAACGCCAGCGATAGCGAGCGCATGAGCGGCCGCTGTCAGGTTCTCGGGAGGTGCCACGGGGATCGACGGGTCGTAGCCGCGCGCGTCGATGCTGAAGGAGCCGCCCGGCATCCACACTTCGACGGCGGTCATCTGGTTGAGGGTCAGGGTGCCTGTCTTGTCGGTGCAGATGAAGGTGGTGGCGCCGAGCGTCTCCACCGCCTCGAGATGGCGGACGAGGGCGTGACGGTGGGCCATACGCTGGGCGCCGCCGGCGAGGGAGAGGGTGACCGTGGGGAGCAGGCCCTCGGGCACGAGGGCGACGGTGACGCCGATGGCGAACACGAATCCAACCGAAACCGGCGTGCCGACGAGGAGCGCGATGACGAAGAAGAACACGCCGACACCGACGGCGATGGCGGCGACGATGCGGACCAGGCGCTCGATCTCGATGGTGAGCGGCGTCTTCGAGCGGACGTTGTCCTGGGTGAGTCGGGCGATGGCGGCGAGACGGGTCCGCGCCCCGGTGGCGGTCACCGTCGCGAGGCCCTCCCCTTCGACGATGAGCATCCCGCCGAGCAGCTCCTCGCCGGCAGCGGCGCCGACGGGCACGCTCTCGCCGGTCATCGTCGAGCGATCGACGAGGAGGGCGGTCGCCTCGAGGAGGCGGAGGTCGGCGGGGACGTTGTCACCGGCCCGGAGGACGACGCAGTCCCCGATCACGAGGCCGGCTGCGTCGATGACCAGGGACTGGCCGTCACGAATGACGGTGGCGCGGCGCGGCAGGAGGGCGCGGAGGCGGGCCGTCGCCCGTTCGGCACGGTGTTCCTGGGCGAAGGCGAAGAGGCCGTTGACGATGATGACGGCAAAAATCGCCACGCCCAGCTGAGGGAGCCCGGCGAAGAAGGCCAGGAGACCGGCCACCCAGAGCAGCAAGGCGAAGAAGTGCACCATCTGGGCGGAGAGCTGACGCCAGGCCGGGACGCCCTTCGGCGGGGGAAGCACATTCGGCCCGTCGCGGCGAAGGCGCACGGCCGCCTCAGCCGCGGAGAGGCCGCCGGCCTCATCCGGCCCCGCCGGGGTCTGGGGCAGGCCAGGCGTTCCATCCATGAAGTGCGATGATGCGCGGGTGGACGAGGGCACACGACGCCCGATCGACCGTGATCGCGGCCCCGTTGGCCCTTCGTGAGGCGTCCGGGCACGCAAATCAATTGACCGGAGCGGGGACCGCCCCCTAGACTGGGAGATCGTCCACTGGACCGTTTCGGAGCAACATATGGAAGCGATCATACGCGCCGATGGGCGCCAGCTTCGCCTCGTTGAGGGGCAAGAATTCGAAGTCAGCCACGTCGATGGCGCGGTTGGCGACACTATCACCTACCGTGACGTGCTCATGGTCCTCGATGGCGCGGCGGTAACGATCGGCACGCCACTCGTGGATGGGGCCGCCGTCACCGCGCGCATTTCGCAGCACGGCAAGGCACCCAAGATCCGCTTCATGAAGTACAAGAACAAAGTGCGCTATCGCCGGACGTTCGGCCATCGCCAGCCCGTCAGCCGGCTGGTGGTCGAGTCGATCTCGGCGGGATAAGCAACACAGGTCAGACCGGCGAGAGCCGGGAAGGTGAGGTCCGGCAATGGCACACAAAAAAGGCGTCAGCAGCTCCAAGAACGGACGCGACAGCAACAGCCAGCGGCGGGGCGTGAAGCTCTACGACGGGGAGGTGGTGCGGCCGGGCGGCATCATCCTGCGGCAGTGCGGCACGCGCTTTCACCCCGGTAACAACGTCGGCCTCGGCCGGGACTACACCATCTACGCGCTCATCGATGGCAAAGTGAAGTTCGAGCCGTACGCCAAGGGACGGCGCAAGAAGATCAGCGTCTACGCGGCCGAACCGGCCGTCTAGCGCCCAGAGGAATCCAGGAGACCCCGTTGAAAACCGATATCCACCCGAAGTATGAAACCGCGACGATCAGGTGCACCTGTGGGGCCGAGTTCGCCACCCGGTCCACCCGCCCGTCGATGCACCTTGACGTGTGCAGCGCCTGCCATCCCTTCTTCACCGGCGACCAGCGCATCATCGACACCGCTGGCCGGGTCGAGCGGTTCAACCGCCGCTATGCTCGCAGCCAGTAAGCTCACCGCAATCAGAGCTCTGAGGGGCGCCATCCTGGCGCCCCTTTTTGCTTTGCTCGCCGCGATCAAGCCCGAGCGGCCGAACGTCTACTTCGGTGGCCAGGCGGTGATGGAGGGCGTGATGATCCGCGGGCCCCAGCACATGGCGGTGGCCGTGCGCCACCCGAAGGGGCACATCGTCCGCCACGCGGAACGGCTGGAGGGCTGGGTGTACACCGGCCCGGTGCGCAAGATCCCGCTCATCCGGGGGATGCTGGTGCTCTGGGAGACGATGGCCCTGGGCATGCGGTCGCTCTCCTACTCCTCGCGCATCGCCTTCGAAGACGACGGCTCCGGGACGGCCGAGGAGTCGGAGTTCCCGGAGAAGGTCTTCTGGGGAGCCATGGCCTTCGCCCTCGTGTTTGTGATCGGCGTCTTCTTCGCCGGGCCGATCCTGCTGGCCCACCTGCTGGAACGGCTCGACCTCGCCCGGCTCTGGATCGTGCTCGTCGAGACGGTGGTCCGCCTTGGCATGTTCGTCGCCTATATCGCGCTCATCGGGCGGATGAAGGAGATCCGGCGGGTGTTCCAGTACCACGGCGCCGAGCACATGACGATCCACGCCTACGAGGCGGGGAAACCGCTTGATGTCGCCGCCATCCGGCCCTTCCCGAAGGAGCACCAGCGCTGCGGCACGAGCTTCCTGCTGGTCGTGATCATGGTGGCCCTCGTCACCTTCTTCATCTTCGACTTGCTGGTGGACGAGGGGCTCATCATCCGGGTCGCCTCACGGATCGTCTTCGTGCCGCTGATCGCGGGGGTGGCCTACGAAATCCTCCGCTTCGGGGCGCGCTTCAACACGAACCCGGTCGTGAAGGCCATGTTCGTCCCCAACATCCTCCTCCAGGGGCTGACGACGAAGGTACCGGATGACAGCCAGATCGAAGTGGCGATCGCGTCGTTCGAGTCGGTACTCGAGGTGACGGGGTTGGCCCCGGCGGCGGCGACCGTGGCGGCCGAGGCGGGCTGAGGTGGCCGGGGAGTTCTACAGCGACGGTGGGCTCAACCTCGCGACCTACGAC
>JBJXGC010000018.1:0-2512 GCA_046154545.1 Dehalococcoidia bacterium | reverse complement strand
TGGGTGAGCGCGAGCCGGACGCGGAACTTCGCGCGCGAGGACTGCCTCCTCGATTGGCTCAGTGAGTACGGGCGGGACCGTGGCTTCGTCCCGGACGACGAGCTGCCGGGCTACGACGAGCGCACGGACTTCAGCCGCTTCATCATGCGGAAGGGCCAGGAGTTCGAGGCGGCGGTCGTCCGTTACCTGGGGCGCCGCCTCCCGGTCGTCCGCGTCGAGGGCGGGCCGCAGTCGCTCGAGGGGGCGCGCGAGACGTGGGAGGCGATGGTCAGCGGTGCGCCCCTGATCCACCAGGCGGTTCTCCGCAACCCGGAGACGCGCACCTACGGGGCGGCCGACCTGCTGGTCCGCAGCGATGTCCTCCACGACCTCTTCCCGGGCGACCTCTCGGCCGAAGAGGCGGCCGTCCCGGCGCCGGCCCTGGGGGGGAGCTGGCACTACCGGGTGATCGACATCAAATATTCAGGGCTCCACCTCGACCGCCACGGCCACGCGGCGACCGGGCACCTCGCCTACATGGTCCAGACCTACCTCTACAACGCGGCCCTCGGGCGCATCCAGGGCTTCGAAGCGCCGGCCTCCTACCTGCTCGGCCGCGGCTGGGAGCAGGGCAAGGAGCGTGGCGGCCCCGAGCGGCGAGGTTCGAGCTGCATGGAGCGGCTCGGGCGGGTGGAGCAGGCCCACTCCTGGCGCAAGGGCGTGCTCGCCCGCACCGCCCGCGAGGCGGTCGAGTGGGTACGGCGGGTGCGGGCCGAGGGCGGCGCCTGGCAGGTCCTCCCCGAACCGTCGGTGGAGGAGCTCTGGCCGAATATGAAGGACGATCAGCAGGGCAGTTGGCACGGCGTCTGCCACCGCATCGCGACGGAGCTGGAGGACCTGAGCCTGGCCTGGTTTGCGGGGGCCGAAGGGCGCGGCCTCGCCCGGGCGCAGGGCATCTTCCGCTGGACGGACCCCCGCTTCACGGCGGCCTCGATGGGGATGACGGGGGCGTGCAACCCCGGCATCTTCGACCGCATCCTCGAGGTGAACCGCGAGCACGAGGGCGACCCCGTGCGGCCGGCGGTCATCCGCGCGGAGGCGGGACGCTGGGCGCGGCCGGGGCCGGTCGAGTTCTTCGTGGACTTCGAAACGGTCAACAATCTGGACGACGACTTCAGCCGGGTGCCGGAGCAGAATGGCCAACCGCTCATCTTCATGATCGGCTGTGGGCACCTGGAAGCCGGGGAGTGGCGGTTCGCCTCGTTCACGGCCGAGTCACTCGCGGAGGAGGCGGAGGCCGCGGTCATCGAAGGCTGGCTGGCGCATATGGCGGCGACGCGTGCCCGGCTGGCGCCCGGGGGGCCGCCTCCGCTTGTCTTTCACTGGTCGCAGGCGGAGGTCACGACCCTGAGCAGCGCGTTCAACTCAGCTCGAGCGCGACATCCAGGCCGGTCGCTGCGGTGGGTCGAACCGGACTGGTTCGACTTCCTCGGGCAGGTCATGAAGGACAAGCGTGAGCCCGTGGTTGTGCGGGGTGCGCTTGGGTTTGGGCTCAAGGCTGTCGGCCGGGCGCTCTACAGCCACGGGCTGATCGCCACGGGCTGGGGGGACAGTATCACCGACGGCATGGGCGCGATGACCGCCGCCTGGCAGTGTGCGAGGGAGGCTATCGAGCAGGGAGTTGGATTCCCAGGACTGGATCTGATGCATGACGTCCGCTCCTATAACGAGGTTGATTGCCGGGTGATGATGGAGGCCATCCAGTTCCTCCGGGGACGTGCGGCGTTGACCCAGGCGGGCTGAACGGCGGCGGGCCGTGAGGTGGGTGGCTGTGGCAGGGGCGCCCCAGCGAAGGGGGATCTCTCCGGTTGGCGCCGCCGGGCTAGCCCGTGGGGCCGTTGGCACGGAGATGCACCAGCCATCCCCAGGCGATGCGCGCTCCCGGCGCGAGAGCGTGCAGCGTGTGCTGCGAAATCACCGCGGCCACGGCTGAGCCGCCGATCGCTATCGCCATATCGCCAGCCCTGGCGCGAAGACCATCGAGAGGGACGGCCGCATTCGGCCGCCTGGCCCGGACAGACAACAATGGAACTCCAAGAGCTCATAGCCGCACCCCGCCTGGCGCCTGAGTGTATTCAGCGCCATCCACGGGTCTCGACTCCCGGCCTGGACGGCGCCCGTTGCACAATCCCCGAACCTGATTCGAGCTTGCAGGCGGGAGTATAACACGGTACACAACGTTGGGAAGCCCAAATTAACACAGTTTGTGTACTGTGTTAACACTACGGTAACAATCGGAGGGAGGCCGGCCCGGCGTGTGACGGTCCGGTCGAGTGACCGTTACGCGCCAGGCCGGGCTCGGGCGGAGGCGCCGCATAGCGGCGCCTCCTTCCCCCAGACCGAAACGTGCTTGCGGCTCTCGCTCGTGAAGGGAGAGCGGTCCCAGTCGGCCCAGCGCTCGCAGAGGCGGAGGCCGGCGATCCGGGCCATGAGGTCGAGTTCCGATGGCCACACGTAGCGGTGATGGGATTGG
>JBJXGC010000013.1:0-5005 GCA_046154545.1 Dehalococcoidia bacterium | reverse complement strand
ACCTCGGCCCGGATGAGCGTGACCTCGACCTGATGGACGGCTCGTGGGAGGACCGCTACTACGGGGGGCGCGTCCGTCATCGCGACTGGAACAGCATCGGCATCGCGCTCAGCCTGCTCGTCCTCATCGCCCTCGCCGTCCCGGCCATCCTGGTGTTTACCCGATGACCGCCGAACCGCTGAACGGCCGGGTGGTCGCCTTCATCGGGACGGGCAGCGCCTCCGACCGTGCCCTCGTGGTGGGGCTGGCTGAGTCGGGTGCGAACCTTGCGCTGGCGACGACCGCCCAGGAGCAGACCCAGGAGTTCGCCATGAACTCGATCGCGAACGAGGCCTGGGTGATCGGCCGGGAGCATTTCGTCACCGTCATGGACGCCTCGGATGATACGGCCGTAAACGCCTTCGCAGAGCAGGTCTGGGACCGCTACGGCCGCTGCGACGCCCTGGTCTGCGCCCATGACCGTGCTTCGGTCATCCCCATCGACGAACTGGCGCAAC
This sequence comes from Dehalococcoidia bacterium, assembly GCA_046154545.1. Taxonomy (GTDB): domain Bacteria; phylum Chloroflexota; class Dehalococcoidia; order Tepidiformales; family Tepidiformaceae; genus JBJXGC01. The sequence goes on along the minus strand of JBJXGC010000013.1, from coordinate 4,508 downwards.
ACGAGTTCCGGGCGACGGTCGATGCGCTCGTGACGGCGCCGTTCCTCGCCGCCCAGGCGTTTGGGCGGCTGCTGGCGCGGGACGGGCACGGGGAAATCGTCTTCCTGACGGCCGACCGGTCGGATGCCGACGCGGGGGTGCTGGCGGCGGCGGCGGCCCTCGCCGGGCTGGAGGCTGCGATTGAGACGGCGTGGTCGCACCACAATGTCCACACGAGGCGGCTTTCGCTCGCCGGTACGGACGACGCGGCCGTCATGAGCGAGGTGTGTGGACGGCTGATCGCGGCGTTGAACGGGTAGAGGCGCCACCCATGGGCTGACGCGATCATTCGACGGTGACGGTCGCCCTCATCTGGGGGTGGAAGTCGCAGGTGATCCGGTAGCTGCCCGCGGCCGGTGGCGTCCAGACGAAGAGTTCGTTCTTCGTCATGCTGCCGGAGGCGTTCTTCCCGTTGATGGAGACGGTGTGGATCGCGGTCTCGCTGTTCTTGAAGTAGACCTGCTCGCCGGCCTTCGTACGGACATTGTCCGGCTTGAAGGCGAGGCTCCGCTGATCGATGAAGGGTGCGCCGTCCGGCACGCGGGTATCGGGGACGGCGGGGCCGCCGCCGCCGCCGCAGGCACCCAGGGCGGCGAGCCCGGCGAGGGCCACGGCCGCGGGGGCCATCCGCAATGCCGTAGGTATCCGGGGGCGAGGGAGGCTGTGACGCATGTCACAATTGTCAGGCAGGGGAGCGTGGTGTCTACGGCCGATTGGCCGTGAAGGCGAAATGGCGATACCCGCATATGCCGCGGCTATGTGCTGGTGAACCGCCAGGGCGCCAAGATCGCCAAGAGGACGATTGCGATTTTCCCGCGGGCATCCGCGCGGAATCCTGGCGCTCTCGTCGTCCTGGCGTGAACTCGCGGTGCCCTGATCAGCCGTGGGCGAGGTCGACCAGCGGGGCGAACCAGTCCACCTGCTTGAGCCAGTGCGCGGGCGATGGGTTGGCCTCCCAGAAGTTCGTCTCGAGGATGACATGGTCGATGCCGGCGGACTTGCACTCGGCCAACCGCTCCGCCTGCTTGTCGATGCCGCCGTGCCAGGACATCGGGCCGAAGAAGCCGCCGTCCCAGGCTTCGACGCCCGCCATCGTGGGGTTGTTGAAGACGCGCAGGTAGACCGGCACGTGCGGCCGGCCCTGCGCTTCGCACATGGCGTCGAGCTCGCGGCGGGCGGCTGCGACAGCGGCCGCGGGCATCCCGGCCGGGTTCCACCCATCGCCGTACTTCGCGCAGCGTTCAAGGGACTTCGGGCTGCCGCCGCCCGTGAGGATGGGCACATACGGCTGGCCGTCCGCGTCGCGCTGCACCGGCTTGGGCGACGAATCGCACTCCGGGTAGCGAAAGAACGGCCCATCGTAGGAGACGGGGTCAGGGAGCCAGGCCGCTTTCAGGGCGCGGACGAAGTCCGTCATGCGCGGGCCACGCTTCTCGAAGGGAGTATCCATGTGCTCGTACTCCTCGGCCATCCAGCCCAACCCCAGGCCGCAGAGGGCGCGGCCGCCGGAGAGGACGTCGAGGGTCGCCATGCGCCGGGCGAGGGCGAGGGGCCGGTGATAGGCGGTGACGAGGATGGAAGTGCCGAGTTGCACGCGCTCCGTGATCGCGGCGCAGAAGCTCAGCAGCTCCAGCGGCTGGAGCAGGCTCTGGTAGGGCTTCGGCATTGGCAGCCCGGGCGCGCCGGCGTAGCCGGTTTTGGGCACGGCCCGCCACATGAAGTGCTCCTGCACCCAGAGGGAATCGAATCCGGCGGCCTCGGCCCGGAGCGCGAAGTCACGGACGGTCTGGCGGTCGACATGGGGGCCAAGGGCGGGGACGCAGATCCCGAGTTTCACTGCTGCACCTCGTTCGACGATCCTGGCGGCGGTTGGACGGCTGGCCAGTGTGCCGCGCGGAGTATAGGGCAGTGTCCACCCGGTTTGGCGCGGCACCTCGTGAAATGACATAAGAAAGTCCACGTGAATGAAAGCGGCGAACCCTGGCCCGGGGGGCGGCGATCAGCGGCCGGGTCCCGGCCGTTCCCGGCCAGGAAAAACGTGGCGCCGAAGGGCGGACGGCTGGGCGTCAATAGTCCTGAACGGGACTGTCACCCTATCTCAACCGGCTGTCCAGACGGAGCGACGTATTGTATGACAGAGTCCCGTGCCAGGAGGGGGCACCATCGATGAATGCCATAGTTATCAGCAAGGTTGTGCAGGCCAGCGCTTCCATCGACGCGATTGCGCCGGACGTCCGGGAGCAAGGCCCTCGACGGCGTGATGCCGGGTCCGTCCCGCATGAGGCGCCGGTCGTGGATTCCGTCGCGGTGAGCGATACGGGGAAGCAGGTCGCCCGCGGCGGCGGCGGCGACCCCGCCTTCAGCGACCCGGGCCGCTTCATCACGGACCACATGGGCCCGCCCTACCTGCGGTCCGGCCACCTTGGGCCGGTCTGGGTGATGATCTCGAGTTCGACGCGGGCCTGGGCGGGCTAAGAGCCGCTCAGAGCAGCGCCGTCTCCGCTTCGAGGCCGAGGCGGAGGCGCGCGTAGGTGACGAGGTTGCGGTCGCTGACCATCATGTGTTGGGTGGCCGTGTGGATGTCGCGGTGGCAGCGCTGCAACGGGTTCGATTCGAATACGGAACTCCCCCCACCAACGTAATAGGCGAGATCGACGGCGCGGGCAGCGGCGAGGGCCGCGTTCGCGGCGGCCAGCCGGAGGCGCGCCTTCTGCTCGACGGAGGGGCGGTCACCCCGGACGACCTGCTCCCAGGTCCGCGCTACTTCTTCGCGGATGAAGGCCCTGGCGCCGCCGAGGGTGGCCTCGGCCATGGCGATGTCCACCTGGGCGGGGCCGTATTCGGCGGCCCGCGCGCGGGCGGGACCGGCGGTCTTCGCCGCCAGGAGGGCAACGGCCTCATCAATGGCGCGGCGGCCGATGCCGAGGGCGACGGCCGCGAGGCCCGCCGCCAGCAGGTTGAAGTTCGGGAAGCGGGAGACGGGCGAATCGGCCTGGGCCCAGACCTTGCCGACGTGGACTTCGCGCCCGCGGGGGACGAAGGCGCCCTCGACGGCGTAGTCCAGCGAGCCGGTGCCGCGGAGGCCGGTGGCGTGCCAGGTGTCGAAGAAGCGGACGTCCGAGGCCGGGAAGAACATCAGGCGCATCTCGCGCTCGTCCGTGATGACGCCGCCGTTGATCCACTGGCAGTGCTGGGTGCCGCTGCCCCACATCCAGCGCCCATCGACCTGCCAGCCGCCCTCAACGGTCGTCCCCTTGCCGTTGGGCGCGAAGGCGCCGCCGTATGCGCCGAGGGGGTCATCGAAGATCAGGTGGGCCCACTCCGGCGCGAGGAAGCCGGAGAGGGATGAGGTCGTGGAGCTGATGTTGACGCACCAGCCGGTGGCGCCGTCGGCCGCGGAGACGGTCTCGAGGATCGACATCATGTCGAGCGGCGGCACTTCGGGGCCGCCGTAGACCGCGGGCACGGCCATGCGGAAGAGGCCCGTCGGCCGCAGTGCTTCGACGACTTCGGGACAGAGACGGCGGCCCTGCTCATTCGCGGACGCGTGCTCGCGGAAGAAGGGGGCGAGGTCCTCGGCGACTTGCAGGAGCGGGTGTTTCACCATGAACGGCATCCTACCGGAGGCGTCCTGGCCACGCTGCAAGGCGAGGCTATTCGCCGATGCCCTGGTAGCGCGGCGGGCGTTTTTCGGCGAAGGCGGCGAGGCCCTCCTTGAAGTCGTCGCCGGCGAGGGTCGGCTTCATCGCCTCGTTCGCGGCGCCGATGGCGGTGGCGAGGTCCTGGAACTGGCCGTCGTAGACAAGCCGCTTCATGACCTTCATGGCCGTGGGTGAGGCGTTGGCGGCGAGGTAGCCGATGTACTCCTTCGTGGCGGCGAGCAGCTCGTCCGCCGGGTAGACACGCTGGACGAGGCCCATCCGGAGGGCCTCGTCGGCGCCGATAACACGGGAGGAGTAGAGCAGGTCGAGGGCGTTGGCGGTCCCGACGATCCGGGGCAGGAGCCAGCTCGCGCCGTGTTCGGCGATCAGGCCGATACGCGAGAAGGCAGTGCCGAAGCGGGCCGCCTCGCTGGCGAACCGCATGTCGCAGTAGAGGGAGACGATCAGCCCGAGCCCGGCGGCGGGCCCGTTGATCGCGCCGATCAGCGGCTTCTGTGTGCGCAGCGGGTAGGAGAAGCGCTGGGAGTAGTTCGCTTCGATCGTCCCCGGGCGGCCGCGCTCGTCGTCCGCGGTGGCCTCGCCGCCGGCCGCCGCGATGCCGTTGAGCATGCCCATGTCGGCCCCGGCGCAGAAGCCGCGCCCGGCGCCGGTGAGGATGACGCCCTTGACCGCGCGGTCGCGGTCGGCCCGTTCGAGGGCATCGGGATATTCGTGGCCCATCCGGCCGGTCCAGGCGTTCAGCTTCTCCGGGCGGTTGAGCGTAATGATGGCGGCGGCGCCATCGACCTCGTAGGTGATATCTGTGTA
>JBJXGC010000345.1:0-10408 GCA_046154545.1 Dehalococcoidia bacterium | reverse complement strand
GCGCCGCTCGCCAACGCCTCAGCCGCCTCGTCATCGGTCATCCCGAGCTGCCCGGTCAGCACCTCGTAGGTGTCGGCGCCAAGGCAGGGCGCCGGAAAACGTGGGCCGTTTTCGTAGCCCGCAATCCGGAACATGTGCCCTTCGTACGGGATTTCGCCCATCTCGGCGTGCACCATCGGCCGGAAGAAGTGGCGATGCGCCAACTGGGGATCGTCCTGCAGGTCGCTGGAGCGCTGGACGACCCCCGCGGGCACGCCCGCGGCCTGGAGCGCCGCCATGAGCGCGTACCGCTCCTGGCCCGTCGTCCATGCGCTGATTGTCGTATCGATCTCCCGGCGCGCCGCCAGGCGGCCTGCGAGCGAATCGAAGGCCGGGTCCGCTACCCCGGCCGGGTTGCCCATCCCCGCCCGCAGTGCCTGCCATTGTTCGTCCGTTTCGCAGGCGATCGCGATCCACTGGTCCTCACCCGCGGCCGGGTAGGTGTTGTGGGGTGCGGCGTACGGGCTATCGTTGCCGGCCCGCCGCGGGACCGCGCCCGTCACCTGGTGGTCGATGAACTCAGGCGCGAGGAAGTGGAGGGCCGACTCCATCTGCGCCTGCTCGATGTACTGGCCCTGGCCCGTGCGGCGGCGGTGGTCGAGCGCGGCCATCACCGTCGCCGCCAGGAAGTGCGGGGCGATGACATCCGTGTAGGCGTTGAACGGCCCGGCCGGCGGCCGGTCGTCCCAGCCGGTGAGTTCGTAGAAGCCGGATATCGCGGCGGCGTGGTAGCCGTACCCCGCGAGCTTCGCTGCCGGCCCCGTCTGCCCCATCAGGCAGCTGCTGACCATGATGATCCCCGGGTTCAGCTCCCTGGCGACGTCGTAGCCGAGGCCGAGGTCGGCCATGGTGCCCGGCGTGAAGGATTCGATCGCAACGTCGCACCAGGCGAGGAGCTTCTTCGCAATCGCCTGGGCCGCCGGGTCCTTCAGGTTCAGCGTCATCCCCTTCTTGGAGGTGTTGAAGGCCCCGAAGAACTGCGAACGGTTCACCCCGGGGACGCCGTCTTTGTGGGGACCGGCCGCGCGGAGCCGGTCGGCCGGGCTCGCCGTTTCGACCCGCACGACATCGGCGCCGTGGTCCGCAAAGTACTTGGCCGTAATCGGGCCGACGCCGATCCAGGAGAAGTCGGCGACCTTCAGGCCCGCGAAAGGGAGCAGGCCGGCCGGCGAAGCAGGCGGTACGGCGGCGGGCGCTCGCGAGGCGGCGAGGACCTCGGCCGTGTGCTCCCCGGGTGCCGGGGCGGGCCGCGTGATGGCGATCGGAGTCTCCTCCAGGCGCACGAACGGGCCGGGGATCCTCACCGTCCGGCCGTCCGCAAGGGGGTATGGCTGCCAGTATTTCCGCTCCTCCAGGTGGCGAAACGCGAGCACCTCATCGACCCGCGACACCGGCGCGATGGTGACGTTGGCGGCAAGGCCGAGTTCCAGCAGCTCCTGTTTGCCGTGCTGCAGGCAGTAGTCGCCGATCCGCGCGAGCACCTCCGCGTAGGGGATAATCATCGTCCCGCCGGTGAGCATGCGGACGTCGTACGTCTTCCAGTCCTCATCGGTCAGCCACGACGCGGGTACGATCCCCTCCTCAGCCATCCAGCCAATCATCGCGATCATGGCCGGGCCACTGGCGAGGAGCACGACTTCCCCGTCTTTGCAGGGGAAACAGAGCTTGAGCACGATAACGCTCAGGTCGAGCAGCGTGCCGTTGCGCTCGTAGTTCCTGCCCTGCACGGCGTGGGCGATCATGGAGTTGAGGCCGGTCCAGAAGACGCTCGCCTGGACGGAGAGGTCGGCGAACTGGCCTTCGCCCGTCTGGAGCCGCCGCTGATGGGCGACCAGCGCGGCAACCGCGCTCTCCGCCCCGGCGTGAAGCCACGTCTGTGGGATCGAAATCCGGACGGGGGCACGGTCCGGGTCGCCGTTCACAGCCACCATGCCGCCCATCGCGGCCAGCGTGAGGTCCGTGCTCAGGTGGTGGGCGTACGGCCCGTCCTGCCCGAACGGCGACGAGGCAACGTAGACCAGCCCGGGATTGACCGCCCGGAGTTGCTCCCAGCCGAGCCCGCGAGCGGCCATCGCCCCCGCTGGTGCATCTTCCATGAGAAAGTCGGCGCCACGGACCAGGTCCAGGAACCGCGCCCGGCCGGCGGCTCCGTCGAAGTCGATGGTGACGCTGCGTTTGTTCCGGTTGTAGTCGTGAAATCGCGCCGAGCCGAGTGCGTCCGGGAGCCGCGGCTCGGCCTGGCGGCCCGGAGAACCGCCCGGCGGCTCGACCTTGATCACGTCCGCGCCGAGGTCCGCGAGGATCATGGGGCCGATATCGGCGAGCCCGGAGGTGAGGTCGAGGACGCGGTAAGGGCTGAGCATGCGGTGTAGTGTACGTGGCGGAGTGCGATGGGCGACCGGAGATGCGTGGCCCGCGGGTGGGCCCGGCATCACGGGCCGTAGACATCTCCGCGCGGGCCAATGTCGCTCACGTCCACAACCCGGACCGTGTCGTCAACGAAATAGAGAATCCGGAAGTCACCGACCCGCGACGACCGCTGCCCTCCCCTGCCTACGAGCACCTTCGAGATGCTCGCGTCGTAGGGGTCGTCGCAAAGCTGGTCGAGCCGGCGGCCGATACGCCGCTGGGCGCCGGGAGTCTGGCGCCTCAGGTACGATTGCGCCTGCGACGACAGTTCAAGCGTGTAGGTCACAAGTTGAGATCACGTTTGAGATCCTCCCATCGGACGGAGTCGCCCGCTTTCATCTCCGCCAGGCGGCGGAGAGATTCGGCGTGGTCTTCGTCGGTGATCGTCTCCGGCTCGATCTGCATGAGGACGACATCGAGGATGTCCTCGGCCTCTTCATCCGTTAGGCCCTGGATGATGCGCTGCAATTCAAGTTTGGCGGTGGTCATGCTCCCAGTATAAGGCAGGCTCGCTGGCAGCTTTGGAGCTGCCCTTCTCCTTGTTCCGCCGGGTCAGGTAGCAAGCCAACTCTGGTGTAGCGGCTATCAGGCGCCTGCGTATGCTACCGCCATCGAACCGCCGGAGGCCCACCGATGGAGTTCAAGGGCGACTACACGTTTCACGGCACGCCGTCCGCCGTCTTCGACACGCTCACCAGCCCGGCCGCGCTCCAGCGCTCTATCCACGGCTGCGAAGAGTTCCGCGAAGTCGCTCCCGGCCAGTTCCGCATCACCCTCGCCGTGAGCATCGTCGTCAGCACCATCCGGGTCAGCGCCGACGTGTCTCTTGGTGAATTCGACCGCCCTGCGAGCTATCGCCTCCAGGCCAGCGGCAGTGGTTCGGCGGGCAGCCTCGCCATCGATGGCCGCTTCCGCCTGGCACCGGCACCCGAAGGCACCCTCGTGAACTACACGCTCGCCGTCGAGACCACCGGCGCCCTCAGCATGCTCGGCGGGCCGATCATCGAGCCCACCGTGAAGCTCATCATGGGCCAAACCTTCGGCGCGCTGGACAAAGAGCTGGAGCAGGCGCCGGAAGGTGCGGCGGCGCCGTGAGGTCGCCGGGCGATGAACCCCGATGACCGGCGCGCCGGCCGACGGGCTCGGACAACTGCTTGAGGGTGTCGTCCTCTTCAACGGCCTCGGTGAGCACGAGCTGCAGATCGTGGCCGATGCCGGGCAGCTCACGGCCTTCGCCGCTGGCGCCCCGGTCTTCGCCAGGGGCGACCCATCCGACGCCCTCTACCTCGTCGTCTCCGGGAGCTTCGACGTCGTCGCTGATGCGGGCGAGCCACGAGCGGTCATCGCCTCGCTCGGCCCGGGCAGCCCGTTCGGCGAAATGGGCGTCGTCTCCGGCGCCCCCCGCAACGCCGGCGTCGTCTGCCGCTCGGCCGGCGCCCTCTTCGTCCTCGCGGCGCCGGAGTTCGCGCGGCTCGCCTCCCGCTTCCCCGCCCTCGCCCAGGCCGCCGGCTGGGTCGCTGAACTTCGCGGTGGCGCCCTGCGCACCTTCGAAGAGCAGCTCGTCCCGCTCGCCCCGGTCCGCCTCCCCGGCGGCCGGCTTCGCATCGGGCGCGACTCCTCCAACGACCTCGTGCTCGATGCCCCGGGCGTCGCCCCGCACCACGCGGAGATCTACTGGGAGGACGAAGCCTTCCGCCTGCGCGCCCTCTCCGGCGGCGTCTTCATCGGCCGCCAGCCCATCGAGGACGCTCCCCTGCACGATGGCGACATCGCCCGCGCCGGCTCCGTCCGCATGCTCTGCCACGACGGCGTGCTCTCCGTCTTCCGGGCGGGCACGGGCCTGCGCGTGGATTGTCTCGGCGTCTCGATGACGGCGGGCGAGGTCCGCCTCGTCCAGGAGGTCACGTTCAGCGCCCTCCCGGCCGAGTTCGTCGCGCTCGTTGGCGCCTCGGGCGCCGGCAAATCGACGCTCATGCGCCTCCTCCTCGGCCTCGCCGAACCGGGTGACGGGGAGGTCCGCTACGACGGGCGGCGGCTCACGGCCGGCGTCTTCCACGATGGGGCGGTCGTCGGCTACGTCCCCCAGGACGAACTCCTCCACCGCGAGCTTCCCGTCGAAGCCGCCCTCTCCTACAGCGCCGAACTCCGGCTCCCACGGGAGACCACCGCCCAGGCCCGCCGCGACCGCGTCGCGCAGGTGATGGAGACGCTTAGCCTCACCCACCGGGCCGGAATCCCCATCAACCGCCTCAGCGGCGGCGAGCGGCGGCGCGTCTCGATCGCGGTGGAACTCCTTGCCAACCCGGGGCTGCTTTTCCTCGACGAGGCGACCTCCGGCCTCGACCCGGCGACCGAGGCCCAGCTCATGCGCGAATTCCGCCGCCTGGCCGACGATGGCCACACGATCGTCCTGGTCACCCATGCCACCCGCAACGTCCGCCTCTGCGACCAGGTCGCATTCCTCGCGCCCGGGGGGCGCCTGGCCTACTTCGGCCCTCCCGCCGCGGCCACCGCCTTCTTCGATGTCGCCGAGTTCGACGCGATCTACGAACGTGTCGCCTTCGACCGGAGCCCGGCCGAATGGGCCGGGGCCTTCGACGAATCCGCCGACCACGAGCGTTTCGTGACCAGCCGCCTCCCGGTGGGCGCCCCGCACGCCGCCCGCTCGGGCCGGTCCCGCGCCCCGGCCGTCTCCTGGTGGCGGCAGTTCTGGCTCCTCACGCGCCGGTCGCTCGATATCCAGCGGCGCGACCGGACGGCCCTGCTCATCCTCCTCTTGCTCGGCCCGGCGGTGGGCCTGCTCAACTTCATCGCCTGGCCGCGCGACGTGCTGGACTACCGGTCGGGCGACGCGGCCCGGGCCATGACCCTCGCCTACCTCTACTCGCTTGCGCCCGTCCTCCTCGGGACCCTGAGCGTCGTCCGCGACATCGTCAAGGAGCGGGCGATCTATGGGCGCGAACGGATGATCGGCCTCAGCCCCGGCGCGTACGTGGCCTCGAAGGTCACGTCGAACTTTGCGATCGCGCTCTATCACGCGGCCGCCCTCTTCGTGTTCCTGGTCTCCTGGGTGGAGTTCAGCGGGCTCGGCGCGGCCGGCTACGCGGCCATCTACCTTACCCTCCTGCTCGCCGTGTTCTCCGGCATGATGTGGGGCCTGCTCATCTCCGCCTTCTCGCCCCGCGAAGAACAGACCTTACTCCTCGCGATCGGGGTCGTCCTCCTCCAGATCGTCTTCTCCGGCGGCGTCTTGCCACTGGCCGACCTGGGCGTCGCCGGGACGATCCTGGGTGGCATTACGACCGATTTCTGGTCGTTCAGCGGGGTCACCTCCGCGCTGGAGATCAGCGCCAGCGGCTGCGCCGGCGAGGTGCTCGACGCCTGCCGGCTCCCGGGGTTCGGCGCCTACGGCTCCGACGCCGAGGGACGCGTCGCCTTCGTGTCCATCTCCAACCGCTTCGGGGACATCCTCACCGGTGATGTCCGGCGGGCCTGGGCCGGACTGGCAGTGATCATCACGGTCTGCATCGCGGCCATATGGTGGCGCCAGCGCACCCGCCGCCTCGTCTGACGGCACTCCACCTCTCGTGCCGATACGCGGTCCCGCACCGAGCGGCCTCCCGGCCGCGCTCGGATGTATGGGACGGCAGCGGCCCACACCCTGTTTCGCGGCCGCACCGAGCGCGGCCGGGAGGCCGCTCAACACCGGGACGCCGTCACGGCGGTTGCGGCCCACCGCGGTGGCGGTCATCGGCCTTGTTCCGGAGTGTGAACCGGATCGCAGAGGCCCTCCGAAAGACGAGATACGATATTCCCAAATAAGACGGAACGAGGGAATTTAGCACCATGAAACTCATCAAGCTTCGAAGGACCGCAATGCTGGTAGTGGCAGGCGCGGCAGCGACGATCGCGCTCGCCGGCGCAACGTCACCGGCAGCGGCGCTCAAGGGCGACGCGGCCGCGGATACGCAGGTAGCAAGCCCGAAGGTCGATTCCACCACCTCGTCTAAGACGCTCGCCGTTGAAATCTGGCCGGCCGCCAACGGCTGGGCACTGGAGGACCAATGCGCCGCCCTCGAGGGCCTCGCGAACTACTATTGGGAACAGGGCATGGAAGCCGCCGAGGCTGACGACGGGGACGAACTCACGCACAACGGAGAGCGGCTCGAGAACACCATCGAGCAGGCCCTGGATGCCGGTTGCGCGGTTTCGAGTCCGAGCTAGCCTCGGGCTGCGAAAACGTTCGGAGCGGAACCGGCGTAATGAGGCCGGTAACTGAATCGAAAGGGCGCCCCCCAGGGGGCGCCCTTCTGTTCGTGTAACGATCTGACTGGCGGTGGGCTCAGACGTCGAAGTAGAGCATGAACTCGTGCGGGTGAGGCCGCAGACGCACCGGGTCGTGGTCGTTCTCGTACTTCCACGCGATCCACGTCTCGATCAGGTCCGGCGTGAATACCCCACCCTTCAGGAGGAACTCGTGGTCCGCTTCGAGCGCCTGGAGCGAGCCTTCGAGCGAGGTCGCGACCGTCGGCACCTTCGCCAGCTCGTCCGGGCTGAGTTCGAAGAGGTTCGTCTTGTCCATCGGTTCGCCCGGGTCGATCTTGTTGAGGATCCCGTCCATGCCCGCCATCAGGATCGCCGCGAACGTCAGGTACGGGTTGCCGGCCGGGTCCGGCGGGCGGAACTCGACCCGCTTCTGTTTCGGGTCCGGGCTCACGAGGGGGATGCGGCAGGCGGCCGAGCGGTTGCGGGCAGAGTAGACCAGGTTCACCGGCGCTTCGTACCCCGGCACCAGCCGCTTGTAGCTGTTCGTCGTCGGCGCGCAAATCGCCATCAACGCCCGGCCGTGCTTGATCAGGCCGCCGATATACCAGCGGCACATGTCGCTGATCCCGGCGTACTTGTCACCCGCGAAGAGGTTGGTCCCATCCCGCCAGATGGAGAGGTGGGTGTGCATCCCCGAGCCGTTGTCCTGGAAGAGGGGCTTCGGCATGAAGGTCGCGACCTTGCCGTGGCGCTTGGCCACGTTCTTCACGATGTACTTGTAGAGCATCGCCTTGTCGCCCATCTTCGTGAGCGTGTCGAAGCGCATGTCGATCTCGCCCTGGCCGGCGGTCGCCACTTCGTGGTGGTGGAGCTCGATCTGGATGCCGACCGACTCCATGATCTCGACCATCTCGTTGCGGATGTCGGTCTGGGTGTCGTGGGGGCTGACGGGGAAGTAGCCCTCCTTATAGCGCGGCCGGTACCCCTGGTTGAGGTCGCCGCGAAGGGTCGTCTCGGCGCCGCTGTTCCAGATGCCCTCGTCCGAATCGACGTTGTAGAAGGCGGAGTGCTGGTCACCGCCGAAGCGCACCTCGTCGAAGATGAAGAACTCCAGCTCCGGGCCGATGTAGACGGTGTCGCCCGTGCCGCTGTCCTTCACATACTGCTCCGCCTTCTGCGCCACGTAGCGGGCATCGCGGGTGTAGCGGGTGCGGGTAATCGGGTCCTCGACGTTCGCGATCACGGAGAGGGTGGGCGACTGGATGAAGGGGTCGATGATCGCGCTCTCCGGGTCGGGGACGAGGAGCATGTCTGACTCCTCGATCTTCTGGAAGCCGCGGATGGAGGAGCCATCGAACCCGTAGCCAGCCGTCCAGGGGCTGCGTTCGAGGGTGGTCCAGTCGTTCAGTTCGTGGATCGGGCGGGTGATGTGCTGCCACAGACCGAACAGGTCGACGAACTTCACGTCCACAAAGCGGACGTTGTTCGCCGCGCAAAAACTCTTGATCTCTTCTGGTGTCACGGCGGGTCTCCTCGTAGGTTTTCGGCGTTTGCGACATTGTGAAGCGATTCACGGTTAGGTGTAGCAATCGGCCGTGAAGATTCTGTTACGAGCAGATGTCCTGACGAGGGAGGCAGTATGGCCACCGGCCAGAGCGAGGGATGAAAAGGCCTGGTCTTTTGCTCCGGCCCCCGTCTCCCTGTGCACGGGGAGAGGGGTTAGGGGGTGAGGGCGCGACGGCCAGGAGGAGGCCAATGGCGACCAAAAGCGTAAGGCGCGGACGTATTTTTCGGACCAGGAGGGACTACACGCCACCCGGCTACGGCCGCTCAAAGATCTCGTGGGTGCCAATCCGGCGCCAAATGACGTGCGGTTCGCCCGGGATAATCTCGGCGCCGTACTCGAAGGTGGCACGGCCGTCCTGTGCCCAACTCATCTCCCAGACGCCCGCGTAGCCGGTCACCCGCTTCACCCGGAGAGACGGGGGAAACGTCCCAGATCGGAGGCTCTCAACGAAGCGCTTCCGCCGCGCCGGAACTGCCCGACCTGTGAGACACTCAGACGCCCGAAGTCGTTCATGAACGACGACAGCTCATCGTGCGTCGGCACGGGCCGGAGCATCACGGTTGCGGAGCTCGTGTTCGCGCCTATCAAGCTCGGCGTCGAACTCTTCGTCGGTCAGGTAACGCCGGCGGCGGCCCTCACGCAGCGCAAGCGTCGCTTCGAACTCACCGTCCTGCCACTGATCCGTCCAGAACCATGCCTGGTCCGGGTCGTGGTCGATGACGCGGGTGATTGAGACGCCGTCCTGCGTCAACGCGATGCTGAGTTCCGTGCCCTGGCCAATCCCCGCGGCGTCGAGGATGTGGGGCGGTACCCGCAGAGCGCCGTCGGATTCCATCACCGCGCGGAACGTTCGCTTCGGCACCGTCGCATTGTAACACGCAGGAGGGAAGGACAGCCTGTGCGGGGCACCAGGACACGGCGTCCGGGCCCCCGCCCGACACAAGTGGAATGTCAGGCTCAGCCGTTCCCGATCAGCGTGTTCGCCTTCTTGAAGAGGGCCATCGTGGTCGCATGCAGCCGGTCGCCGATCTCCTTCGGCGCGAGCCCGGCAGAGGCCCGGGCGTGGCTCCCTTCGAGCACGATGCCCTGCTTGAAACAGGCGAGGACTTCATACCAGGTGACGTTCGACAGGTCCCGCGAGGAGCCCTCGGCGTAGCGGGCGATGACCGCGTTGCGCTCGGGCAATCCGCCCGCCTTCACCAGCGACGGGCCTCCGGGCGGCTCCACCTGGGGGACGTCGAGCGTCCCCGGCCACATCGCCAGGATCCAGCCGAGGTCGAGGAGCGGGTCGCCGATCGTGGACATCTCCCAATCGACGATGGCGGCCACCTTCCCGGAATCGTGGGCGAACATGATGTTCCCGAAGTGGTAGTCGCCGTGCATGATCCCCGGCTCCCAATTGCCTGGCCGATGGGCGTCCAGCCAGCGGGCGACCTCCTCCAGGCCGGGTATGTCGGGGCCGGGGTACCCGTCGAGGGCGTCGTACGTCTTCAGTTCGGCCAGCCAGCGGGGCACCTGGCGTTCGAGGAAGCCGTCGGGCTTGCCGTAGTCACCCAACCCCGCCGCCAGGTAATCGACCATCCCCAGGGTCGCGATCGCCCCGGCCGCGTCGAGGCCCATCTCGCGGCGAAGGGACGCGTCCGCCGCCTGGACCGGCGGCAGCCCGGGGCCGGTGCCGAAACCGTCCACCGGCTCCATCAGGTAGAAGGCGGCGCCACCCATCACGGTCTCGTCGGCGCAGCCGCGGATGAACCCCGGGTGCCGCACGCCGGTCCCGGAGAGCGCCGCGAGAAGGCGCATCTCTCGCCGGATGACGTTGTTGCTCGCCGGCCGGAGATGCGCCGGGCCACGCCTCAGGACATACTCCCGCTCGCCCCGCCGGAAGCGGACGAGGATGTTCTGCGACCCGCCGAGGACCGGGCTCACCCCTTCGAACGGCCCGCCGCCGAGGGCCTGCTCATCCATCCAGGCGCCAAGCACGCCGAAGTCGATCAGCGCCGGGTCGAATCCGAAGTTCGCTTCCGAGTCCATCGATACCGCCCCTCGAGATGTGTGAAGTTCCCGCCGTCTGCCCGCGACGGGCGGGGATCGCCGGCGAATTGTAGGGCACGGGCTCGACCGGGGCAC
>JBJXGC010000322.1:0-12190 GCA_046154545.1 Dehalococcoidia bacterium | reverse complement strand
GCGTTCAGGGGTAGAGCGGGTGGAAGACGAGGCCCGTGCCCAGCTTGGGGTGGAAGAAGGTCGATTTCTGGGGCATGCGCTCGCCGGCGTCGGAGAGGGCGATGGTGTCGCCGATGCTCACCGGTTGGAGGAGGAACGCGCAGGCGCCGCCGGTCACCCGCTCCCAGGCCTCGGTGGCGTCGTGGGTGTACTCGACGGCCCCGGCGGCAAGGTCGGCGTCGGAGATGCCCCAGAGCGGCTTCAGGACGGCGTAGCGGCAGAGGTTCGGTGGGATCTGAGTCCAACCCTCACTTCGGCCGCGAGGCGCCAGGGCGGCGTACACGGAGCTGTCGCGGGGCAGGAGCACGTGCGCCTGCCCCGCCGCGAGCCCGAGGGCGACGATCGCGCCCGCCGGAGCTTCACTGGCCACCCGCTGGACATCGGCAATCGAGGCGGTGTCCACGGCTTCGACCGTGAGGTGGGCGGAGAGCCGGGCCTCCCAATCGGCCGGCACGGGGCGGGCAACCACACGGTGGATCGGCCGGATCACGAGGCCGGGATCGTCCGCCGGGACGATGGCGGTCAGCGCGAAGCGGGCCGGGTGGTCGCGCTCGAGGGCGCCTTCCGCGAGCCGTTGCTGCTTATAGGTCACCGCCGTCTCGTAGCGGTGATGGCCGTCCGCGATGGTGAAGCTCTCGGAGAGGAGCGGGGCGAGCCGCCGCATCTCGAACCGTCCCGCTTCGATAAGCCAGAGGCGGTGGTGGTCGCCTTCAAGGCTCGCCGCTTCCAGGTCGGCGGGGCGGCTGGCCATCGTTTCGTCGAGGAACTGGCGGAGCTGGCCGGCGCGGTCGCGGGCGATCATGAAGACCGGGCTGAACTGGGTGCGGGTCGCTTCGAGGAGCTTGAGCCGATCTTCCTTGGGGCCGGACATGGTGAACTCGTGGGGCCGGACGGCACCCTCTTCCCAGGGTTGCGCTTCCACCCCTGCGATCAGGGCGCGCCGCTGGAACTCCCGCCCGGCCTCGACGAAGGTCTGCTCGTAGAGGTAGAGCATGGGCAACGGGTCACGGGCGACGACGGCCTGGTCCTGCCACTCGCTGAAGAGCGCGGCCACGCGGGCGTACCGTTCTTCGCCGCCGGCCGCCAACTCGAGGTGGACACCGTTGTGCGGGCTTCGTGCGGCCAACGCCGCCTGCTGGGAGGCGCTGATGACGTCGTATGGGGGTGCAAGCAGGTCGCCGAGGCTGCCCGCCTCGGCCGTGTAGCGGATTCCGCGGATCGGGATGATCTGGGGCATGAGGCGGCCATCCTTTCGCCCGGGGCGCTGGCGGGCGCGACTGAGGGTCGTTTGTCCCAGTGGGGGTGCAAACCTAGAATCGCTGGGACTCCATGAAACCCTATTGCGTATTTTGCCGCATCGTGGCCCGTGAAGAGCCTGCGAATGTCGTCTATGAGGACGACGACGTGATCGTGATCCAGAACATCCTCCGCTGGGTGCCGGTGATGCTCCTCGCGATGTTCAAGGAGCACAAGACGCAGGCCGAGATGTGGGAGGACGTCGGCCATATCGGCCGCGTCGCTTCGCAGATTGGCAAACAGCTCTGCCCTGGTGGCTTCCGCCTCACCTCGAACTTCGGCTACGACGCGATGCAGAGCCAGGAGCACGGCCATCTCCACATTCTCGGGGGCACGTTCCTCGGCCACTACGTCGGCTAACCGGCGAGCGCTTCACGCTGGCGG
Source organism: Dehalococcoidia bacterium (assembly GCA_046154545.1). Taxonomy (GTDB): domain Bacteria; phylum Chloroflexota; class Dehalococcoidia; order Tepidiformales; family Tepidiformaceae; genus JBJXGC01. The sequence goes on along the minus strand of JBJXGC010000322.1, from coordinate 10,471 downwards.
GCGAACAGTTCGGTGATGCCCTCGCGGGCGAGGTCGAGGAGTGCGTCCATCTGGCTGCGGTTAAAGGGCCGGTGTTCGGCCGTCCCCTGGACCTCGATGAAGCTGTCCTCTCCGGTCATCACGACGTTGAAGTCGACGTCGGCGGTCGAATCTTCCTCGTAGCAGAGGTCGAGCATCGGCACGCCCTTGATGATCCCGACGGAGACGGCGCCCACCTGGGACATGATGACCGCGTCGCTCACCGTATTCGCCTTCACCAGCTTCTGGATGGCGAGCTGGAGGGCGACGAAGCCGCCCGTAATCGAGGCCGTCCGGGTGCCGGCGTCGGCCTGGAGCACGTCGCAATCGACCGTGATGGTGCGTGGGCCGAGCAGTTCCATGTTCACGACGCCGCGGAGCGACCGCCCCACAAGCCGCTGGATCTCCTGGGTGCGTCCCCCTGGCCGCCCACGTTCCACCTCGCGCTGGTTGCGGGTGTGCGTGGCCCTGGGCAGCATCGCGTATTCGGCCGTCACCCAGCCGCTCTGGGTACCCCGGAGGAAGCCGGGCTGCTTCTCTTCGATGCTCGCCGCGCAGAGCACGCGCGTCCGCCCGGCCTCGATGATGCAGGAGCCTTCGGCGTAGTCCAGGACGTTGGTGGTGATCTTCACAGGACGCAGCTGGTCCGGGTGGCGTCCGTCGATGCGTTGGGTCAAAGGTGATACTCCAGAGGTGAACCGCTCCGCTCTACCGTAGCGGCGGCCCGCCTAAGGGAGAATCAGGGCGAGCCGCCAGCCGGGGCGCACCGGCCGGCCGTGGTGTTCCGCTCCGTCTTAACGCGGATCGTCCGCCCGTCCGTGGTGATGGAGGTCCGGCCATTGCAGTCCGTGCGCAGGACGCGCGCGGCGCCGAGGGCCTCCAGCGTCTCCCCGGCCGGGTGCCCGAACCGGTTTTGGGCACCCACGGAGATAACGGCGACGGCCGGAGCGACGGCTTCGAAGAACTCCGCCGCGCTCGTCTTCGACCCGTGATGCGGGACCTTGAGCACATCCGCCCGGAGCGCCTCGCGGGCGATGAGGTCGCGCTGGGCGGGGGCTTCGATATCGCCTGTGAGGAGGAAGGTCACCTCCCCGTAGCTGATCCGGAGGACGATCGAGGCGTCGTTCGTGTTGGTATTGGGCTGGCCTGCAGGCGGCCAGAGGACATCGAAGGTGACGCCATGGGTGGTCCAGCGGTCGCCAGCCCGGACGACCCGGGGCTCAGGCGCCGTGGCCGTGAACAGGCGCATCGCGACCGTCTTGCCTGTCCTGCCGTTCGTCGCGGAAGCGCCGACATCGAAGCGTTCGAAGAGGGCGGGGAACCCGGCCCCATGGTCCTCCTGCGGGTGAGTGAGGAGGACCATGTCGATCTGCCGCTCCCAATGGGGAAGGACCGCTCCGAGCTCACGCGCAAGGCCGATCGCGCTCGGTCCGGAATCGACGAGGAGGCGGTGACCTCCCGGCGTCGTGACGAGGATCGCGTCTCCCTGGCCGACATTGAGGAACTGCACCGTGAGCCTATCCGGGTGGCCCAGGGGCATGATGCTGACGGGGATGATGGCCACCGCCAGGGCGCCCCCGGCAGCGGCAAGGGCCGCCCGGCGCACCACCTGCTGGCGGTGGTGCGAGGGTATGCTCGCGGACGCCGGCACGAAACGGCCGTGCGCGAGGAAGGCGAAGCTGAGCATGGCCGCGTAGGCCGCGAAGGCCGCCCCGCCAGCCGCGATCGGCGTGTCGATCGCGGCGCCCGGTACCGCGGCGGCTGTCCGGGCTACCCAGGTGACAAACGTCAGCGGGTAGTAGGCGGCGAGGCCGATGATCCAGCCGGCCGGTTCCCAGGCCAGCCCGGCGAGGGCGGTGGCGAGCGATAGGGGCATCGCGACCACCACAGCTGGCGCCGCAACCGCATTCGCGAATGGACCCACGAGCGAGAGCCGGCCGAACGTCACCGTCGAGACCGGCAACGTGGCGAGCGCTGCCGCGAGCGTGAACGCCGCCACTTCGAGGAAGCTCGTGGGGACGTAGCTCCGCAGGCCGAGCCTCGCGAGGCCGCCCTCCAGCAGCCAGCGGATCCACGGCCCAAAGGTGATGAGCCCGGCGGTGGCGGCGAAACTGAGCTGGAAGCCCGCGTCGGCGGCGATGCCGGGTTGCACCGCGCTCATCACCACCGCGGCCGCGGCCAGCGCGGCCAGGGTGCTCTTGGGCCGCCCGAGCCAGAGGCCGGCCATGTACAGGCCCGCCATAATGGTGGCCCGGACGACACTCGGTTGGAACCCGGCAACGCCGAGGTACACCATCACGAGCAGCGAGGCGGGAAGGATCGCCCAATACCGGCCCACAAGTGGCACGAAGACAACGAATGCGATCGCCGCCACCAGCGCCACGTTCGCTCCGGAGACAGCCACGATGTGCGAGAGACCGGCGTCGCGAAAGTCCTGTTCCAGCGCGGGAGCGAGGCCCTGGTCCCGTCCGAAGCCGATCCCGGCGCCCAACGAAGCTTCGGGTTCGGGGAGCGCGCGTTGCAGCGACCGTTCCAGGGCAAGCCGCGCCCGGGTCATCACCCGGCCCACTCCAGTCGTGTGGCCGCCGTCCGGCGTGACCCGCGGGAACAGCATCGTCCCGGCGACGCCCTGCCGCGCGAGGTAGGCGCGGTAATCGAAGCCGGGGTCGAAGTTGCGCGGCGCCTCCAGCTTCCCGGTCAGCCGGACGCGATCGCCTGGCAGGAACTCGGCGTACTGGTTCAGCGTCACCAGGACGCTTCCACGGGTCTCGGATACTGAGCCAGCGGCGGAGATCAGGTCCACATCGACCCGGTAGCGGACGGTGGTGAGGCCGGGGTCGGGGTCCGTGCTGACCGTCCCGGAGAGTTCCACCTGCTGATCGACGAAGCGGGCCAGGTCAGGCGGGTCGCGCTGCTCCCAGCCGGCGTACCGCCAGCCCCCCGCCAGCGCGACGAGGACGGCGGCGGCCGCGAGGGCGGTGCCCCGGCGGCGCCAACGGAGGGTGCCGAGGGGAACGACGGCAGCGCACCAGGCGCCGGCAATCCACCAGGGCGCGTCCCACGTCGCAACCGCGGCAAAACCGAGGAACCAGGCCGTTGCCAATGCCGGGAGGGTCACGGTGGCGGGATTCTACTCAACCCAACCCTCTACACGTCTAGCGGATGGCCAGGAACACGCCAGTCATACCGACGAATCCCATCGTAACGTAGACCCCGACCGGAACCGCGTCCACAGCGTCGGCGGTGAGTTCCGTGACCATGCCCTGCACAAACGCTCCGACCAGCGCACCGCCAACTACCACCGCAACCTCGCGGATTCGTGAGCGACGCCTTTCGTTGACAAGCCAGCTTTCGGCCCTCCGGACGTGGCTGGCCATGACCATATCGGCCTCGTCCTTGGTTGCTTCAGCTTCGGCGTAGGCTGCCAACGCGTCAGTCATCCGTTCGACGGCGTCTCGGATTCGGGCAACCGCATTTGCATGGACAGGTATGGGCGGCGTTCGGAGTCCAGGGGGAGGCACGTCAGACTGGTCCGCCGAAGTTGCCGAACCGTCGATGGAGGAGTTCGGTAGTGGCGGTATCCAAGTCCTGTTTAATGCGGTCGAATCCGTCGAGGCCGCGTCGCGACTGGCTCCGTAGCGCCCTCCGATCAATCGCCTCTCGGCTCTTCACGAGCGCTAAAACTACCATCACGCCGCCCACGACTCCGGCGCCCGCCGCAACGACATCGACCAGGGTGCTCAGGTTCGTTGGGGCTAGTTCGCGGAGGCTCTCAATGCTGATAGCCCCGACCGTCAATCCAGCTATCGACACAGCCACAGTCAACGCGCTCAGTATGGCGCTGACGCCGACACGACGCAGCGTTACGAGAAGATCCCCACGGTAAGGCCCGACTTTGCTGATCAAGTCTGAGGGAGGCGGCGAAACTTGTTCATGCTTCCCGTTCATCAGAGGAATCATACCGTCTCCAGCCTCATTTGGCTTCGCGAGTTTCGGAAGCCCACGAGTGGTGGTTTCACGGGTGCCGCGTCAGGCGATGAAACGGTACCCGCGGCCGCGAATCGTCTGGATCTGCTGGGAGGTGCCGTGGACTTCGCGCAGTTTGCGGCGGAGGTTGCTCACGTGGGCGCGCACGAGTGTGCTCGCACCGGCGGAGTGGTGGTATTGCCAGACATCGACCAGCAGATCGCGCGGGTGGAGGGTCTCGCCGCGGTGCTCCATGAGGTAGGCGAGGAGCGTCGCCTCGATATTCGTGAGGTGTGCTTCGCCGTTGAGGCTGCGGAGCGTGTTGGTTGCGAGGTCGAGTTCGATCCCGGGCTCGGCGCCTTCTCCGCGGGGGTGGCCGACGCCCTCACGGAGCGCCTCTCCCAGCGCTTCGATGGGGAAGGGCTTCTTCAGGACCGTGCCATCGAGGCGGAAGTGCGGACGCCTGGCCCCCTTGCGGAGCAGGTAGACGACCAGCGGCTGTGACCCGCCATAGGCGTTGAACAGCCAGTGGTTGAAGTGCGAGAAGTTGGCCCCTTCCTCGCCGCGAGGGAGGCCCTGGACATCGACCACGATGGCGTCTGGCCGATTCGCCGGGAGCGCCTCCATGGCGTGGTCGTAGTTTTCGGCGGCTGCCGTGTCGTAGCCCTTCTCACGCAGGTAGTCCGTGACGGAGGTGCGCATGCGGGGTTCGCGGCTAATAACGAAGACGAATGACATAGTTGTTCAATCAGCGAAAGGACACGGGGCGTTCCAGCATCTTCCGGATGCGTCCGGACGGTGTCAAGCAAATTCTGGGTGGCTCCGACATAAAGGCGTGAAGTTCTGGTAGCGTCTCAATAATGCGCGATCAGGGTGCCACCGCGCGGCGCGAGTATGCCCCGAAGATACCCAGTTGGGGATATTCCGCTGTCCCGGCCGCCCTACTTCACGCCGCTCAGTTCGTACCTGACGTCCTCGATCTGGGCGCGTACCACGCGATGCGGGGCGGCCGTATCGACCCAGAGGACGTACACCGTGTTGTCTCGCTGGAAGCGCACGCGCCATGCCTGAAATGTGCCAGCGGGGACCTCAACCGCTTCGGTCCTCTGGACCTCGACGGAGACCGCCAACACGCGCGGCTGGCCCGCATTGATGACGTGCATGTACCCGCCTTGCCAACCCTCGCGGAGCGGCACCCCACGCGCAAGCCAGAACAACGTGTCGTCATCGTACCAGCCCGGGTCCGGGCTCGAGTCGCTCGGTTTCGGCAGGGGGCGAGTGGTCGTGCGCGACCGCTGTCCGTCGTCGGTCGTGAAGGTTGCCTCGGTCCCTGCGTAGGTGACCGTGTGGGTGACAGCGGTCTGCTTCTTGCTGTCGGTGTTGGTCCGGACGGTGCTTTGCGGTTCGAGGGTGGCGGCATCCGCGATCACGGTTCGTTCGTCTCCAAACTCGTCCTTGGCGCAATGCTGGACGAACGAGGCGGGGCCCGTGCGCTCGGCGGGGGTGACGAAGCGGCAGGTGCCGGCTCCGTCGATCCCGCGGTTGGTCACCGTGTAGGCAAGATCTTCGGCGCCCTGCCAGGGTGTGGCCTGGAAGATCTTGCTGGTGGCGACTTCAGTGTCGCCTGCACAGGCGGCCGCAAGGAGCGCAGCCGTCAACGAAAGCAGCCCAAGGCGCACGCGCATCTTCAACCCGCGACGGACCCGGCCACGCGGTCGATGCGGGTGATGGCCTCGTTGATATCGTCCTTCGTGATGTTCAGGTGGGTCACCATCCGGATCCGGCCGGGGCCAAATCCAACGGCGAGCACTCCTGCCTCGCGGAAGGCGTGGAGCCAGTGAGCCTGGTCGCCGCGAACCACGTCGGCGACGACGATGTTCGTCTGGGGGTGGTTCGGGCGGAAGGCATCGTGCGCCCGCAGGGCGTCGGCGAGGCGGACGGCGTTGGCGTGGTCTTCAGGCAACCGTTCAACGTGGTGTTCCAGGGCGAAGAGCCCGGCGGCGGCGAGGATGCCGGCCTGGCGCATGCCGCCCCCGAGCACTTTGCGGTTGCGGCGAGCCTGGTCGATGAACGCCCGGGTCCCGCAGATGAGCGAGCCCACCGGGCAGCCGAGGCCCTTGGAAAGGCAGAATGAGACGCTATCGCACTGCCCCGCGAGGACGGCCGGGGTGGTCTCCAGCGCGGCGGCGGCATTCCAGATCCGGGCGCCATCGAGATGGACGGCCAGCCCCCCATCATGCGCGGCCGCGGCCAGAGCGTTCATCTCAGAGACGGGAACGGCGGCGCCGCCACAGCGGTTATGGGTGTTCTCCAGGCAGAGCAGCGCCGTGCGCGGGATGTGCGACCCCGGCTCCCGGATCGCCGCCCGGACGTCCGTCAGGTCGAGCCCACCGGTGGCGGTGTTGCGCAGGGGATGGGTCTGGACGTTTGCGAAGCGGGCGGCGCCGGCCACTTCGTAGTTGAAGATGTGGCACTGGTCGCCGCAGAGGATCTCGTCCCCCGGCGTGGTATGGGTCATCACGGAGATGAGGTTCGCCATGGTCCCGCTGGGGACAAAGACGGCCGCTTCTTTCCCGAGCAGCTCCGCGGCCGTGGTTTCGAGGCGATTGACCGTCGGGTCGTCGCCGAAGACATCGTCGCCGACTTCGGCCTCAGCCATCGCGCGGCGCATCCCGGGCCCTGGTTTGCTGACGGTGTCGCTCCGAAGGTCGATCAGGCCACTCATGCCCGCTGCCGTTCCCACATGGTCTGGTAGTGGTCAGCGCCGCGGATGGCGCCGATGATTTCGCGGCGTTCCTCCTGCTGCAGTTCGGCGAGGACGCGGGCGCAGAGTTCAGCCGCGGGGACTCCGCCGAGGGCAGTCATGCGCTCGGCCACGCGGGCCCAGACACCGCTGGCCACCAGCACGGATATCGTGCGCGGCCAGGGGAGGGCACTCACCTTCTCCGGGAATCCGAAATCCGGGCGAAGCCGTTTGATCGACCGGAAGCGGTCCTCGACCGACTCAGCCCGCGGCACGACGGCCGCGAATGGGCCAACCCCGGGTTTCGTCCGGAAATCGACGAGCAGGCGTTTCTGGACGATATGAAACCGCACCACCATGACATCCGAAGCGTCGATCGATTCGAGCACTTTTTCGAGATCGACGCCGAACTCTTCACTCATAGCCTGTATCCGGACGGGACGTTTCGAGCATCGCTGGCATGGTAGGGCAGCGTGTTATGGCGCGCAAAAGAGCCCCGTGGCGTCCTTGTGCGCGCCCGTGTTCGGGCTGCGGCCCGGAGCTGGCATCCGGGTGGTTGGTCGGGGTGCCGCGATTTGAACGCGGGACCTCTTGCTCCCAAAGCAAGCGCTCTGCCAGGCTGAGCTACACCCCGGGACACTCCTCATCAGCGTACAGGCAAGAGGGAAGGCAGCGCTAATCCGGTCGTGGGCTTCATCGTCTCGCGCGGCCATGGACGGCGGCCGATTCGGGCGAGCGAGGTCCAGCGGGCGAAGGCGGCGAATTTGGGGGCCTGTGATGACAACGGCCACCGAGGAGCTGCGTCGTTTCCTTCGACGCCGGTAGTGCCGAAGGGGACACAAGGGGACCGGACGAGCACGCCACCCGCGGCCCTAACCGAATCCTCCTTCGCCCTTTGTACCTTTTGATCCTCTGCGTCTCATTGATGTCGTGCCACCGCAAAACGCTGAACCGCACCCTTCCTTTTGCTCCTTGCCCCGCGTTTCGGTACCCTGTCGCACTTGGCGGGCGGACGCCGGATCGACAACATGAGTAACGACCAGACCATAGACACGCTTCCCCCGGAAGAGCGGGCACGGCTGCGCAAGCAACTCGGCGAACAGGCGGTCCGGCTGGCTGTCAGCAGCCGTTGGGACGAAGCCGTGACCGTCAACCGCGAGTTCGTCCGTCTCTTCGGAGACGAACCCGACGCCCTCAACCGCCTTGGTAAGGCCCTGTCCGAAGTCGGGCAGATTAGCGAAGCCCGGAAAGCCTACGGCCGTTCCATCGAACTCGACCCCACGAATACCATCGCCCGCCGCAATCTCGATCGCCTCGCCGGTATGCAGGATAGCGTCGTGGCCGGCCAGGCCCAGAGCCAGCTCGACACCCGTCTCTTCGTAGAAGAGTCGGGCAAAGCAACCGTCGCCAAGCTCCAGGCCGTCGATGGAAACCGCACAGCCGTCCTCGACCCCGGCGACCTTGTCGAGCTCCAGGTCCAGGGCAACGCCGTCAACGTCGTCACCAATAACGGCGGCTATATCGGCATGATCGAGCCGCGCATCGGCCTCCGCATGGCGAAGATGATGGCCGCGGGCAACCTCTACAGTGCCGCCCTCGTCACTGCCACGGGCGACGTTAAGGTCATGCTCCGCGAGACCTTCCAGCATCCGTCCCAGATCGGCCGCGTGAGCTTCCCGCAATCACGCGCCACCGACTTCCGCGCCTACACCCGCAAAGGCCTCCTCCGCGGCGAGGATCCCGATTACGGCGATGACGGTGACGACGATGGGGACGACGAAGTCGATGATTGGACGGAGGCCTCGGACGACCTGGCCTCGCCAGTGGATGTCGATATCGAGTCCGACGACGACGGCTTCGACTAACGGGACCCCGGACATGGTCAGGGCGGCCGGGTGGTCTCGGCCCGTAGCAGTCCTTCGAACGCCGCCCTGTCTACAGCTCCGGCAACCGGTTCCGCCAGCCCGTCGCCGTCTCGAAGGCGTGGGCCACCCCCAGAATTCGGCCCTCGTCCCAAAAGTTGCCGATAATCTGCAGGCCCACTGGCAGCCCCTCGCTCAGGCCACAGGGGACGCTCACCGAGGGCAGCCCCGCCACTGAGGCCGGGATGGTGTAGACGTCGTTCAGGTACATCGCCACCGGGTCGTCCGTCTTCGCGCCAATGGGGAAGGCAACCGTCGGTGAGGTCGGCGTCACGATCACGTCGTACTTCTTGAAGGCCGCCTCGAACTCGTTGTGGATCAGCGTCCGCACCTTCTGGGCCTTCAGGTAGTACGCATCGTAGTAACCGCTGCTGAGCGCGTAGGTGCCCAGCATGATTCGGCGCTTCACCTCGGCCCCGAAGCCGTGCGCCCGCGTGTCCTCCATGTTCCGCCACATGGTGTTGCCCGTCCGGTCGCTGTAGCCGTACTTCACACCGTCGTAGCGGGCCAGGTTCGCGCTCGCTTCGCTCGGGGCGATGATGTAATAGACCGCGAGCGCGTACTCCGTGCTCGGCAGCGAAAGGTCGAGGTCGATTTCACAGCCGAGCCCCTCCAGCGTCTTCAGTGACTCCTCGATTCGGGCCCGCACTCCCGGTTCCATGCCTTCGAGGTCGAAGTACTCGCGCGGCACGCCGATCCTGGTGCCCCGGATATCCCGCCCGAGGTAGTGCCGGAAGTCGGGTTTGGGCGCCGGGTTACTGGTGCTGTCGCGCGGGTCGTGGCCGCTGATGCAGTCGAGCATCGTCGCCACGTCCTCGACGTCGCGCCCGATCGGCCCCACCTGGTCGAGCGAACTGCCGAAGGCGATGATCCCGAAGCGGCTGACCCGGCCGTAGGTTGGGTCCAGGCCGACCACCCCGCAAAGCGCGGCCGGCTGGCGGATGCTCCCGCCCGTGTCGCTCCCGAGCGCGACCAGGCACTCACCCGCCGCCACTGCGGCCGCCGAGCCGCCGGAGCTGCCGCCGGGCACCAGCTCCAGGCCCCAGGGGTTGTGGGTCGGGCCAAAGGCCGAATGCTCGGTGCTGGACCCCATGGCGAACTCGTCCATGTTCGCCTTGCCGACCATCACCGCCCCCGCCCGCCTCAGGTTCTCGTACACGTGGCTGTCGTAGGGAGGGATGAAGTTTCCGAGGATCTTCGACCCGGCCGTCGTCCGTACACCCTTCGTGACGATCAGGTCCTTCACGCCGACCGGGATGCCCGTGAGCGGCGTGGCCGTCCCCGATGCGTACTTCGTGTCCGCCTCGCGGGCCTGCTCCAGGGCAAGGTCAGCCGTCGTCGTGATATAGGCGTGGACGCGGGGCTCAACGGCGGCCACCCGGTCGAGCACCGATTGCGTCAGCTCCACGGCTGAAAACTCACGCCCCCGCAGGCCTTCGTGCGCTTCGTGAGCGCTCAGCGTCCAGAGGCTGGCGGCCGTCATTCGAGCACGGCCCGGACGCGGAACAGGCCGTCCTCCTGCTGAGGTGCGTTCGCAAGCACCGCCGAACGCGGCAGCGATGGTGCAACTTCGTCGGCCCGCATGACGTTGGAAAGAGGGAGAGGGTGCGCTGTCGGCTCGAGTCCTTCGACCGGGGCGGCGCTGAGGACGGCGAACTGGTCGAGGATCCCGGATAGCTGGCCGGCGAAACGGCTGACTTCGGCGTCAGTCAACGCAATCCTGGCGAGGCGGGCAATATGCAGGACATCGTCTTCGGAGAGGGCCATCCATGGCAGCGTACAACGGGCCGCTTTACCGCGCGCGTGCCCCTTGCCCGCGGTC
>JBJXGC010000311.1:0-15032 GCA_046154545.1 Dehalococcoidia bacterium | reverse complement strand
CGCCTGCGCCCATCACGGGTCCCGGTGCCAGAGCTCCTGGGGAGCGAGCCGGACGCTTCGGTGCTGGGGGCGCCGTTCATTGCGATGGAGTGGGTCGATGCCCCACACATGGGTGTGGCAGGCCCGGAAGCGAGCTACGCGGCATTCACGGCGGCCGTCGCCGAGGTCCATGCTGTGCCCTGGCGGGCGCTCGGGCTGGCGTTCCTGGGCGTGCCGGCGACCACCCAGGCGGCCTTGACCGGCGAACTCGACGCCATCGAACTGCGTCTGCGGACGTTCGTCCCGGGCCACGAACCGCTGCTCGATCGGGCGCTTGAGACCTTGCGGCGGTCCATCCCGGATGGTGGTCCGCTGGTGCTCTGCCAGGGCGACATCAACGTGTTCAACTACCTCTTCCGCAAGGGCGAGGTGGTGGCGGTCGTGGACTGGGAGCAGGCGCGAATCAGCGACCGCCGGTCGGATGTGGGGCAGCTGGTGGCGCTCTCCCATCTCAAGGGGGCGCCGTTCTGCGCGGCCCAGGATGCGCCATTCGTCCGGATGTACGGCGAGGCGGCGGTGACGGCGATCGCGGAGATGGAGTGGTTCCGGGCGCGCTGGCTCTGGGAGCTTGGCGTGATCTATCACGGCTGGCGGGCGTTCAACGGAAGCGACCCCTGGTATTCGTGGGACGATCTCGCCCGCCTGCTCACGGCGGCGCTGGCCGAGCTCTAACGGTGGACTGGCGGACGACGCTGAGCGAGTACCTCGCGGCCCGTTTCCCGGGCGCCGATTCGGTGACGATCACACGGGTCGGGAACATGCCGGCGGGGGCGAGCAACAGTACGGCAGCGATCGACGTTGAGGTCGTGGCAGGCGGGATGACGCACACGCTGCCACTCGTGCTGCGCCCCGAACGCCGGGACGGCATTCTCGCGCCGTATGACGTGGGCCGCCAGTTCCGGGTGATGCGGGCGCTGGCGGGGACGGAGGTGCCGGTGCCGGCCGTCCTCTGTTACGAAGCCGGCGCGGCCATACTGGGGGCGCCGTTCTATCTGATGTACCGGTTGAGGTGCGAGACGCTGCCGCTCTTCTGGTACGACGGGCGGTCGCCCCGGCTACCGGCCGCGGCCGCGGCGTTGGCGGCGGTCCATGCGGTGGACTGGCGGGCGCAGGGCCTGGGGTTCCTGCTCCCGGAGGGCGGGCAGGGGGTATCGCCGATCGCCTGTGAACTGGCCCAGTGGCGGGTGCGGGCGGCGCGGATGGGCACCGACCGGATGCCGCTGACCCAGGCGCTCGAACGCTACCTCCTGGGGAACGAGCCGGCCGGCGCCCGCTTCAGCCTCGTGCACGGTGACCCCAACCCGGGAAACTACCTCTTTCGCGGGGACACGGTGGTGGCTGTCGTCGATTGGGAACTGGCCGCAATCGGCGACCCGCGGGGCGACCTCGGGTTTTACGCTGCCCTGGTGGCGATCTTCGGCGGATACGCTGACGAGCCCGGCCGGACGGTGCTATCGGACGCGTACGAAGCCGTCACCGGGCAGCCGCTGGCGGACATGGCCTACTACGAAGCCTTCGGCCTCTACCGCATGCTCATTGTGATGGCGGGCTGGGGTGGGGGCGGCTGGGGCTATTACGGGTCCGATGCCGTGAAGGCGCGGCTCGATGTCCTACTGGGGCCGGGCTGGGCGGGGGCGCTGGCGTGACGTCAAGCGCACCATCGCTGCCGGGGTGCGCCGGCCGCTGGCGGCGGGAGCGGCCGTGGTGACGGCGGCCGGGAGCGTGAACACGAAGTTCGTGCCCTTGCCTGGTTCGCTCGTCGCCCAGATGTCGCCGCCGTGGGCGCGGACGATCTCGCGGGTAATCGCCAGCCCGAGCCCGTACCCCTTGCCGTTCGCCCCGGTGTTGGCCCGGTAGAACCGTTCGAAGAGGTGGGGCAGGTCCTGGGGAGGGATGCCGCGGCCGGTGTCGGCAACGGTCACCTGGACGAGGCCGTGCTGCACGCGCCGGGAGGAGACCCAGACGGTGCCACCGGCGGGCGTGTGGCGGAAGGCGTTGTCGAGGAGGTTATTCATCACCTGCTCAAGCCGGTCAAAGTCGCCTTTGACGTGGGCGCTCGTCGAATCGGGCGCCAGCTCGAGCCTGACGCCGTTGTCCTCGCTGCGGAGGGCGAAGACTTCGCTGACGTGGCTGAAGAGTTCGTGCAGGTCGATGACTTCCTGGCGCATCGCGACCTGGCCGCTTTCGATGCGGGAAAGGTCGAGCAGCTCTTCGACCAGGCGGAGGACGCGGTTGGATTCGTCGCTGATGATCTTGGCGGAGCGGTCGATCCCGTCCTTGTCGTCGATCGTGCCGTCGAGCATGGCCTGGCTGAAGCCGCGGATGGAGGTCAGGGGCGTCTTCAATTCGTGCGAGATGTTCGCGAGGAAGTCGCGGAGGGTCTGCTGCGACCGTTGCACGTCCTCAGTCATCCGGTTGAAGTTCGCGGCCAGGTCCCGCACCTCGCGGGGGCCGGTGGCGGGGACGCGCTGGCGATAGTTGCCGCGGGCGACGCTCCGGGCGGCGCGGGCGATATTTCTCAGGGGGGCGGCCACGCTCTGGGAGAGGAGGAAGCCGAGGCCGAGGGCCGCGGCGACGCCGATGAGACCGGCGAAGGCAAGCCGCGGGAGGAGGTCGCCAAGGACTTCGCCAAGGCCGGCGGCCGGCTTTGCGACGACGAGGGCGACCGCTTCGGTGCCGGGAAACATGGCGAGTACATCTGTCGAAATGGGCACGCTCACACAGAGTTCGGGCGCACGCTCGGGCGCCTCGAGGCGGCAGCGGCGGGGGCGCGAGTCGTCGCTGGCGCTGCCGGCAGGAAGCTGGAGGTCTTTCACGATGGCACCGGCGAGTTCCTGTGACGTCCCCGGGGTGCCGATGACCACGCCCTGGCGGTTGACGACGAGGACGGTCGTGGTCGGGTTGGAGACTGAGTCGGAGGGCCGCCCGGCGAGCCAGGCACGGACGGTAAGGAGCAGGTCGGGGCCGGAAGGGTCCTCGTTGCGGGCGTGAGCGGCTTCGAGTTCGGCGCTGACCTGTTGACTGACCAGGCTGCCGACATCTTCGAGGTTGCCATAAGAGATAGAGTCCCGGTAGCCGCCGAGGAGAAGGAAGAGGGTGAGCGCGGCGAGGCCCAGCGTCACGCCGATGACGGCCAGGTAGCTGAGCAAGAGCCGGACCTGTAAGGAACTCATCGGTGCCGCGCGGCCTCCCCGCTATCCATCATGCAGGACTTTCGACCAGCTTGTAGCCGACGCCACGAAGCGTCTCGATGGCGACGGCGGCGCTGCTGAGCTTGGAACGGAGGTGCTGGACGTGGACGTCCACGGTGCGGGTCTCACCAGCGTATTCGTAGCCCCACACGGATTCGAGCAGTTGTTCGCGGGTGAGGGCGATGCCGGGATTTTCGACGAAGGCGGCGAGGAGGTCGAACTCCTTGGTCCGGAGGTCGAGGAGTTCGTCGTTGATGCGGGCTTCGCGGCGCGCTTTATCGACGGAGAGGTTGGAGACGGTGATCGCGTTCTGGGGCTTCCGGCCGCCTTCGAAGCGGCGGAGGATCGCTTTCACGCGGGCGACCATTTCGCGGGGGTTGAAGGGCTTGGTCATATAGTCATCGGCGCCGAGTTCGAGGCCGACGATCTTGTCGACGTCGTCGTTGCGGGCCGTGAGCATGAGGATGGGGACATCGTGCTCGCGGCGTAGCTCGCGGCAGACCTCGAAGCCGTCCATTTCGGGCATCATGAGGTCAAGGATGACGAGTGCCGGTTGGATGAGCGCGAACCGCTCGACGGCGACGCGGCCGTTCTCGGCCGTCTCGACGGTGAAGCCCTCCTTCGAGAGGTAGAGCGAGGCAAGGTCACGGATGTTCTGTTCGTCATCAACGACGAGGATTTTGGTCGCCATAAAGTCTCCGGGCCGGCCGACGTGCTGCGTGGGATCCAGTATGCGCCGAGGGCACCATCGCTGCTACCCGGGAATTCCCGGGTGGCAAGCATCGCCGCCCTCGCCACAAAGGGGGAGCCGGCGGGACTGGCCGTTGGATTTTCGCCGCCGCTCGTAACTCAGTGTGCGGGGAGCCTGTAACGCCCCCGTGGTCCGTGGGCAACGGCCATGTAAAACGCGTGGGCCGGGGAGCGAGCAGGCCGAGCCTCGGCCGGGGAGCGTTTGGCGGACCGGGCGGACGGAGAAGTGGGGCCAGGTGGCCGTTGGTGCCCGCCGGCGTTAATGCATCATTAATGGCAAGTGGAGAGGATGCCGCTCAGCCGAAACCCTGAGGAGTAGAACCCGACCCATGAGAATTCCCACTACTGGACGGCGAATGCTGATCGCAGCCGCGGCGCTGATCGCGCTCGCGGCGACCCTCGCGGCCTGTGGCGGCGACGACGACGACACAACGCCCGCGGCCACCTCGGCCGCAACCACAGCAGCAACTACGGCGGCAAGCCCAACGGCGAAGCCGGGTATCGACTACGCGAAACTGAGCGGGGAAGTACGCATCGATGGCTCGTCCACGGTGTTCCCCATCTCCGAGGCGGTGGCGGAGGAGTTCTCCAAAGTCGCCAAGAACGTGAAGGCGAATGTGGCCTTCTCCGGCACCGGCGGGGGCTTCGAGAAGTTCTGCCGCGGTGAGATCCAGATCTCGGACGCCTCGCGCGCCATCAACCAGAAAGAGAAGGACGCCTGCACGGCGGCCAAGATCACCGATGTGGTCGAACTCCAGGTCGGGATCGACGCCCTGACGATCGTGGTTCACCCCCAGAACACCTGGGCCCAGTGCATGACGACGAAGCAACTCAACGCCGTCTATAAGTCGGGCGGGGCGACGAAGTGGAGCGACGTCAACCCGGCCTGGCCGGCGGAGAACATCAAATTCTACTACCCGGGCCCGGACTCAGGGACCTTCACCTACTTTGTCGAGGCCGCCATCACGGCGGTCGATAAGGAGTCGAAGCACCGCTCAGACGGCACGGCCTCGGAGGACGACAACGTCCTCGTCCGTGGCGTCGAGGGTGACAAGAACGCTATCGGCTACTTCGGCTTCGCCCACTTCCAGGAGGCGGGCAAGAAGCTGACGGCGGTCTCTATCGATGGCGGCAAGGGATGCGTCGCACCGTCTTTTGATGCGGCGCTGAACGGGACCTATGTGCCACTTAGCCGGCCCCTCTACATCTACACGCGGGAATCGCTCCTCAAGGAGCGGCCCGAGGTGCTTGGCTTCACCAAGTTCTACCTGGACAACATGGCGAAGCTTGTGAAAGAGGTTGGCTATGTGACCCTGCCGGAGGCCCTCACGAAGACGCAGCAGGACAAGATAGCGGCGTTCCTGCCGAAGTAACGGCGAGCCTGCCAACGGAAGGAGGGACGGACCGGCAGGCCCGTCCCTCCTTCTTAACGGTTTGTTAACATCCGAGGCCGAGCCTTCGCCCGGGCGAAATCACGAGCCGAGGATTCCGCGAGGCGGAGGAAAGGGGACTCAGAGATGGCGCTGTCGCCGGCCTCCGGCTCCCCCGAGGAGCTCGCCCGGGCGCTCAGCAAGAGCTGGCGTAAGAACCCGGCGGAGCGGCTCATCGTCCTCTCGCTCTGGGGCTGCGGCCTCATCTCCCTGGTCACGACCATCCTCATCGTCGTCACCCTCTTTAGCGAGACGGTGAGCTTCTTCCAGGAGATCCCGCTCACCGACTTCTTCCTTCACACCCGCTGGCAACCACTGATCCCGGGGTCGGAGTCGTACGGCATCTGGGAGCTCGTGGTGGGCACCCTCAACGTGCTTGTGTGGACGCTGGTGATGGCGCTGCCCCTCGGCCTCGGGGCAGCCATCTACCTGAGCGAGTACGCACATCCACGCACGCGGCGGATCCTCAAACCGGTCCTCGAATCGCTCGCCGGCGTGCCGACGGTGGTCTATGCGTTCTTCGCGCTGACCTTCATCACGGAAGATGTGCTCCGGCCGTTGTTCGGGACGGATAACGTACCGATCTTCAACGCGTTAAGCGCCAGCATCGTGATGGCGGTTATGATCTTGCCGACCATCGCTTCGGTCTCTGAGGACGCGATGACGAGTGTGCCACGCGACCTGAGGGAAGCTGCCTATGGGCTCGGCGCGACGCGCCTGGAAGTGGCCATCCGCGTCGTCTTCCCGGCGGCGCTCTCGGGCATCATCGCTGCCATCCTCCTGGCCGTCGCGCGGGTCATCGGCGAGACCATGATCGTCGCCATCGCCGCCGGTTCCACTCCCAACCTGACGTTGGACCCGCTGGCCGGGATCCAGACGATGACCGGGTTCATGCTCCAGGTGGGCCTTGGCGACGCCGCCCGCGGCACGGTGGACTACAACTCGCTCTTCGCCGTTGCCAGCACCCTGTTCGTGTTCACCTTCATGGTGAACGTGCTCGCCCAGATGATCATCAACCGCTTCCGGGAGGCGTACGACTGATGGCCCTGCTCGAACAGGCCGAGGCCCAGGGCTCGCTACGGGCGAGCGGCGACGTCGCCCGGCGGCAGGCGCTCTCGCGGGCTTCGCGGTACATCCTTCTTGGCACGACGATCGTGGGCGTGGGCGCGCTCGTCTTCCTGGGCTTCGACGTGATCCGGGTTGGTGGCGGCCGGGTCTCATGGGACTTCGTGACCAGCTATCCCTCGCGGTTCGCTGACCAGGCGGGGCTCCGTTCATCGATCCTTGGCACGGCCTGGGTGATGGGCCTGACGATGGCGATGGCGATCCCCGTGGCCATCGGCACGGCGATCTTCATGGAGGAGTTCGCACCCAAGAACCGGCTGCGGACGATCATCTCGCTCAACATCGCCAACCTGGCCGGGGTGCCGAGCATTATCTACGGCATCCTCGGGCTGGCTGTCTTCGTCAGGTTCCTGGGTCTCGGACCGACGATCCTCGCGGGCGCCCTGACGCTGGCCCTGATGATCCTGCCGATGACGATCGTCGCTTCGGTGGAGGCACTCCGCCAGGTCCCGCCGAGCATCCGCGACGGCTCTCTCGCCCTGGGCGCCACCCGATGGCAGACGGTCTGGTACCACACCCTGCCCGGCGCGCTCCCCGGGATCATGACGGGGACGATCCTGGCAATCGCCCGGGCGGCGGGGGAGACCGCTGCCCTGATCATGATCGGTGCCTTCGCCTTCATCGCCTTCGACAACAAGAGCCCGAACGAGAGCTTCACGACTGTCCCCATCCAGATCTACAACTGGACAACCCGGCCACAGGAGGCGTTCCGGGAGAACGCCGCCGCCGGGATCATGGTCCTCATGATCGCCGTCCTCAGTCTCAACGTCGTCGCGGTGCTCATCCGCGAACGATTCCGCCGCAAGTGAACGAGGAGCCCGAAATGACAACGAGTATCGACTTGAGGCCCGCCGACGCGCGTCATCGCCCCTCCGAGCCGAGTGAGGCGCGCCCACCGGAAGCCGTCCGCGGGGTCGGGACAATCGCGGTCCCGCCGGAGGAGATCGCTGTCACGGTCTCTGACCTGAGCCTCTGGTATGGGGCCAAGCAGGCGCTGACCGGCGTGGGCATCTCGTTCCCCCGGAACAAGGTGACGGCCCTCATCGGCCCTTCGGGCTGTGGGAAGAGCACGTTGCTCCGCTGCGTGAACCGCATGAACGACCTCATCCCCAACGTCCGCGTGGAGGGGAGCGTCCGCTACCACGGGGTGGACATCTACAGCCCCGGGGTCGACCCGGTGGAAGTCCGGCGGCGCATCGGGATGGTCTTCCAGAAGCCGAACCCTTTCCCGAAGTCGATCAAGGACAACGTCGCCTTCGGCGCCCGGGTGAACGGGTTCAAGGGGAACATGACCGAACTCGTCGAACGCTGCCTGAAGAACGCCGCCCTCTGGGACGAGGTGAAGTCAGACCTCAATAAGAGCGGCCTGGCCCTGTCCGGTGGCCAGCAGCAACGGCTCTGCATCGCCCGGGCGATGGCGAACGAGCCGGACGTCATCCTCATGGACGAGCCCTGCTCAGCCCTCGACCCGATAGCCACGCTCAAGATCGAAGACCTGATGCGAGAACTCGTCAAGGACTACACGATCATCATCGTGACGCATAATATGCAGCAGGCGGCCCGGGTTTCGGATTACACCGCGTTCATGCTGACCGATGAGCGAGTCAGCGGGCAGCTTGTCGAGTACGGCCGGACGGATGACATCTTTACGAACCCGAAGGACAAGCGCACAGAGGACTACATCAGCGGCCGGTTCGGATAGACCCGGCGAGGAGGCGACATGGCACGCGAACTGTTCCACAGGGAGCTGGTCGACCTCCAGGATGCGGTGCTTGTCCTCGGGTCGATGACGGAGAAAGCGATCCTCGATTCGATGGAGGCGCTGCGAGACGGCGACCGGCGCTGGTCGCAGATGCTGATCGACGACGACAGGCGGATTAACGCCAAGCGCTTCGAGATCGAAGAGAAGTGCGTGCTCGTCATGGGCACGCAGCAGCCGATGGCGGGGGACCTCCGCAATCTCGTGAGCATGCTCTTCATCATTACCGACCTCGAGCGTATGGCTGACCACGCCGAGGGGATCGCCCGGATCAACCTGCTCCTGGGCGAAGAGCCTCTGCCGCGCCGCCTCGGCTATATCCCGGCGATGGCGGACCGGGCCATCGCCATGTTGCGAAACACGCTGAAGGCGTACACCGAGGCCGATATCGCGCTGGCCCGCCAGGTCTCTGAGGCCGACGACGAAGTCGATCGTCTCCAGGACAGCGTCTATGACGACTGCACGGCGGCGATGGTGGCGGACGCCTCAAGCATCCAGCGCAACACGTACATGCTCTGGACATCGCACAACCTCGAGCGGATCGCCGACCGTTGCACGAACATCTGCGAGCGGGTGATCTTCATGGTCACCGGGAAGATGGAAGAGATAAACGTCTCGACGTATTAGGCCGGGATAAGCGGTTGGGCGCGGCCCGGCCATCGCGCGTTGGCGGTGGTTTTGCTACGATCGCTCCTCTGTCGCGTGGCGGGCGTAGCTTAGTGGTTAAAGCGCCTGGTTGTGGCCCAGGAGATCGAGGGTTCAAATCCCTTCGTTCGCCCCAATTCCGCCCTCTCCCCGATTGATCGCGCCGTCCTATTCGAGCTGCGTGATGAGCAGGGTGGCGAGCGACAACGCCAGGAAGTAGCTGATCCCGTCCGTGAACATGGTCACGAAGATGCTGGACGAGAGCGCGGGGTCAGCGCGGAGGAGGCGGAGGACCAGTGGCACGGTCTGGCCAATCGGGCCGGCGGCCGCGCTGGCAGAGGCCATCGCCACCAGCAGGATGATGCTGAGGGTGAGGTTCCGTTCGAAGACGAGCGCTACGGTGGCGAGCAACAGTCCGACCGTCAGCCCGTTGATCATGCCCACGGCCCACTCCCGCGAGAGCGCGCGGGCGAGCGGCGAACGGGCTTCGCCGAGGGCGATCGAGCGGACGGTGATCGTCGCCGTCTGCGTGCCGGTGACGCCTGCCTGGTTGGCGATGGCGGGGACGAAGGCGAGGAGCACGGCCGCCCGTTCCACGGTGCCCTGGAAGACGAGGAGGACGATGGTGCTGACGAAGGCGGTGGCGAGGTTCACGACCAGCCAGGGCAGGCGCAACCTGATCGTCTGGCGGAGGGGAGTAAGCCGCGTCTCCTCCTCGTCGAGGCCGACCATCCGGTACATGTCCTCGGTCGCTTCTTCCTGGAGGACGTCGATGAGGTCGTCGGCGGTGGTTACGCCCTCGAGGCGGCCCTCTTCATCGACGACAGGGACGGCAAGCAGGTTGTAACGCTGAAGGAGGCGCGCCACCTCTTCCTGGTCGGTGCTGGTCGAGACGGCGTGGACGTCGTGCTGGGTGATCTCGGCAAGGCGGGTCTGCGGCGGCGCGACCACGAGGTCCCGGATGCTGACGACGCCCTGGAGACGGCGTTCCTGGTCGGTGATGTACAGGTAGTAGGCCTTGTCGGATGACGGCCGGAGCTGGCGAAGGTAGTCGAGGGCCTGGGCGACGGTGAGCTGCTGGTTGAGCTGGACGAAGCCGGTGGTCATGATGCCGCCGGCGGATTCGTCCTCGTACTGCATGAGGTCGGTGACTTCTTCGCGGTCGAGGGCGGCGAGGGCCTCTGCGCGCTCGCCCGGCTCGAGCTGCTGGATGACGTCGGCAGCAACGTCATCGGGGGTCTCTTCGAGGACGGCGGGGAGTTCGCCGAGGCCGACGGCCTCGATGAGGCCCCGGATCTCATCGTCTTCGACGTATTCGAAGAGCTGGCCGGTGATGTCGGTGGGGAGGTGCCGGATTAATTCCTGGCGGTCGCGATCGTCGAGGGCGAGGACGAGATCGACGAGGTCAGCGGGGTGGAGGCTGGTGACAAGCGCAACGGCCTTCGCCCACTCCCCATCCGAAATGAGGGTGCGGGCGTCGTCCACCAGTCCCTGGACGACGTCCTCGTCTGCCATCGCGCGCGTTCCCTGTACACATAAAGGCGCCCCTGGGGGGCTTCCCGAACGTACCGTTGCGCCCGGAAAGGGTCAACGCGGTAATCTCTCTGATCACCGGTTGTTAATTGATAATGCGTGTTGACGCGTTACGGGAAGATCCGCGCTATACTGGGGGTGCAGTTTTGCGTCCTATCACACGGAGGTGTCCCCATGCGCCACAAACGAACCATGATCTCGATCGTCGCCGGGGGTGCGCTGCTGCTGGCGATCCCGGTGGCGACCGCCTTCGGGAGCGCCAGCCCACCGGCCAGCCCCGCCCCGGTCTACCAGGCGGCGACCGCCGCGAGCGACGCCTTCACCTACCAGGGGCGCCTGACCGAGAACAACGCGGCGGCGAACGCCCAGTATGACCTCCAGTTCATCCTCTATGACGCCGTCACCGGCGGCGCCCAGGTGGTGGGATCGACGGTCGTGACGAAGGACAACGTCCAGGTGACGAACGGTGTGTTCTCCGTGGACCTCGACTTCGGGGCGACGGCCTTCAACGGCGACGCGCGCTGGCTGGAGATCGGGGTGCGGACGGGGACGTCCACGGGCACTTACACGGTGCTCTCGCCACGCCAGCCGATAACCGCCGCGCCCTACGCGCTGTACGCGAAGAAGGCGCCCATCGCCCTGCCTTTCACCGGGGCGGCTGAGGCGACGGCGACGGCCGCCGTGATGGACGTGAGCAGCTCGTCGACGGGTACAGGCTCGGCCCTCATCGCCCGCCGGCTGACAACGAGCACGGCCACGCCGGCGCCCGCCATCCTCGCGACCAATGCGGGTGCGGGGCCGGCGATCCGGGGTGAGTCCTCCGCCGCGGACGGCACCGGGGGCGAGTTCAAGGGCTCGACCGGCATCAACATCGACGGTGCCATCAAGGTCTCCGGAAACCGGTCGGCCTTCGTCCACACGGCGGCCAACCGCTGCGAGGTGAACGCCCTGCCGAACACCGGCACCTTCATCGACAACCCGCTCACGAACGGTGACTCGGCCGCCATCCTCATCGTCACCCTGAACGGGATCACCACCTCGTCCGGCCCGGCGGGCTTCGCCGTGGTCTACGACACGGACGGCCTCACGACCGACCCGAAGTGCTCGGCGGGCAAGTGGGTGATCTACGCGACCAACGGCGTCGTTATCCCAGCCAGTACGACCTTCAACGTCCTCGTGATCAAGCAGTAGGTGAGCGCCATGCGTAACCCGACCGAATCGCGGGCGCGGGCGCCCGGGCGTTTCAACCAGCGGCGGCGGCGACTCGTCGCAGCCAGCGGCGCAGTCGTGGCGGCCGTGGCCGTCGTGGTGACGGTGGTGGCCCAATCGGCCAGCGGCTGGGAGCTCTCCTTCCGGGCGTTGAACGCGGGGGGTACGTCCTCAGGCGGGACCTTCGCGACGACGGGCGTCATCGGCCAGCCGCTGACGGGAGCCTCGACTGGCGGGGCGTACAGCGTCGCCAGCGGCTTCTACGGCGGGGGCGGCCAGGAGAAGTTCAAGCGGCTGCTCCCGCACGTCGCCACGGATGGGACGCAGCCGTAGGGCTGCTAGCTGCTAGCAACTAGCTGTTAGCTGTTAGCTATTAGGTGGGTACCCGCGGGTATGGGAGACGGGAGCTGCGCGGGGCATTGAGGATGGCCGATGGCGGGACAACTGCTGATTCGGGGCGCGACCGTCCAGCTCGCTGCTGGCCCGGCGCGGATGGAGATCCTTTGCGAGGGGGCGCGGATTGTGGCCGTGGGGCGGGGCATTGAGGCGCCGTCCGCCACGGTCGTCGAGGCTGAAGGCCTCCAGGCGGGGCCGGGGTTCATCGATGTCCACGTCCATGGCGGCGGGGGCCACTCTTTCTTTGGCAGCAACGCTGAGGCGGTGCGGGCATATGCTGCATGGGCGCCAAGGAACGGCGTTACGTCGTTCCTGGTGAGCACCATTGGCCGCGATGCGAGTGAGACGACGGCGGTGTTTGCGGGCCTGGCGCCGGCCATCGGCTGCGGCGGTGGGGCGGAGCCATTAGGCTTCCACCTCGAGGGGCCGTTCATCAACCCGCTGCGGATGGGTGCCTTTCACCCGCGGATGCTTCGCCCGCCCGACCCGGCCGAGTTTGAGCGCCACCAGCGGGCGGCGGGCGGGGCCATCCGCCAGGTGACCCTGGCGCCCGAGTTGCCCGGCGCCCTGGAACTCGTCGGCGCCGTGACCGGTTCGGGGGCGATCGCGGCGATGGGCCACACCGACGGGATGGCGGACGAGGCGGCCGCCGGCTTCGCCGCGGGGATCACGCATGTCACCCACCTCTTCAACGCGATGCGCCCCATCCATCAGCGCGAGGGGGGGCCGGCGGTAGCGGCCCTGATCGAGGACGCGGCGACCTGCGAGCTGATCTGCGATGGCGCCCACGTGGCCCCGGAGCTGTTGCGCATGGCCTACCGCGTGCTCGGGCCGCAACGGATGGTGGTGGTCACCGACAACCTCCACATCGCCGGCACGGCCGTTTCGTCTGGCACCTTCGGTGGGCAGGCTGTGGAAGTGTCGGGGGCCAAGGCGATGCGGGCGGATGGCACGATCGTCGGCAGCGTGGCGACGATGGACCAGCACTTTCGCAACGCCGTGTCCTTCCTGGGGATCGACCCGGCCGGAGCGTTCCGCCTCTGTGCCGCAAACCCGGCACGGGTAGCGGGGGCGGGGCAACGGAAAGGCGCGCTCGTGCCGGGGTTCGACGCCGATATCGTCCTCCTGGACGCCGCCCTCCGGGTCCAGGTGACGGTCTGCCGGGGCGAGGTGGCCTTCGACGCGCGGGAGCCGGGAGCTTAGCCGGCTCCCAGGAGTCGCGGCCCTCGGTGGCCGCGGGTGGGGTGCCATGGTCCGCGAACCGATACGATGGGCCGCCGGGGGACGCCGCCGCGGCGTTGGGGGACAGCTCGGCCGGGGTGCGGCCACCCGCGGCCACGGAGGGCCGCGATTCCTGGGCGGGCGGGAGTTTGTGGGACAGCTCGGCCGGGGTGCGGCCACCCGCGGCCACGGAGGGCCGCGACTCCTCATCAGGTTCGCATCACGGGACGGCGCCGGGCGCTTCGTGGAGGAAGGCGAGGATCTCCTCGACGACGGCCTCGGGTCGCTCCTCGAGGAGGAGGTGGCCCGCCCGCTGGACGGTGAGGTGCCGGGCCTGGGCGATCTTCCCCGCGATCGCCTGCCCTGAGGCTGGCGGCGCCAGGCGGTCGGCTTCGCCGCTGAGGATGAGGGTGGGCGCGGCGAGGCGTGAGAGGTCGGCGGCCGGTTCATGGGCCGTGTCCGCGGCCATGCGGGCGAGGCAGGCCGCGGTGCCGGGTAGCAGGAGGGGCGTCACGTACCCGCGGGCCGTGTCGGCGGTCACGGTGCGATGGTCCCAGGCCATCCTGGCGAGGGACCTCTTCGACATCCAGGCCGCCAGGGATGGCAGCTTTATCATGGCGCCGAACCCGGCGGCGCCAGCGCCCCGGATGACCGCGGACCGGCCTCGCCACGGGGAGGGCGCGCTCGCGTCCATCGAGGCGAGGAGGATGAGCCGATCCACCCGGCCGGGGAAGGTGACGGCTAGCCGTTGGGCGATGGCCCCGCCCATGGAGTGCCCCACGACGGTGGCGGTGGCCACGCCCAGGTGTGCCATGAGGGCGGCCACGCGCTCCGCCTGGCGCTGCTGGCCCAGGACGATGGACGAGTTCCGGTCGCTGAAGCCGAACCCGGGGAGATCCATGGCGATGACGCGATGGTTCGCGGCGAGGAGGGGGATGATGTGACGCCAGCTGAAGGTGCTCGCGCCGAAGCCGTGGAGCAGGACGATGGCGGCTCCTTCACCTTCTTCGACGTAATGCACACGGACGCCGTCGAGGGAGGCGACCGCGCCCGGTGGCCCGTCTCCGCCCGGTCCATGGTCACTGACCGTCCGGAGCCGGCGGGTGCCGAGGGCGCTCAGGCCGAGGCCCCCGGCTGTGAGCAGGGCTGCTGCCGCGAGCCGCTTCATTCGCTACCAACCGCGGCGAAGAGCCGCCGCAGCTCGCGGATAGCGGCCGGCATCCGCGGTCCGTACCACCAGAGCAGCTTGCCATCGATGACGCTAGTTGGCCCGAGGGGAGCGAACAGTTCGATGTCGGCGGCAGCGAACGGGTAGGGCTCGTCGGGGAGGAGGATCAGGTCGGGACGGAGGCTTGCGAGCTCTTCGCGCGTGAGCTCAGGGTAGCGGGGGCGGCTGCCGAGGACGTTCACGGCGCCAGCAACGCCGATGAGGTCGTGACCATAGGTGTCGCGGCCGAGCCCCATCAACGGCTCCTTCCAGACGGCGACGAAGACGCGGGGGCGCGGGCCGCTGGCGGGCTCCGCGGCGGCGGCCTCGGTCTCCTTGGCGAGTGACTCCGCCTTCGCTGCCTGGCCAAGGCGCTCGCCAAGGTCCCGGACCATCGACACGGCCTCGCCCACGGTGTTCGGGTCGGTCAACATTACGTCGAGCCCTGCGTCGCGGAGGGCAAGGATGTCTTCCTTGCGGTTCTCCTCCTTGTTGGCGACGACCAGGGTGGGAGCCAGGGCGATGAT
>JBJXGC010000281.1:0-5557 GCA_046154545.1 Dehalococcoidia bacterium | reverse complement strand
GATGGAGGAGATCATGGCAACGCCTGAGTTCTGGGCGGGAAAGTTCGACGGATGATTGTCTGCGACAGCGGACCCCTCATCTCCGCATGGAACGAGGATGAGGGTCCGCGACACCGGTTCTCGGTCGCGACTCTTGAGTTGTACGCCCGCGAGATCGTGGTTCCCTGGCCCGTGTTCACTGAGGTCGATCTCTTTCTCCGGCGGCGAGGGGCCGGAAGGGCAGCACTCGCTCTTGGCCGCTCCCTTGCCCGCGGCGACTTTGCGCTTAGCGCGCCGACACCGGCGGAGCTGCAGTCCGCGCTCGACCTCCTCGAACGCTACGGCGACCTCGGCATCGACCTTCCCGATGCGGTCGTGATGGCGATGACCGGCGCGCGGGGAGCGCGTGCGTTTACGTGGGACTTTCGCCACTTCCGGGCGGTGGTGTTCGGGCGGGGGGAGGCGATCCCGCTCCTGGTCACCGAGGCTGATATGCCTGCCTGACCCACCACGGGTAGTAGAGCCGCTGCGACTCCTTCCGCAGTTCGGCCCGGAAGTCCGGGTGGGCGATGCTGATCAGCTCCTCGGCGCGCTGGCGCACGGTCTTGCCGAGGAGCCGGGCGATGCCGTACTCGGTCACGACCGTATCGGCCACTTCCCGGGGCACGGAGACGAACTGGCCCTGGACGAACTGGGCGCTGATCGTCGAGACCGTCCCCTTCTGGGCGGTCGAAGGCAGGATGCAGACGTAGCGCCCGTGGGGGGCCAGGAATGCGCCCATCGCGAAGGCGAGGTGGCCGCCCATGCCCGCGTAGATGCGCGGGCCGATTGTGTAGGCGGCCACCTGGCCGCTGAGGTCGACCGTCAGGGCGCCGTTGATGGCCACGAGTTTGTCCGTCCGGGCGATGTTGAGGGGGTTCAGGACGTACTCGATCCCGTAGAGCTCGAAGGCCCGGTTGCGATGGATGGTGGCGCGTTCTTCGTTGGAATTGCCGACGAGCGTGGCCACGAACTTGCCCGGGTGGAGGACACTCGTCCGCCCGGTGAAGACACCGGCTGCGACCAGCGGGACCAGCCCGCCGACGGTGAGTTCGCCGAAGTAGCTGAGCTCCTGGCGCTCCTTCAGGAGCCCGGCCGCGACCATCCCGGCGGTGTGCGAGCCGGTGCCGACCTGGATGGTGTCGCCGTCCTTGACGAGGGTATCGACGTAGTGGGCGATGCCGGCATCTTCGGGGTCGTAGACGACGGGCGGGAGAGGCGGGAAGACGGGGCGGTCATCGGGCACGAAGTAGTCGATCTCGGAGGCGTGCATCCAGGTGTCGCCGTAGGTCTCGACGACCTCCGGGTTGATCGCGGCGATGACGGTGCGGGCGCGGCGAGCGGCCGTGATGCTGTCCCAGACGTTCCCGCCGACGCAGACGTAGCCCTGCTCGTTGGGCGGCGAACAGGTGAGCATCGCCTTGTCGATCTGCCAGGCCTCCTCGCGGCCGGCGTCGATCCCCTTGTGGGCGCCGACGAGCCAGTGGGGGTGGTAGTCGATGACTCGGGCATCGAGCGAGGGGCGGCTGTAAACGCTCCCGAACTGGTCGGCGTAGCGGATCGACTGCTGCACCTCCGGTGACATGAAGCCGCCCACATCGGGCACGCCGAGGCCGCGCAGCTCAACATCGTGCAGCTCCCCGGCGCGGGCGGCCAGGGCGGCGATAACGACCGGTGAGGCGTGAAGGGGCGCGATCCAGATGTGGTCGCCGGAGTTGATAGCGGCAGCCGCTTCTTCGGGCGAGGCGAGGTGGCGGGCGTAGTGCTCAGCCCAGTCGATCGAGAGGTCCTGGCGCATATGCTGCCCCGAGGTGAGATAGGACGGGAGTCTACGCTGAGCGGGGACGGTGAGCGCGGGTAGGGGCGGGCGCCGTGACCGTATCAACCGGGCAGGTACCGTAGGCCGTGAGACCGGATGCGTCATGGGTTGACGCCGTAGAACGTATGTTCGATGGAGAAGGGGCGACGATGAGCGACCACTCGACGATCGAATGGACCCAGGCCACCTGGAATCCGGTCACCGGCTGTACGAAAGTGAGCCCTGGTTGTGCGCACTGCTATGCGGAGACGTTCGCCGAACGCTTCCGAGGCGTGCCGGGCCATCCCTACGAAGGCGGCTTCGATCTTCAGCTTCGGCCGGAGCGGATTGAACTGCCGCTGACCTGGAAGCGGCCCCGGCTGATCTTCGTCAACAGCATGAGCGACCTGTTCCACGCCGATGTGCCGGATGCGTTCATCCGCGCGGTCTTCGATACGATGCGGCGGGCGGATTGGCACCAGTTTCAACTCCTGACCAAGCGGCCCGAGCGGGCGGCCGCGATGGCTCCGGCGCTTGGTCCATGGCCGGCCAACGTCTGGATGGGTACATCGGTCGAGAATCAGCGCTGGACGTGCCGCATCGACGCGCTCCGCGAGGTCCCGGCCGCCATTCGGTTCCTCTCCTGTGAGCCGCTTCTCGGACCGTTGGAACTCGACCTCCGAAGCGTCACCTGGGTGATCGCGGGCGGCGAATCCGGCCCGCGAGCTCGGCCGATGAAGCAGGAGTGGGCTGAGCTGGTCCGGGACCAGTGCCTGGAGCAAGACGTCCCCTTCTTCTTCAAGCAGTGGGGCGCGTTCGACTCGTGGGGGCGACGAGTGGGCAAGGGCCGCGCCGGCCGGGAGTTGTGCGGCCGGACCTGGGACGAGATGCCTAGAACTGTAGAGGCAGTTGAGTAGCGAAGGCCCGCGAAAACGCGTCCGTCATGATCGATTTCCCGGCAGCATTGGCTGACGCGAACACCATATGATAGACGAGATTGCCCTGCTCGCGGACAGCGGGGCGGCTGAGGACTGTCGTGTATCCCAGATCCCGGAGCTGGCTCGCATACAACGCGAGCATCTGCCGCCCGCCTTCGCCCGGCTGAAGATTGCCTGCTCGAATCGCCGTGGCGATGGGCTTCCAACCCGGCCCGCCGAACAGCCGATTGAGGCGTTCCTCGTTCGAAGCAATGAACCGGGCGTCTTGGACTGCCGCCGAACGCGTAGTTCCCGGCGTGGAGAAGTAGATCAACAACTCGTATGGATAGCTCCACGACCGGTTGTCCCTGCACGCGACAACGGTCGTCCAGTCCAACTCCAGTCCCTCCGGATCCAACACGCAAAATGCGGGCAGGCGAAGGTCAGGAAGGCGCCTGAGAGCTGGCGGTAGAACGAGGTTGCAGTCGCCCATGAGGACAGTCGCTTCAAGGCCGAGGGCTGCTTCGCGCCGTGCAAGTACCCTGGCGTCGGCCGGGTTCATCTCTACGAGGATCGAGGTCTTACACGCCGGCTCGGTTGCGAGACCGATCAAGGCCGACCCTTTGGCGAGCCCAAAGTCATCGATCCGATTCGCACCGTTATCGGCGAACCCATCGACGTAGTACCAGCCGTTGGCTTTCTCGGAACAAAGTTTAGCGAATGCGGGCAGGTAGTACGCGATCAACGCGAGCTTGTCACGTGTCCACGCGCCCACAGACCTTGCGGCCAATCCGTCGTCTACGAACGCCAGCCGCTGGGTAAGCTCCGTGTAGTCCGTCCCTTTCGATGCCATGAGCGGGCACGGTAGGAGATTAGAACAAATGAGTCAACGGCCTTGTTGGTTTCCTTCCTGGTCTCCGCCGCCCCTCAGTCCTTCTTCCGCTTGCTGGGCTGCACCCTTCGCGGCTCACCCTCCGCCTTCGGATAGTGTGGTGGCAGAGGGGCTTCGCCCTGGCCCGCGGCGGCCTGTTTCGCGACCAGGTTCACCAGCGGTTCGAGCGAGTACGCGACCTCGTCGATGGCGGCGCCCGGGTCGCCCAGCTCCGCGTAGCGCCTGGGCACGGTGGCCATGGTGAAGTCGGCCAGTTCGACCGCGGGGAGCTCCTCCCAGGTGATGGGGCAGGAGACGCGGGCGTCGGGCGTCGGGCGCACGGAATAGGCTGAGGCGACGGTGCGGTCGCGGGCGTTCTGGTTGTAGTCGAGGAAGACGCCGTGGCGCTCCTCCTTCCACCAGGCGGTGGTGGCGAGGGCGGGCACGCGGCGCTCCACTTCGCGGCCAAGGGCGAGGGCGCAATGGCGCACCTCGGTGAAGCCCCAGTGCGGTTCGATGCGGACGTTAATGTGGATGCCTCGGGAGCCGGAGGTCTTGGGGAAGCCGCGATAGCCGAGCTCTTCGAGGACCTCGCGGACGGTCAGCGCGACCTCCTTGACCATGGCGAAGCCGGCCTCCGGGGTCGGGTCCAGATCGACGCGGAGCTCGTCCGGGTGGTCGACATCGTCCGCCCGGACGGGCCAAGGGTTGAGGTCGAGGCAGCCGAGATTGGCCATCCAGGCGATGCCGGCCACCTCGTTCGTGACGGCGAGGTCAGCCGAGCGCCCGCTGGGGAACGAGACGTGGGCGGTCGTCACCCACTCGGGGCCTTCCGGCGCGCGCTTCTGGAAGAAGGGCTCCTTGTCGGCGCCGTTGACGAAGCGCTTGAGCACGCAGGGCCGGTTACGGATACCCACGAGGGCGCCTTCGCCGACGGCGAGGAAGTAGTTGACGAGGTCGAGCTTCGTATAGCCGGCCTCGGGGAAGTAGACCTTCCCGGGGTTGGTGACGACGACCGGCCGGCCGCCTACGTCGAGGGTGACATCGTCCTTCGCCACGGCGGGAGGGTAGCAGAAAGCGGCGTGGGACAGGAGGCGGAGGGGCGGCGCGACATCGATGAGACGCAAAGGATCAAAGGTACAAAGGGGGAAGGAGGACTCGGCAGGGCCACGGGGTGGCGTGGGTTGGGCGGCCTTCCGGCCGCCCTCGGCGGGTGTCTTGACAGGACGCCGGGCGGAGCACCAAATGGAATGACCTATATCGCGAATCCCACAGACAAAGAAGGTCTCTACATTGCCGAGCGTTAACGTTGTGCTCAAAAACGGGACGGTCATTACCGTCGATGGTGCGAATGACGCAGCCTGGACGTTCGAGACGATTGCCGAACCGATGGCCAGCCGGTCGCTGCTCCTCGTCGTCCAGTTCAGGGACGCGGGTGGGACGAAGATGCGCGGGAAGTTCCGCGCCGAAGAGATCGCGGGCTTCGCGATCAGCCTCCCACAGGATTAGTGCCGCTCCAACGTATGCCGGCGTAAGCGGCCCTCGGCCCCGGGGCCCGCTGGTCTGAAGGCCCGTGCTTCGGGGGCCTGCCGGGGGCACCGTGGGGCTCCGCGTGGCCGTCGCCGCCCTCACCCCGACCCTCTCCCGCTGCGGCGGGCGAGGGAGTGCGGCGTCCGGAACTCAGTCTTTTCATCGGGGTGCTCTGGAAAATGGCCATACTCTCCTCCCGCTGCGGCGGGTGCGCGGGAGCAGAGGCCAGACGACGGAGTACCAGCGCTCCCATTGGAGGAGCATTGGCCAGGGCGGCTAACCGCCGAGGGTGAGCGGCAGCGTCTTAAACCCATAGACGATGGGCGAACTCGCCTGACGTACCCCCGGTGTGGCCCCGGGCGTGAGGCGGTCGAAGCGGTCGAGCAGGTTGTTCACGGTGATCCGCGCCTCGGCCCGCGCCAG
>JBJXGC010000299.1:0-6858 GCA_046154545.1 Dehalococcoidia bacterium | reverse complement strand
CCCTTCGTCGTCAGCCCACTCCGCGGCCGGATCTGGGCGTCCAGGCCGGCCGGCACCTCGAGCGCGACCCCCGCCGGAATCACCACCGGCCGCTGGCTCAGCCGCACCGGCCCGCCCGGCAGCGAGGCGTAGAGGTCGTACCCGGAGGCCGCCGCCGTCGCCCGGTACGGCATGCGCGCGCCCTCGCGGAGGAGCTTCACGCGGACAATCTGAGCATCACCCAAAGCCAGGTCCTCCATCAGTCGATGCTCGCGGTAGGCGGCCGACGAAGCGTACCTGCGCCCCGTCTCCGCGCAACGCCGTTGACGCGTTTCCCGCCGGGTCGCTAGGGTGGAGCGACGGGGGTGCGTCCATGCAGAGAGTTGGCGTGGCTGAGTTGAGCGACCGGACCACACAGATCGTGCGTTCGGTGCGGGAAGACCGCGAGGAGTACCTCATCACCATCGACGGCGAAGCGGTAGCGGTGCTCCGGCCGGTCGACCGCCAGCCTGAGCCGCGGCCGCGCCTGAGCCTGGAAGAAGAGCTCGCGATCATCGACGAAGTGGCCCGCCTGAACGCGGAGGGCTGGATTGGGCCGACTGCGGTCGAAGCAGTCGCAGAGCAGCGGAGATAGCCATGCCCATCCCTGACGCAAGCATAGCGGTGGCCCTATTCCTCACTGGCGACCCGAACCATGACTGCGCCCGCGACTGGTACGAGGGAGTGCGGGACGCCGGGGGCCGATTGCGGGCGCCCGCTATTCTTCTCGCCGAGGTCTCATCGGCAATAACCCGGAGCCACCAGGACCCTGCGCGCGCGGAGGCGACCATCGCTACCATCCTTCGCCTGGGCATCTTCGAGATCCACGCGATCTCGCCTGTACTCGCGGTGCGCGCCGCCGAGATCGCCCGCACCGCTTCCCTGCGGGGCTGCGACGCCATCTACGTGGCCTTCGCCGCTGAACTGGACGACGTCCTCGTGACACTCGACGACGAGCAGTTTGTGCGCGGCGGCCGCATCGCACGTGTGGAACGGCCGGCCTAACGGAAGAGGTCCCGCTCACTATCGCGGAGGACGAGTTTCATCGTCGCCGCCTCGTCAGTCTCCCAGGCATGCCCACGGATGACCGCTACCGGGATGCGGCTCACGTTCCCCTTCATCAGCTCGGCCGCCCCCGCCAGTTCGTCCGCCGTACAGATCGCCTGGACGCGGAACTCGTGCCCGTGCGGGTCCACCTGGCCGATGTAGCTGTAGACCGGGTTCATCCCCGCAATCCCGATCGCGATATCCGTCTGGCCCTCGCGCCACGGCCGCCCGAACGTATCCGAAATGATGACCACCACGTCGAGTCCCCGTGCCTTGAACGCCTCCCGCAGGGCGCGAGCACTGGCGTCCGGGTCGGCCGGGAGGAGGACAGCCAGGCCGTGCCCGCCCGAACTCGACTGGTCCACTCCACTGTTCGCGCAGACGAAGCCATGGTGCGTCTCCGTAATCAGCACCGGCCCCACCTGGCGCACGACCCGCCGGGCCTCGCGCAGCACCAGCTCGATAATCTCGGGCGGCTTCTCCCACTTTTCGGCGTACTGCCGGGCGAAGGGCGACACCTCGACCGTCGCGAGGTCGATCACCTGCCCCTCAGCCTTGGAGACGATCTTCGAAGTGACGACGACGACATCGCCGCCGGCCAGGGGCGTCCCCGCAACAGCCGCAGCCTCGATGATCATGGCCGGGAGGTCGGCCCCGCGGACAATCTCGGGGAGTCCCGGGACAGGGAATATCTGCAGTCCGGTCATTGTGTCACCACCATTAGGCCCGCCCCGGCCCCTGCCGCCAGCGGAGGTTTGAGGGCCGGGAGGAAGGATGAGATTCGCGCCACGCCGCTCCCCCTCGCCCCGCGCACGGGGTGAGGGGGCCGGGGGGTGAGGGCACCCACCCCCTAAAGCCCGACGAGCTTGATGCTCGACTGCGTCTTATGTTTGCGGTTGAGGTTGATCAGGAGCGACGTCAGCATCTCGACGTAGCGGCTCTGAGAAGGCCCCCCCGCGTCGATGCCACGGACCCCTTTGATCTGGTTCGCCAGGCCGATGACCACCTGCTTCGCCTCGGCGTCGCGGCCACAGACGAGCACGTCGCACTCGATCGGGTGCCCCAGCTCCTGCAGCTCCTCCGCGCTCATGTTCTGGAAGGCGGAGACGACCCGGGCGTTCGGTAGCTGGGCGATCGACTCCTGGAGGGCGCTGTTCCCGGGCACGTTCAGGGCCACGGCCCCGACACCCTGCTGGAATTCGAGCGGCGCCACGACGTTGCACACCACTTTGCCGTCGAGTGCGGCGCCGAGGGCCTCCAACGTGGCCTGCTGCCCTGAATACGGGAAGGTGAGGAAGACGACATCCGCGTCTCCCACGACCTCATGGTTCGCCCCACCCGTCGCCGTGGCGTTCGGCACCGCCTCCCGGACCTTCGCCGCCCCCTCTTCGCCACGCTCCGTCGAGCGCGAGCCGATCGCAATGTCATGTCCCGCGGCCGCCATACGCATCGCGAGCCCGAGCCCTTCCGGGCCTGTCCCGCCAACGAATGCGAGCTTCATATCTCACCTGGACCCTGGTAGTTGATGGCCGCGCATCGCGCGCGGGCACCGGATCCTACCAGAAGGTGGCGCTCCGCACTGGCCACTGGCCCGCCAATAGCCGAAGGTAGGATGAGGCAGAAGATTGCGTCCCACAGAAATCTGTTAAGCGGGCTTACCCCGAGAGCCGGAACCTCAATCCGATCTGCTATACTCGTCCGACAGGTTGCGGGCCCCCCGCTACGGAGTGACCTATTGTATTCCCGCTGGCTTCGTAACAGTTTCATCTACCTCCTGATCCTCGTCGCGGTCATCGCGATCGTTTTCGCCTTCTTCTCAGGTGGCGACAAACATCCGGAGGTCGCGTTCGGCACGGTCATCCAGGATGCGAAGGCTGGCCTCGTCGAAAAGATCGAGGCGAGCGGCAAGAACCTGACTGCCACGTATTACGAGAAGGGCGATAACGGCAAGGCCAAGGTCGTCAGCTCCAAGACTGGCAACAACACCCAGATCGACAAGATCCTCCTCGACGAGGATGTCCCGCTGGCATCCGCCGGCCAGGGGCAACCGGGCGTCGATCTCCAGTTCAAGTCTGGTGGCGGCTTCGGCCCCTGGCTCGGCCTCCTCTTGAACCTCCTGCCCTTCCTCCTCTTCGGCCTCTTCCTCCTGCTCATCATGCGCCAGGCCCAGGGCTCGAACTCCCAGGCCATGAGCTTCGGTAAGAGCCGCGCCCGGCTCTTCACCGGCAGCAAGGTCACCGTCACCTTCCAGGACGTGGCCGGCGTGGACGAGGCCAAGGAAGAACTCGCCGAAGTCGTCGAGTTCCTCAAGTACCCCGAGAAGTTCGCCGCCCTCGGCGCCCGCATCCCCAAGGGCGTCCTCCTCGTTGGCCCTCCGGGCACCGGGAAGACGCTCCTCTCCCGCGCCGTCGCCGGTGAAGCAGGTGTCCCCTTCTTCAGCATCTCCGGCTCCGAATTCGTCGAAATGTTCGTGGGCGTCGGCGCCAGCCGCGTCCGCGACCTCTTCGACCAGGCCAAGAAGAACGCCCCATGCATCGTCTTCGTCGATGAAATCGACGCCGTCGGCCGCCAGCGCGGTGCCGGCCTCGGTGGCTCTCACGACGAGCGCGAGCAGACCCTCAATCAGATCCTCGTGGAGATGGACGGCTTCGACACCGGTACCAACGTCATCGTCATCGCCGCCACGAACCGCCCTGACATCCTCGACCCCGCCCTTCTCCGCCCTGGCCGCTTCGACCGCAAGGTCGTCCTCGACGCCCCGGACGTGAAGGGCCGCGAAGCCATCCTCGCTGTCCACACCAAGGGCAAGCCCGTCGGCGAAGACGTCCGCGTCCCCGTCCTCGCGAAGTCCACTCCCGGTTTCAGCGGCGCCGACCTCGCGAACCTCGTGAACGAAGCCGCCATCCTCGCCGCTCGCCGCAATAAGAAAGTCATCACGATGAGCGAGTTCGAAGAGGCCGTGGACCGCGTCATCGCCGGTCCTGAACGCAAGAGCCGCCTCATCACCGCCAAGGAAAAGCGGGTCACGGCCTACCACGAAGGTGGCCACACCGTCCTCGCCCACTTCCTCGAACACCACGACCCACCCCACAAGGTGACGATCGTCTCCCGCGGCATGGCCGGCGGCTACACCCGCTTCCTCCCCGACGAGGAGTCGCACTACAACACGCCGACCATGTTCAAGGAGCGCCTCTGCGCCGCCCTCGGCGGCCATGCCGCTGAGGAACTCATCTTCGGCGAGGCCTCCACTGGTCCCTCCGACGACATCGACAAAGTCACGCGCATCGCAAGGGCCATGGTCACCCGCTGGGGCATGAGCCAGAAGCTCGGGCCCCGCACGTTCGGCCGCAGCGAGGAACTCGTCTTCCTCGGCCGCGAAATCTCCGAGACGCGCAACTACAGCGAAAAGGTCGCCGAGGAGATCGACGACGAAGTCCGCCGCCTCATCGAAGAGGCCCAGGAGCGCGCCCGCACCATCCTCCGCGAACGCCGGCCGCTGCTCGATAAGCTGGCCAACGTCCTCATGGAAGTCGAGACGCTCGACGGCGAGACCCTCACCCGCCTCCTCAACAGCGACCCGAACGAGCCCTGGCCGCCCTCCGACCTCCGCAAGGATGACACGCCGCCCCCGCCGAAGCCGATCGACGAGACCCCTCGCCGTCCCGCCTTCGAACCGAAGCCAGCCGCCGGCCTCGCCTGGGAGGGTGGCAGCTCAACCCGCATCGACGGCAGCGCGTAGCTTCCGTACCTCCCCTGAACCAGCGAAAAGGCCCGCATTTGCGGGCCCTTTCCTTGTCCTGTACTCGGGGCATGCCGCTGGCTGCGGCTCTAGCTTCCGTTCACGAACCCCAGCCTGCCGAGTTCCTCGCGGGCCACGTCCCGGTCATCCCATGGCAGCTCCCGGTTGGCGTAGACCATCGACTGCTCGTGGCCCTTGCCCGCCACGACCACGATGTCGCCCGGCCCCGCCCGCCGGAACGCTTCGCGGATCGCCTCGCGCCGGTCCTCGATCTCCAGGAAGTCCTTGCCGGGGACTCGGCCCGCGCCCTCCGCGTGCTTCCCGATCTCCCGCACGATCTGGGCCGGGTCCTCGCTCCGCGGGTCCTCATTCGTGAACACCGCGAAGTCCGCGCCCTCGGCCGCCGCCCGGCCAACCCCGAAGCGCCGGCCCGGGTCCCGTTCCCCAGCGGCGCCGACCACGATCATCAGGCGGCCCTTGCAGACCCCACGCAGCACCTCCAGCACCTTGCGCACCGCTTCGCCCGTATGCGCGTAGTCCACGATGACCTCGAACGGCTGGCCCGCCTCGATCCGCTCCATCCGGCCAGGCACTCCAGGTGCCGACGTGAGGCCCCGCGCGATGGCGCTCGGGTCGAGCCCGCAGGCAAGGCCGACCGCCGCCGCTGCCAGCGCGTTCGAAACGTTGAAGAGGGCGGGCATCTGGATTTGCGTCTTGGCTGCCCCAGAAGGGGTGATCAGGTCGAAGCTGCTGCCGTCCGCCCGCAGGTCGATGTTGCGGGCCTGCACCTCCGCGTTTGCCGCTTCGAGGCCGAAGCGCATCGGCTCCGCGGCAGTGCAGCCGAGCATGAAGTCCGCCGACGGGTCGTCCGCGTTCACGATCGCCGTCTTCGCGATGCTCTTGCGGAACGACCTGTCGAGCGCCCGGAAGAGCTCGGACTTCGCATCCCGGTAGGCTTCGAAGGTCTTGTGGAAGTCCAGGTGGTCGCCCGTGATGTTCGTCATCACCGCCACGTCGTACTCCACCCCGTCGAGCCGGTGCAACGCCAGCCCGTGGCTGGTCGATTCGACGATGGCGTACGCGCAACCGGCATCTGCCATCTGGCGGAGGAGCGCCTGCACCTCCGGCGCCTCCGGCGTGCTCATCCGGTTCGTGACCTTCCCATGCTCTCCGGGCAGATAGGTATCGACCGTGCCCAGCCGCCCGACTACCGCCCCACCCGCTTCGAGGACGCTCGTCGCCAGGTGCGAGGTCGTCGTCTTCCCATCCGTCCCGGTGATGCCGATGACCGTCAGCTCACGGCCCGGGTGGCCCTGAAACCAGGCCGCCGCAGCGGCCATGGCGGGGCGAGTGGCCCCGACAGCGATGACTGGCAGACCCTCCGGCAACCCCTCCCAGGCCTCCATCCGGTCGTCCTGGACGAGCACCGCCGCGGCCCCGGAGGCGGCCACGGCCCGCAGATAGCTATGACCATCCGTGTTGAAGCCCGGGACGGCGATGAACAACGTGCCCGGCCCGGCCCGGCGCGAGTCATGCTCGATCGCCGTCACCGTGGTCGCCGCATCGCCGCGGACAAGCCGGGCGCCGCGGAGCTCGGGCAGGAGAGATGAGAGGGCCCGTGAGTCTGTCACGCCCCGATCCTACCGCCGAGAAGCCGCGAGGGCGATCCAACGCCAGCCCGGCCCTTCCCAGGACGCGACGTTGATGGCAGGCTTGCGCCCACGGCCGCCACCGCGGCCAACGAGGTGCGACATGGCCTACGAACAGATCCTGAGCGAGACCCGTGGCCGGGTGGGCGTCATCCGCCTCAACCGCCCCGAAAAGCTGAACGCCTGGACCAGCCAGATGGGCGAGGAGATCCAGGACCAAATGGCCCGCTGGAACGCGGACCCAGCGATCGGCGCCATCCTCCTCGCCGCCGAGGGCCGCGCCTTCTGCGCCGGCGCCGACCTCGGTGACTTCGCCCAACGGGCGCAGGTGAACGCTGCCGGCTCGGGAGAACCCCTCCGCCGCGGCGGCGCCAGCTTCACCCACTTCATCCGCCAGTCAAAGCC
>JBJXGC010000298.1:0-7190 GCA_046154545.1 Dehalococcoidia bacterium | reverse complement strand
CCCATGTTGTCCTTGCGCGGGTCCGTGGCGCCGGGGCCGCCGCTGCCCATGGCGGCGAGGCCGAGGAACTCCATGACGGTCGCCATGGTGTTCGCCGTGTACTGGGCGCCACAGGCGCCGGCGCCCGGGCAGGCGGCGTTCTCGAGCTCTTCGAGGTCGGCGTCCGTGATCTTCCCGGCGGCATGTTGGCCGACGCCCTCGAAGACGTCCTGGATGGTCACGTCCTTGCCGCGGAAGCGGCCTGGCGCGATCGAGCCACCGTAGAGGATGAGGCCCGGGAGGTTCAGGCGGGCGAGGGCCATCGCCCCCCCGGGGATCGTCTTGTCGCAGCCGACAATCACGACCATCGCGTCGAAGGAGTAGCCGACGCCGCAGAGTTCGATGCTGTCGGCGATGATCTCGCGGCTGATGAGCGAGGCCTTCATGCCCTCCGTGCCCATGGAGATGCCGTCGCTGATCGAGACGGTGTTGACCTCCATCGGTGTGCCGCCGGCCGCCCGGACGCCGGCCATCACGTGCTGGGCGAGTTCGCGCTGGTTGTA
Source organism: Dehalococcoidia bacterium (assembly GCA_046154545.1). GTDB lineage: Bacteria > Chloroflexota > Dehalococcoidia > Tepidiformales > Tepidiformaceae > JBJXGC01. The sequence goes on along the minus strand of JBJXGC010000298.1, from coordinate 6,648 downwards.
GTTGCATGGCATCGTCCCGATCCACTCGTGGGCGACCATGACCAGCGGCTTCTTCAGGTCGTCGTTCGTGAGGCCGATGGAGTGGAAGTAGGACCGGGCGGCGGCGCGGTCCGGACCATCGACGAGGACTCGGCTGTGTTCGCGGGGGTCAACGGCCATGGGAGCGGCTCCGGGGGTGGAATCACTGGAGCTTACGCCGGGGGTTGCGGATGTTCGAACCCTTGGTCGAGGCCGTCCCGGCCGGGCGTCGCCCGGGTCATGACTCAACGCCGCCGATCGCTTGCTTAACCCCGCGGTGATGTCCTGATTGCAGCCCGGCCAGCGCCGTCATAGTCTCGGTAGGAAGTCCATGGGCCGTTGAGGAACGAGTGATGTTGAGACGCCCGAACGCCATGTCCGTGCTCGGCTTTGCCGTGCTCATTGGGGTTGGGGCCGGGATCGGGGCCTGCGGCGGCGGTGACCCTCCAGAGGAGACGAGCACGCCCGCCTCGGAAGTCACGGTGAACCTGACGAACTGGGCGATGGAACCCACGTCGCGCACGCTGGCGGCTGGCACGGTGCGGTTCGTGGTGACACATGAGATGGCCCACGGCGCCGCCCATGGCGAAGGCGAAGAGGGCGCGACGCATCAGCTCATCGTCGCTCGCCTGCCCGATGGCGCAAAGGCCGGCCAGAACAAGTTCGGGACGCCCCTGATCAACCTCGGGGGCATCAAGCCCGGCGAAGTTAAGACAGCCGAGGCGACACTCGAACCTGGGACCTACGAACTCGCCTGCCAGGAGGTTGAAGAGGTCAGCGGGCGGAGCGTGAACCATTACGTCAAAGGGATGTACACGAGCGTCACGGTCCGGTAGCGGGCCGGGCATCACAGCGCGGCTCCGCGTATTCACCCGGTTCGCTCCCGCGATTGTATGCCGCCGACGGCAGGCTTATGCTGCCCACCTGTAGCGGCGGTCCATCCCCGGCCTGGCAGAGGCCGCCGGTGTCCGTCACCGACGCGGCCCCGCCCGGGCGCCGCCAGCCCGCGAACTACCAGGAGGTCCTCTAATGTTAACCGGCGACCAGTACCGCGCATCGCTCATCGATGGCCGCGCCCTGTTCATCGAAGGTGAGCGGGTCGAAGACCCCGCCACCCATCCGTTGCTGAAGACGGCCGTCGATGCGGCGGCCGCGGTCTACGACCGCTTCTACACGCCAGACCCCGATGCCTACAGCCCGATCTACATCATCCCGCGCTCCTCGGAAGAGCAGGAGGAGCGGGTCCAGAAGCTGAAGGGCGGCACCGACATGTGTGCTGGCACCTCGTCCGTCAGCATCCTCGCCCTCGCCACCGCCGCCCCGGACCTGGCGAAGGCGCGGCCCGAGTACCGCCAGCGGATCTACGACTTCATCGACTACGTGCGGAAGAACGACCTCCGCTGCGCCGAGGCCGTGACCGACGCCAAGGGCAACCGCCGCCTGCGCCCGCTCCAGCAGGACGACCCCGACATGTACGTCCACGTCGTCGATCGCAACGCCGACGGGGTCTTCATCACCGGCTGCAAGATGCACATCAGCGCGTCGCCGATCGAGCACGAGCTCGTCGTCTTCCCGACGAAGGCGATGCGCCCGGGCGAAGAGGCCTACGCGATCTCCTGCTCGGTGCCGGTGAACGCGCCTGGCGTCTCGATCATCAACACGACCTACGCCCCGCACGGCGAGGACCTGCGCCACTTCCCGATCAGCTCGAAGTCGAACTCGCCCGAGGGCTTCATCGTCTTCGACCGCGTGTTCGTGCCGAACGAGCGCGTCTTCCTCGACGGCGAAACTGAGCACGCCGCGACGCTGGCCTACGCCCTTGGCCTCTGGGAGCGGGCCGGCGGCGGCACCCACGAGCGCACGGGCGAAGACCGCCTGGTCGGCCTCGCCGCCCTCTGCGCCGAGGCTGCCGGCATCGAAAATGAGCCGCACATCCACGACAAGATGAGCACCCTGATGATCTTCGCGACGATGTGTAAGGCCGGCCACGAGGCCGCCTGGGCGAACGCCACGACGAACGCTGACGGCAACCTCCTCCCCTCGAGCCTCTACATCAGCGCCACCAAGTACTACCACTCCGACCTGAACGACAAGATGGTCGATATCCTCCACGACATCGCCGGCACCCTCGTCGTCAACGCGCCGACGATGGCCGATTACGACAACCCGGAGCTGCGGCCCGCCCTCGACCGAATTATGGCGACACCCGGCTGGAGCACCGAAGACCGGCTCAAGCTCTACCACTACATCCGCGACACAACAGCCGACGCCTACGGCGGCTGGTCGTCGGTGACGGGCAAGCAGGCGGGCGGCGGCCCCTACGCTCAGCGCCTGGTCACGATGCGCAATTACGACCTCACGCGGGCCAAGGAGCTGGCCCGGCGCTCGGTTGGCATCGGCGTGCGTGATGCCGCCCCGGTCTGAGCCACGGTGGCCCGGCCCCCGCGGCGGCGCGGCGACAAGAAAGTAGAGGAACGGATAGATGATCACCGGTAACCAGTACCGCGAATCCCTGCGCGATGGCCGCAAGTCGTTCATGGAGGGCGCCCTCGTCAGCGACCCGTCCAGCCACCCGCTCATGAGCGTCTCCGTCGATTGGGTGGCGCGCACCTATGACCGCTACCACTCCGCGGCGGCCGGCGCCGCCAACCCGATGTTCGTCATGCCGAGCACGACCGAGCAGCTCCAGGAGCAGATGGACATGCTGCTCGTCGCCGACCCGACGGCCTCATCGACGGCCGGGGCGATGGCCCTCCGCAGCGTGGCGGGCGACCTCGCACGCCTCAACCCTGCCTACCAGGTCCGCCTTGAGGGGTTCCTTGATGGCGTCCGCGACAACGACCGCCGGATCGCCGTCGCCCAGACGGACCTTGGCGGCCTGCGCGTCGTCAGCCGGACGGCCGACGGCGTCGTCATTAGCGGCGGCAAACAGCACGTCGTCGGTGGGGCCGTGGCCCACGAACTCTTCGTCGTCCCTTCTCGCCACATGGGCCCGGACGAAGGCGATAGCGCGATCGCCTGTGCCGTCCCCGCGAACGCGCCCGGCGTGAAGATGGTGAGCACGACCACGGCGCCGCGCGCCCACGACACCCGCCACTTCCCCTACAGCCGGGAGCGGAGCATCCCCGACAGTCTCGTCATCTTCGAAGACGTCTTCGTGCCGAACGACCGCATCTTCCTCAACGGTGAAGTCGAGCGTTCCGGTGAGCTGGGCGAGACCCTCGGCGTCTGGGAGCGGGCCCGTTCGACGGCAGTCCAGGCCGACCAGGCGGAGATCCTCCTCGGCGTCGCGAACTCGATCGCGGAGATGAACGGCGTCGCCGAGGCCTCGCACATCCGCGACAAGCTCGCCACGATGGCCGTCTACGCCCGTATGTGCCGGGCCGGCTGGGAGGCGGCGCTGGCACACGCCAAGACCAACGCGGCCGGTATGGTCATCCCAGACGACTCGTTCGTCTACGCCACCCGCGCGTATGGGGTCACGAACTACAGCGAGATGGCTGGCTGGGTACATGATATCGGCGGCGGCCTCATCCTCACGGCCCCCTCAATCGGCGATTACGAGAACGAGGCCACCCACATGTACGTCGAGAAGTACATGAGCACCGGCTCGAAGGTCCGGGGCGAACATCGCCTGCGGATGTTCCACCTCATCCGCGACCTCACGGCCGACACCTATGCCGGTTGGTCGAAGCTGAACAACCAGATGATTGGCGGCGGCCTATTCGCCCAGAAGCTCTCGGCCCTCGACACCTACCCCATGGCTGTGGCCGAGGGGAAGGCCCAGGCGGCCGCCCACATCGACCCGCAGTAGGGCACCAGCGAGCCCCTTCGGCCCGCCTCGAAGGATGTGCGAGACACGCCCCCCAACCGGGGGGCGTGTTGTGCTACGCTCCCGCGCATGCCCGTCGTTTTCGTTTCCCAGGTCTTCGCCGAAGCTCACGGCCCCGAACTCGTAGCCCTCTCCTCGGCCTCGACACGCGGACCCCTGGAGTTCGTCCGCATGCCGACCGGCGGCGATGTCGCCCCCGGCGATGTGGGCGAAGTCGAGGTCGCTTTTGTCTCCGTGGACATGAACAACGCCACAGCTGACATCCGCCGCTTCCTCGCCGCCCTCCAGCACGCCCCGAAGCTCAGTTGGATGCACATCGGCTGGGCGGGCACCGATTCTCCCTTCGTCCAGGGCTTCATGGACCGTGGCGTTGGCGTCTCCAACTCCTCCGGTGTCACCTCTGAGCCGATCGCCCTCTCGGTCATCGCCGGGATGCTCGCCTTCCACCGCGGCCTCCTCCGCTGGCGCGAAGCGCAGGCCCGTCACGCCTGGGAGCCACTCGCCCGCCATCTGGCGCCCCCGGACCTGCGTGGTCAGACCATGACCATCCTCGGCCTGGGCGCCATCGGCCAGTACGTCGCCACTTTCGCCCGCGCCCTCGGCCTGCGCGTCGCCGGCGTCCGCCGGACGCCCGCCAGCATTGCCGACGGCGTGGACGAATGGCTGCCGCCGGAACGCCTCCGCGAAGTGCTCCCGCGGACGGACTGGCTCGTCAGCACCATCCCGCTCACGGCCGCCACCCGCCACATGGTCGGGGCCGCTGAACTCGCCCTCCTCCCACCCGGCGCCCACGTCATTAACGTCTCTCGTGGCGCGATCTTCGATGAGGCCGCCCTCATCGAGACGCTCCGCTCGGGCAAGGTCGCTGGCGCCTACCTTGATGTCTTCGAGACGGAGCCCCTTCCGCCAGACTCACCCCTCTGGGACCTGCCGAACGTCATCATCAGCCCGCACGACTCCTGGCCTTCGGCCGGTAACAACGCCCGCGCCGACGCCATCTTCCTCGAAGAGCTCGGGCACTGGCTGGCCGGCCGAACGGTGACACGGCTCGTCCTGGAGCGCTGAGCTGCAGCGCGTAACGCGCCAGCCGTAGGCTCTCACCCGGTCGGCTCCGCCTTGCAGAGGTGGGTGAGCCAAGCCGTTGCAGGCTCTGTGCCGGGGCCGGCGGGCGCGGTTCCCTCGTGAGTTACTCCTCTCGGCGCGCGTTCGGGTCGAACTGCGTGCCCACGGCTGTGGAGGTGGCGAGAAGGTTCCCGAGCGAATCGAAGAAGTCGACCCGCGTGGTGGAGAGGACGCTGTAGCCGTAACGGCCGCCCAGCCGGTCACGGAGGTCGGTCACCTGGGCGACCGCCTGGAGTTCCTCGTCGATCGGGAGGGGGCGCATGAAGTTCCATTCGTGCGCGGTGAGGATCCCGGCCGGGAGCACGCGAACACCCAGGCCTGTCCGGGCCGGGTCGAGCAGAGCCAGGCAATACGGCGGGGCGACACCCGTCCCGGGCGCGTAGCGCGGGTCCGCATCCTGCAGGACCGCGCGCATCCGGGCGGCCTCGGCAGTGGTAATGATGAACTTCCGCGGAGGCGCTTTGCGACCGACCTGGGCACGGTGTTCGTCGGTGATCTTGCTTTCGAGTTCTTCAGGCACTTGCTGGCTCCTACACGCGGGTGAGCGCGTCGTGATGCAGTCTAACGGGCGGGCGCGGCCTTCCAGAGATAGGCGCTCACCCCATCGGCCTCGAGAAACTTCCGGAACGTGAGGTCGAGCTTCATCCCGATCGCCACCGATTCGAGGTCGCGGTCGGTGACCATCATCATCGCGCGGCCGCCGATGTCGAAATCGACGACACCATGCAGCAGCGGCACGTCCGGTGTCGCCGCGACGTAGTCCAGCGAATACGAGAAGAGCGTCGCGCCACCGTCCGCCATCGCGACGGTTGTGTTGTTGTCTTTCGCCTTGCAGCGCACGCAGACGCGCTGGGCCGGGTATTGGACCATCTCGCAGGCGTTGCAACGCATGCCGTGCAGGCGAATGACCTCGTCCTGTTCGCGGTAGACCGCGTGCGGTGCGGGGGCCGTGCGGGCGCCGTCGAGCGAGACGGGGCCAAGGCCCCGCCAGCGGAGGAAGTCGTAGTAGTCGGCGATCGGGACCGCCCGCGCGAGCTGCGAAGCAAGGGGGGTGCGGCCGTGGCGCGAGGTGGCGAGCGCGGCGGTTGTCCTTAGCGCGAGGGCGTCGCAGCCGTCTCCGTAGTTGAGGACGAGGATCTCCTCATCAGCGCCCGCCACGTCGAGGGCGCTCACGAGCTGGAGAAGGGCGTGCGCTACCCCCGAACTCCCGGCACCAGCCGGCGACTCGATGACCCTCGCGGCGTCGAGCCCCAGCCGGCGGACAGCCTCGGCCCGCCGCCTACTGTCGGGTGAGTAGAGCGCCACCCGTTGGAAGTCGCCACCGCCGCGCTTCGCCACCGCGCCGAGCCCTTCGAGACCCGCTTTGATCGCGTGGAGGTACCCCTCCTCGTAGCGGAAGTGCTCCTCGGGCGTGCTCCGCAGCAGCCGTTCACCGCTGCCCCGCCAGACATCGAGGATGTCGTTGACGACGGAGTAGGTGGCGGTCACCTCGACCGCGGGAGCGGCGGCGCCGACGAGCAGGGCGACGGCTGCGTCACCGCCGTCCCGCTCGATGTCCGAGCCCGGCGGCCCCTGCCGGTGGTCCGTGGCGATGACGAGCGCGTTCCGGAAGGAGCCCGCCCGGACGCCGTCCAGGGCCAGTTTGAGCGCCTGCGTGCCGGAGCGGAGGCTGCCCG
>JBJXGC010000279.1:0-3600 GCA_046154545.1 Dehalococcoidia bacterium | reverse complement strand
CTGAGCGGCCGGAAGCTCTACGCGACCGGGAGCCAGGTGCTGAGCTACTACCTCTGCGCGGTCCAGGTGGACGAGGGCACTCCCCGGGAGGCGAACTTCGTCGTACCGGCGGACGCCCCCGGACTGAGCCTCGTCGAGACCTGGGACCACCTCGGGATGCGGGCCACCGGCAGCCACGACCTCGTCCTCGACGGCGTCCTGCTGCCGGAGGAGATGGCGCTCGAGATCAAGCCGGCGGGGCCGCCGCTGCCCGACCCGGCGACGGGGACCTACAACAACCTGGTGATCGCTGCGGTGTACAACGGCGTGGCGCGGGCGGCGCGCGACTGGCTCGTGCGCTACCTGAACGACCGCACACCAACGAACCTCGGCGCCTCGCTGGCGACCCTCCCCCGGATGCAGATGGCCGTGGGCGAGATCGAGGGCCTGCTTTTCACGAACGAGCGGCTGATCCACGGCCTCGCGGTTGAGGTCGAGGCGGATGGCTACCCGATTCGTGGGGCGGTGTCCTCGGCGCTGTCGAAGACGATCGCGGCCAACAACGCCATCGCCGTCGTGGAGGGGGCGCTGAAGCTCGTCGGGAACCCCGGTCTGAGCCGCCACAATCCGCTCGAACGGCACCATCGCGACGTGCTCTGCGCGCGCATCCATGTCCCCCAGGAGGACATGGCGCTGCTCATGGCTGGCAAGGCCGCCCTGGGGGTCCGCTGATGGCTGAGGACGGGCACGACGATGTTTGGTCGAAGTGGCTGCTCGAGACGCGCTTCGGCGGCGACGAAGCGGCGCGAGAGCGCATGCTCACGGCGCTGCGACCGATCCGCGACCAGGTCGTGGCTGGACTCAGTCTGCGGCCAGGCGCGCACGTGATCGACGTCGGCTGTGGCGACGGGATGATCGGCTTCGCCGTCCTCGAGGCTGAGCCGGCATCGACAGTCCTGTTCAGCGACTTCTCCGAACCGCTCCTGGACGCTGCCCGCTCGGTCGCGGCCGCGGCCGGCGTTGCCAGCCGATGCGCATTTCATAACGCTGACGCGACCACGCTGGCGGGCATCGGCGACGGGGTCGCGGATGGGGTCGCGCTACGGTCGGTGCTTATCTACGTGGCGGACAAGGCGGCGGCGTTCAAGGCCTTCTTCCGGGTCCTGAAACCGGGCGGGCAGCTTTCGCTGTTCGAGCCCGTCAACGCCATGAACGCGGACCGGGAGCGCGAAGGAAACTTGTGGGGTTATCGCGTGGGCCCGGTCGAACACCTCGCGCGCAAGGTCGGCGAGGTCTACGAGCGGCTGATGCCGCCGGGCGACCCGATGCTGGACTTCAACGAACGTGACCTCGTGGCGCAGGCGGAGGACGCCGGGTTCGACGACATCCATCTGCAGTTGGAGGTCATCCTCCGGCGCTCACTCCCCTCCCAGTACCACCAGACCTGGGAGCAGTTCCTGAACAGCGCCGGGAACCCGAAGATCCCGACCGTGCGCGACGCCATCCGCCAGTCCCTCACGGGGGAGGAAGAGGCCGAGTTCGTGGCCTACCTCCGGCCGCTCGTCGAACGGGGCGAGGGGGAGTACTTCACGGCCAACGCGTTTCTCACCGCGCAGAAGCCGGGCGGTTAGATCAGGCCGGCGCTGTCCAGGTAGGCACGGCTGGCGTCATTGACCAACTCGGGGAGCGCCGGTCTCACAGCCCCGGGGGAAGCTCGTGATGCTGCCGCCGCTGGTCGTGGGCGGATATGCGAGAATACGCCACCACGCTTCGCGTCCCCACCGGACGCGGACGAATCGAGGACACGTATGCCAGTCGAATTCTGCGGGATGATCGGGACGCGCTCGGCCTCTGAGCTGGACGGGGCGGCGGCGAACCTGATCGGCGGCCACGTCGACCGGGATTTCGTGCGCGAGTTCGCCCAGGCGCACGAGCGGGCTGGCTTCGACCGCGTCCTCGTCGGGTACGGGAGCGCGGGCGCGGACAGCTTCAGCGTGACCTCCTACGCGGCGGCGCACACGGATTCGCTCAATTTCCTGATCGCCCACCGGCCGGGCTTTGTCGCGCCGACGCTCGCCGCCCGGAAAGTGGCGACGCTCGATCAGTTCACGCAGGGCCGGATCGCCATTCACATCATCACCGGCGGGAACGACGCCGAGATGCAGCGCGACGGCGACTGGCTCGGCCACGACGAGCGCTACCGCCGGACAGACGAGTACCTCGACGTGATGAAGCTGGAGTGGACCTCGGAGAAGCCGTTCGACTACGAGGGCGAGTTCTACCACGTGAAGAACGCGACGACCGAGGTGCGCTGCTTCCAGGAGCCGCATGTCCCGGTCTACTTCGGGGGGATGAGCGGGCCCGCGCTGCCCGTCGGGGCGAAGCACGCCGACGTCTACGCGGTCTGGGGCGAACCGGTGGCCAGCGTCCAGGCGACGATGGACGAGGTCCGCACGGAGGCGTCGAAGCACGCGCGGCGGCCCCGGTTTAGCGTCTCCTTCCGTCCGATCATCGCTTCGAACGAAGAGGCGGCCTGGGAGAAGGCCCGGGGCTACCTAGAGACGATCGTGGCGAAGCGCGGCGGCGTCATCCCGAAGTACAGCCCCGAAAACGCGGGGTCGCAGCGGCTGCTCGCCCTGGCGGACGACGGTGAGGTGCACGACGACCGTCTCTGGACGGCGATCGCCCGGGCGGTCGGCGCCTCGGGCAACACGACGGCCCTAGTGGGGACGCCGGACCAGGTCTGCGAGTCGATGCTGCGCTACTACGACGCGGGCGTCTCGACGATCCTCATCCGCGGCTTCGAACCGCTGCCCGACGCGATCGACTACGGCCGCGAACTCATCCCGGCGGTGCGGGCGGAAGTGGCGAAGCGGGACCGGGCAGCGGCGGCCGTGCGCTAAGCTCCGAGGACGGCGGCAGGCTCGGTCACGAAGGGGTTGACCACGAGCACACCGTCGAAGCGTTGCCCGGCCTGCAGGTCCTCCGTGATCAAATAAGCGCAGCCCTGGGCCTGGGCGGCCGCAACGATAAGGGCGTCCCACCAGGAGAGGCTGAAGCGGTCCTGGAGGTCCCAGGCTTTCTGGGCGAGTTCCACGTTCAGTTCCTGGGGGGACCATGCTCGAAAAGTGAGCACCGCGGCGCGGGCTTCGGACAGCGAAATCTGCCCGGTCAGCTTGCGACTTGCCACGTTGTAGAACTCATTGAGCGCCTGGACGCTCGTTCTCCCGCTGCCCTGCAACCACAATCTGCGAAGCCACTCTTGAGCGCGTCCCGCCTTGGCAGGATCGGAACCGTCCTTGCTATAGACCAGTACGTTGGTGTCAACGAATCCGAGGTCGATCATACAGTTCGTCCCGGGATGGGTATCGTTCGCTAGGATCGTCCCGAAGCCGCCAGGGCTGTATTGCGAAGAACTCGTTCATGGCGGCGATGTAGTCGTCGCCATGGCAGCGCTCCTTCTCGAGGAGCCCCGATATGAAGCGCGAGAGGCTTTGGTCGGCCTCGGCAGCCTTAATCCGCGCCCAGCGGGCGGTTTCATCGTTGAGTGAGATCGTCACGTTTCGCATGTCACGATCTTCGTGAATCAGTGGGGCCGTGTCAACGGTCAGGAGTGGCAGA
>JBJXGC010000277.1:0-5292 GCA_046154545.1 Dehalococcoidia bacterium | reverse complement strand
ACCGTTTCACGGCGGCCGGCGCCCGTGAGGACGCAGCCGCGACCACGACCACGGCAGCGGTGACGATGGTGAACAGCTGGGCGTTGCTACCCTGGTCGGGGTGGTCGCCGAACCGCACCGCGAGGCCGGCGTCCGTGCCGCGTTGCCGTACGTCGGACTGCAGGTCCTCGCCCGACTGGTTTGCGATGAAGGCGGCGACCGCGGCGACAACGGCCAGGCCTGCGACAGCCCAGCGGTAGCGGTCTCGCCAGCTCGACCGGACAGAGAGCACGAGGAGTGCGAGCGCCAGCACCGGCACGAACACGACGACGGCGTGGACGACGAGGGGGTGAATGGGAAGGCCGAAGATCATGGCCGGAGTGTACGGGCGCGGCTCCTCACGGCGCCGGAACGGTCATGCCCAGGGAAAGGCCGGGGAAAGACTTTGGAGCGGCCAATCTCCGGCCAGCAGGCGACTGAATGGCATGTCCTTGTGATAACGTGGCAGCAAGCGAGCGCCCAACATATGCTTAGGTTTCTTAGCCGTGTTGCAGATCGTTTAGGTATAGCTTAAGTTGCCTCTCACAGACTTCTATCATGGGAAGAAGCATTTAATGCAAACGTTGGCATCGGCGCAGGGCCGAGACGACGTCAGGACGTATCTGGACGGCATGCAACAGCGCGAGCGCGCGAAGATGGTGGCTCTTTTGCACCGCGCGGCCGACAACGGACCGCCCTTCAACAACCCCGAGCGCTGCCGACCATTGAAAGGCGAGGACTTCAATGAGTTCAAGACGTACGGGCATCGCATCTTCTGGGCCCGTGCCGACGGTCGGATCGCGCTCCTGACGGCGTTCTCAAAGAAGCAAGACAGGACAACGGAAGCGGAACTTGGGCGCGGACGTAACGCACTCGCCGCCCTCCGTGCCGAACTTGGAGGACAGTGACATGACCGAGGAATACGGCCTTGAGTACCACTTCGCACAAGATGTCGACTATCAGTCCGAACTGGTCAAGCTGACGATCGCGGACATGCTGAGCAGCCGGCTCGCTGAGCTGGGCCTTTCGAGGAAGGAACTCGCTAGTCGGCTTGGCCTGTCACCGTCCCGCGTCAGCCAAATCCTCGCGGGCTACAGCAACCTCACCATCGAAACGCTGGTCGGCGTGGCGATGGCGCTCGACACGAAAGTGTACGTCGAATTGGTACCCGACCAGCAGAATCAAATGCCTCGCCCGACCGAGTCGAACACTCACCCACGAACCAAAGACCGCTCGTCGGCGCCGCCCGACGCGCAACTCGCGCTGGCAGCATAGTGCGGCCGATTGATCACCTCAGGCTGCGACAGGTTGCCATCTCGCCTCTTGTCCTGCATCGATATTGGCTGGAGGAGTTCCGATTCGTCTCGGGGGCGCCGGAACCGTCCGCCGCGGAGAATTCGGCTAGCGGACTCTTAGTGCGGGTCTCCAAACCAGTCGTCGAGGACACAGAGATTTCAGACCGTCATCGTGTCAGGATTCGGGTCCGGGTGGACCAAGGAGACGCGCACGTGGACGCAACCATCTCCGGACTTTTCTCGGCGGGCGCTGAAGCGTCGGCCCCGGCCGTACGCGCGGCACTTATGAAGTACAACGCGCCGGCAATTCTCTATGGGCTCCTCCGCGGTATCACTGTCTCGGTTACGGGAGCCTCCGATTCCGGGCGAATAGACCTTCCGGCGGTGAACGTTCAGGAACTCGTCGATAGGTAAGCGAGTCCCGGGCTGGTGTCCCGCGGGATCTGGCGTTTTTGGGAGCGACACATTCCGCCTGTCGGGTGGCGTGCCTCGATGTCCAACTCCCGCTGACTCAGCTTCCGGCGCTCGTTGTGCACCCATTCGGCTGCGTCCTGGCCGTCCCAGGCTGCCGGGGCTGTACGTGGAGGGGCCGTGCCAAGCGCCTTCAGCGTCGCCAGTTGACGATCGCGGCGGACGCGCGTTTCCAGCGCTTCAACGATGTACTTGCTCCGGCCGCGCTCACCGACGAGCGCGTCGATGCAGGCCAGGAGCTCGGCCGGAAGGGTGATATGCGCGCGCACGACAGTCATGGGGCCACTCAGTGTGGCCTCAGGATAACACAGCGGGATTCGCTTTCCTCGCCGCGCTCAAATGTTCTAAACTGCGGGCGTGACCACCGCCACCGACGCGCCGCCTGCCCCGCCCCCTCTCGCTGACCCACGGATGCTCGCGCCGGCCCGGGCGAAGCTCGCCGAGGTGTTCGGCTACCGCGAGTTCCGCTCGGGACAGGCGGAGGTCATGGCCGCCGTCCTGGCCGGGCGCGACACCCTGGCCGTGATGCCCACTGGCGGCGGCAAGAGCGTCTGTTTCCAGGTCCCCGCCCTGTTGTTCGACCACGGCATCACGATCGTCGTCTCCCCCCTTCTCGCCCTCATGAAGGACCAGGTAGACGCGCTCCGCCAGTCCGGCGTCGCGGCCGCGGCGATCAATTCGACGATTTCGCGCGAAGAACAGCTGGCCATCCTCGCCGAGGCTGCCTCGGAGCGCTTGCGGCTGCTCTATGTGGCGCCTGAACGGTTCGGCGATGGCGGCTTCATGGCCGGGCTCCGGCGCTGCCGGGTGGCGCTGCTCGCCATCGACGAAGCGCACTGCATCTCCCAGTGGGGCCACGACTTCCGCCCGAGCTACCGCGAACTTGGGGAGGTGCGCCCGAAGCTCGGCAGCCCACCGATCGTCGCCCTGACGGCCACCGCGGACCCCCTCGTCCGCGACGACATCGTCGAGCGCCTCCACCTCGCCGACCCGGTCGTCCACGTCGCCGGGTTCGATCGCCCGAACTTGCGTTTCGACATCGTCCACGTGAAGAACTTGAAAGAGAAGTCTGAGGGGATCGCGGCGAAGCTGAAGACGCTCGGCGAAGAGTCGGCCATTGTTTATTGCGGCACGCGGAAGCGGGTCGAGGAGGTGACCGACTTCCTCCAGCGCCAGCGGATCAAGTGCGCCCGGTACCACGCTGGCATGGAAGACGCCGACCGCAAGCGGATCCAGGAGGCGTTCGCCCGCGACAGCCTGCGGATCATCGTCGCGACCAACGCCTTCGGGATGGGCATCGACAAGCCGGACGTGCGCCTCGTCCTCCACCACGACCTGCCGGAGTCGTTGGAGTCGTACTACCAGGAGGCGGGCCGCGCCGGCCGCGACGGCGGCCCGGCCGAGTGCGTCATCTACTACTCGGCCCGCGACCGCCAGCTACGCGAGTTCTTCATCGACCTCTCGCACCCGGAACCGGAGATGGTGCTCGAGATCTACCGCAAGCTGTGCGACTTCCAGGGAAACCGGACGCACGTCCGGGAACTCATGGCCCAGGACGACACGCCGGGCTTTAACGCCGCCCTCCAGGTGCTCGTCGATTGTGGCCTGGCGGGCAAGCAGGGGTACCAGGCCTGGGCGACCCGCCCCAACGGCGAAAGCGAGATCGACACCGCCAGTATCGAGGCCCACCGCGAACACGCGCTGAAGAAGCTCGACGCCATGCAGCATTACGCCGAATCGATGACCTGCCTGCGCCGCCGCATCCTCGGCTACTTCGGCGAGGCGGGCGCCCCGGAATCGTGCGGGAACTGCGGCCCCTGTGTGGCCCCGCCGCGTTCTGCGGCGAGCGTGGGCGACGAAGGCGAAGACCGCCTCTTCCACGCGCTCCGGGCCGTGCGACGGCGCTTCGCGGACGAGGCGAATGTGCCCCCCTTCACGATCTTCAGCGACGCCACCCTCCACGAAATGGCCCGCCGGACGCCCCGCACGAAGGCCGAGATGCTCGGCGTCAGCGGCGTCGGCCAGGTGAAGTTCGAGCGCTACGGTGAAGCCTTCCTCGCCGTGACCCGGCCAGCGGCGCCGGCCGCCCGCACCGGCCCCCAGCCGTTCCGTGCTGCGGGGCCGCGCCCCGCCGAGCTCCCCTTCCGCGCGAAGGACGGTAAGGCCATCGGCGACACCATCCGCGGCACCTGGGACCTCCTCCGCCAGGGCAAGACCATCGCCGAGATCGCCGCCACCCGCGGTTTCACGACCAGTACGATCGCCACCCACATCGCCAAACTTGTCGAGCACGGCGAGGTCGATGACGTGAGCCAGTGGGTCGATGAGCAGCTCCTCGGACGCATCCGGCGCCTCGCCGGCGACGGCCCGGTCGGCGCTGTCGGGCCGATCAAGGAGGAACTCGGCGAGGCGGTGACCTACGAACAGCTCCATATCGCCCGGGCCTACATCAATCGCGAGCGGGAACGGGACTGAGCCCTGGCGATGTTGGCCGGGGTGCCCCGAATTGTGTCCGGTTCCCGCGTATACTCGCGGGCATGTCCACCCAAGAACTCGCCAGCGCCTTCTCCCTCACCGACCAGCACGGCGCCGAACGGGCATTTCCCAACGGCCGCCACACCCTCTTGATGTTCGTCAAAGAGGACTGCCCGACCTGTGTCCTCTCCGCACCCCTGATTGACCAGGCCGGACGCTCCTTCGGCGACTCGATGGACGCCTGGGTCATCACCCAGGACAGCGAGGGGCCGGGCCTCTTCGGCAAGCGGCTCGCCTCGGGCATGCCCGTGCTCGACGATTCGAAGCTCAAGGTGTCGTTCGACTACGACCTCGACACCGTCCCCACTGTCATCCTCGCCGGGCCGCGCGGCGAGGTCCTCGAACGCTTCGCCGGTTTCGCCAAAGCCGACTGGCAGGCCCTCTTCCAGCGCCTGATTGGCGTGACCCTCCAGCCGGCGCCGGTCGTGGCCTGGGCGGCTTTCCCCGACATGCGGCCTGGCTGCGGTTCGAAGTCGGTCGAGCCCGGGATCGCCGAGCGCCTCGCCGCCGAGGCCGAGGGCAGCCCCCTTCGCGCCCGCCGGATCCACGTGGGCGAGGGCGACGACCTCTTCGAGTTCATGTTCGACCAGGGCCTGACCGACGGCCTCCCCGTGGTCCCGCCGACCCCCGAGCGGGTGATGCGCATGCTCGCCGGGACGAAGCGCGACGCCCAGTCCGTGATCGGTGTTTGCGCCCCGAACATGGCGCCGGTGACGGTCGAAAAGGCGGCGATCAACGCCGTCATGGCGGGGTGCAAGCCGGAGTACCTCCCCGTGGTGATCGCCGCCGTCGAGGCGATAACGACGGAGCAGTTCAACATCCACGGCGTCCTCGCAACCACCCACTTTCCGACGCCGGTGATCATCGTGAACGGGCCGATCCGTGAGCGGATCGGGATGAACATGAAGATGAACGTCTTCGGCCAGGGCAACCGCGCCAACGCCACCATCGGCCGCGCCGTCCAGCTCATCGT
>JBJXGC010000267.1:0-7487 GCA_046154545.1 Dehalococcoidia bacterium | reverse complement strand
AGGACCAGTTCGATCGCCGCGGCCAGGTCTTCCTTCACTTCGTCGATCGTCCGGCCCTGGCCATTGGCGCCGGGCACCTCGGGACAGCGCGCGATGTACCAATCGCCGTCCTTCTCGATGATGGCCGTGTATTCGTTCCGTATGCGCCCAGTATACCGCGTCACTGCAGGGCCTCTCCGCACCGTCCACCGCACGCGATCGTGCGGTCACCGCACGCCCACCGCACAAATTTTTCGTGGATCCCCGTGGCGCAGGTGGCGGTGTGCGGCCGGGACCGGGGCAGCGTGCGGGAGCCCGCGACCGCTGTGGGTCGCCACTACCGGGCAGTCCGGGCGCCGAGTTCGCGCTTCGGGTAGGGGCGGCGCTAGAAGGCGACGCGGCGGGTGAAGCCGCCGTCCACGACCAGGTTGACGCCGGTGATGAAGCTGGCGGCCTCGCTGACGAGGAAGGTGGCGGCGTTGGAGACGTCGCTGGCGGCGCCGAGGCGGCCCATGGGCTCGCCCTTCTTGATCATGTCGAAGAAGGGGGGCATCGCCTTTTCGACCATGGCCCAGGGTCCGCCCTCGAAGTAAGTCGGGCCGGGGGAGATGGAGTTGACGCGGATGCCCTTGGCGGCGAGGGCCTGGGAGGCGGCGTTGGCGTAGTTGAGGAGGGCGGCCTTCATCGGGCCGTAGCCGCCCATGCCGGTGGCCGGGGGCGGCGGGAAGGCCTCGACGGCGGCGGTCGTGTTGATGATGAGGACGTTCGGGGTCTTGCCCTTTTCGAGGAAGGGGAGGGCGGCATCGACGCCGCGGACGGCACCCATGACGTCGACCTCGAAGTGGGACTTCCAGCCCTTGCGGCTGCCGTCGCCGCCGGCGCTGGTGTTGCTGACGAAGATGTCGAGGCCGCCGAGGCGCTCGGCGGTGGCCTTGACCCAGTTCTCGTACTCGTCGGTGTCGCCGACGGCCATGGCCTCGCCGGTGACGTCGAGGCCCTTCGCCTTGAAGTCGGCGAGGGCGGCAGAGACGCCGTTGGCGTCGCGGGCGCAGATGGCGACCTTCGCGCCCTCCTTCGCGAGCGACTCCGCGATCGCCTTGCCCAGGCCGCGGCTGCCGCCGGTGACGATGACCTTCTTGCCTTTGAGACCCAGTTCCATCTCGACCGACCTCCTCGTGAAATGTTGGTTGGACGGCCAATCTTAGCGGCAACGCGGCTTTCGCGTGCACACCCGGAGTACGGCGTGTGGCGCGCGCTTCGGGCGTCAGCGGACGGTGAGCATGTCTTTGTCGGCCGCGGGGTCGTTCTCCGGGGAGCCGCTCTTCGGCCCCGTGACCAGGTAATCGATAAGCATGTCTTCGGTCTGCCTGGCGGCGTCTTCGAACGGGAAGGCGCCGGGGTCGAGGAGCCACTGGAGGGCGAAGCCGGTCATCGCGCCGATGTGGCGGGCGGCGGCTGCGGCGGGGTCGATGTCGTTGCGAAAGAGGCCGATGCGTTGGCCGTGGGCGATGCTGATGGCGGTGCCCCGGCGGAAGCCGCTGTAGAGCTCGCGGATCTGCTGGCCAAGCTCGGGGTTGCTCCGGCCCGAGGCCATGAAGTGGAGGAAGATGTCGTAGATGGCGGGGTCTTCGCGGGTGAGGTTGAGGCTGGCGCGGATGGTGACGCGGAGCCGCTCGACGGGGTCGGGCGTCGCTTCGATCGCCTCGGTGACGACGTCCTGGGCGGCGCCGCTGCAGCGGGCGAGCATGCTCGAGAGGAGGTCGGCTTTGTCGCGGAAGTGGTAGGAAACGAGGCCGCGGCTGACGCCGGCTTCGCGGGTGATCTCGTCGATGGAGGTGTCGTTCCAGCCCTTTTCGGCCATGACGCGGATGGCGGCATCGACGATCTGGCGGCGCCTGATTTCGGCAATGTTGATCCGGCCCACGGAGCCTCCCTTCGCGCCCGGGACGGGCGAGTACGTCCGCCCATGGTATCGCGGCCACCAATATGCCTGTGCTCCCGGTGGAGAGCCATTCGCCGGGGCGATGGCTTTGTAGAAGCATCCGGATTCCTGTACAGTCGGCCAGCATTTCGCACTTCGCCCGGGCACGCCCGGCAGGGGCGCGGGGCAGTAGGAGCAGGCCGCATGGACATCGCAAAGGACAAGCTATTCGACCTCCATCACCGGATGGTCCGGATCCGCATCTTCGAGGAAGAGGCGGGCAAGCTGATGGAGACCGCGAAGATCCCTGGTGCGCTCCACCTCTACGTCGGGGAAGAGGCTGTGGCCGCCGGGGTGATGTGTAATCTGACGGACGAAGACCAGATCACGAGCACCCACCGCGGCCACGGCCACCTGGTGGCGAAGGGTGGGGACTTCAAGAAGATGTATGCGGAACTGTTCGGGAAGGCGACGGGCTACTGCGGCGGCAAGGGCGGGAGCATGCACATCAGCGATATGGACCTCGGCATGCTCGGGGCGAATGGCATCGTCGGAGCAGGCCCGCCAATCGCCATGGGGGCGGCCTTTGCCAATAAGTACAGGGCGAACGGGAACGTCGCCGTGGCGTTCTTCGGCGATGGCGCGAGCAACGAGGGGGCCTTCCATGAAGCGGCGAACATGGCCGCGACCTGGAAGCTGCCACTCATCCTCCTCTGCGAGAACAACGGGTACGGCGAGTTCACGCCGCAGGCCAAACACCAGGCGATCAAGGATGTGGCCGACCGGGCAATCGGCTATGGCATGCCCGGCGTGACCTGCGACGGGATGGACGCCATCGCCGTCTACGAAGCGGCGGGCGAGGCGATCGCCCGGGCGCGGCGGGGTGAGGGGCCGACCCTGCTCGAGTGCAAGACCTACCGGTTTTACGACCACGTCGGCATCCGTGGGATGGGCGTCTCCTACCGCACGGATGAGGAGGTCCTGGAGTGGCGTAAGCGCGACCCTATCCAGCTGCTCGAAGGGCGGATGGTGGAGATGGGTGTGGCCTCCGCGGCTGAACTGCAGGCCACCCATGACCGCGTCCGCCAGGAGGCGGCTGATGCAATCACCTATGCGGAGGGCAGTCCCTTCCCTGAAGCGGACCAACTCCTGACCGACGTCTACTACGTGAAAGCCTGAGGAGCAGCGACATGACCAGCGCGACAGCGACCGCTACCCGCACGATCCCCTACATCGCGGCCTGCACAGAGGCGCTGCGCCAGTGTCTCCGGGCTGACCCGGACGTGTTTCTCGCCGGGGAGGACATCGCCGGCTACGGCAGTGTCTTCGGTTACACGCGCGGCCTTCTCGCGGAATTCGGCGAGAAGCGGGTCATCGACACCCCTATCTCCGAGGAAGGGATCATCGGCCTCGGGGTCGGCGCGGCGGCCTGCGGGTTGCGCCCGATCGTGGACATCATGTTCATGGACTTCCTCGGCGAATGCATGGAC
The DNA here is from genome assembly GCA_046154545.1 of Dehalococcoidia bacterium. Classification (GTDB taxonomy): domain Bacteria; phylum Chloroflexota; class Dehalococcoidia; order Tepidiformales; family Tepidiformaceae; genus JBJXGC01. The sequence goes on along the minus strand of JBJXGC010000267.1, from coordinate 4,097 downwards.
GAGATCGTGAACCAGATGGCGAAGATGCGGTACATGTTCGGCGGCAAGGCGAAGCTGCCGGTTACCGTTTGCACGATGGCGGGAGCGGGGATCAACCTCGCCGCCCAGCACTCCCAGAGCCTCGAGGCCTGGCTCTGCCACGTGCCGGGGCTGAAGGTGGTGATGCCAGCCTCCGCCTATGACGCGAAGGGGCTCATCATCGCTGCCGTGCGGGACGACAACCCGGTCTTCGTCGTCCTCAATAAGCGCATGCTGGGCGTGCCGGGCGAAGTCCCGGAAGAGATGTATGAGGTGCCCCTCGGCGTCGCGCGGGTCGTGCGGGAGGGCACGAACTTCACCATCGTGGCGACCGGGCGGATGGTCCTGGAGGCGATGGACGCGGCCGAGCAGCTCAAAACAGATGGCATCGACGCCGAGGTCATCGACCCGCGCACGCTCCAGCCGTTGGACATGCCGGCGATTATCGCTTCCGTGAAGAAGACCCACCGCGCGGTGGTCGTGCACGAAGCGGTCCGCTTCGGTGGCCTCGGGGCGGAAATCGCGTCGCAAATCGCGGAAGACGCGTTCGATTACCTCGACGCGCCAGTCGGGCGGGTGGGGGCGCCCTTCTCGCCGGTGCCGTTCACGCCGGCCCTCGAGAAGCTCTATGTCCCGAACGCCAACATGATCGCGGCCGAGGTCCGCCGGATCCTGGGCCGGGCGGGTTAGCGCATCGATGGCAGCGGGGCCGGTCGGGATCATCGCAAACCCCGCCTCGGGCAAAGACATCCGCCGCATCGTCGCGCGCGCCTCGACCTTCGATAACCAGGAGAAGCGGAACATCGTCCGCCGCGCCTTGGCGGGCGCCCTCGCGGCTGGCGCCGACCGGTTTCTCTATATGCCGGACTGCTACGGCATCGTCTCGGAGGCCGCGGACGAGGGCGGGTACGAGGCGACGTTCACGGCCGTCGAGTCTCCCGACACCGCCAGCGCGCTCGACACCATCCGCGCCGCCCGCCAGATGAAAGAAGCCGGATGTGCCGTCGTCATCACACTGGGCGGCGATGGCACGAACCGGGCCGTCGCGCTCGGCTGGCAGGATGTGCCGGTCGTGCCGATTTCGACCGGCACCAACAACGTCTTCCCCTCGATGGTGGAAGCGACAGTCGCTGGCGCGGCGGCGGGCCTGGTGGCTGCGGGAGCCGTGACGCTCGCGGAGGTGTCCCACCAGGCCAAACTCGTGCACGCCCAGATCGACGGCGAACGGGACGACATCGCGCTCATCGACGCCGTCTTCATCAACGAGATCTTCGTTGGCTCGCGTGCTATCTGGGACCCGGCCCGGCTCAAACTTGCGGTGCTCACGCGAGCCGACCCGGCCGCCGTCGGGATTTCGGCCCTCGGTGGCCTGCTTCACCCGCTGCAGGACAGCGACGAGAGCGGTTTACTGCTTCAGTTTGGTGGCGACGCGGGTGTGTTCGCGCCGATCGCCCCGGGCCTTTACCGCGAGGTGGCCGTGCGCGACTTCTACCAGATCGCCGCCGGCGAGGCGATCGGCATCGAGGGACCAGGGGTGCTGGCGCTCGACGGCGAGCGCGAGCGCGTGCTCAAGCCGGGTCAACGCGCGACGCTCCAAGTCGCCCGTGATGGCCCATACGTGGTCGATATCGGCCGGGCACTCACCCTCGCCGCAGAGCGGGGCAGCTTCCGCATGAACTCCATCGAGGTGAGCCATGGCAACTGACGTATTGATCCCAAAGCTAGGCATGACGATGGAGGAGGGCACGGTCGCCGAATGGCTCGTCCCTGATGGCGCGGAAGTGAACACGGGCGACGTCATCTATCGCCTCGAGACCGAGAAGATCGAGATGGAGATCGAGGCCGAGGGCGCGGGCACGGTCCGGCGGGTGGCCGAGGAAGGCGCGACGCTGGCGTGCGGGGCGCTGGTCGCCGTCATCCTCGGACCGGGGGAGGCGATGCCCGCAGGCGCGGGGACACCGGCCAGCCCACCGGCGGCGCTCAGTGCGGCAGTGCCCGCAGCGATCAAGGCAACGGCCCGAGTGGCCGCGGAGGTGCTCGCCTCACCGGCCGCGAAACGGGTCGCGCGCGAGCGCGGTGTGGACATAACACTGGTCGCTGGGACGGGCCCGGGCGGCCGCGTAACCGAAGACGACGTTGCGAACTACCGACCGGCGGCGGCCGGCGCGCCGGTTTCCACCGCCGAGGCCAGCCCGGCCTCGCCCCTCGCCCGGAAGCTCGCTGAACAGCTGGGGGTGGAGCTTTCGGCGGTGCGGGGTAGCGGACCCGGCGGGCGCATCACGAAAGAGGATGTCGAAGCCGCGGCCGCCACGCCACCATCACCCACCACCGCCCGGCCAGCCGCGCGGCCGGAGCCGCCGAAACCACCGATGGCCGTCCCCGCCATGGGCGAGACCATCCCACTCAGAGGCGTCCGGAAGGTCATCTTCCAACGGATGCACCAGAGCCTCCAGGAGATGGCCCAGCTCACGCTCGGGATGGAGGTGTGGATGGACGAAGCGGTCCGCCTCCGCACGCAACTGGTCGAAGAGTGGGCGGCCGAGGGTGTCAAGCCGTCCTACACTGACCTGGTCATCCGGGCGGTCGCCAAGGCGTTGCGCAGGCACCCGCGGGCTAATGCCCAGGTGGTCGAGGGCGGCATCCAGCTCCTTGCCGAGGTCCATGTGGGCATGGCCGTGGCGATCGACGAGGGGCTCGTCGTCCCGGTGCTCCGTGACACGGACCGGATGACCCTGAAGGAGATCGCGGCCGAATCCAGCCGCCTCGCCACCGGCGCCCGCGAGGGTAGCCTCGGCCCCGACGACTACGCGGGAGGCACGTTTTCGGTCACCGCCCTCGGTATGTACGGGGTGGACCTGTTTACGCCGATCATCAACCCGCCCAACGTGGCCATCCTCGGCGTTGGCCGGATCCACGACGGCCTCGCCTGGGAGGGCGACCGCCCGGTGAAGCGCCAGCAGATGACGCTGAGCCTCACCTGGGACCACCGGGTGCTTGATGGCGCCCCGGCCGCCGAGTTCGTGCAGACCGTGAAGGGGCTGCTGGAATCGCCCTACCGGCTGCTGGTGTAGTGCATCGACGGCCCCGGCCAGAGCTATCGACAATGGAGTAAGGAAGCGAGGCGAGTGATATGCCGGACAAGGTGAAACCAGCCCTACCCCCGATCCCCCCTGAGGTGGAGGCGCGCATTCGGAAACTGACGGACAACGACGAGTACCGGGCACGGATCGCCGCAGGCCTCGCGGCGATTGAACGGGGAGAAATCGGCCGGGTGGTCCGGAGCAAGCAGCCATAGCGCGCTATGGAACGCTCACTTTCGGCCTTCGCGGCGGGCGGACACCGCTTCAGGTGGCGCGGCCCACATTACTGCCAATAGCCCTCGTGCACGACCAGAGCTTCCGACTCCAGTAGCGGCCCAACCACCTCGACCGGCGGCTCAACACCCTGGAGAAGGGAGCGAATATCGGTCGGCACGCTGAACCGTGGGGGCCGCAAGGAAGGGATCTGGTTGAGCCGCACTTGACTGAGGCCGAACGCCACGCGGCCAATGCGACTCCAGGCGATGAGGCCTGCGCACATCATGCAGGGCTCCGTGCTTGCATAGAGCGTTGCCCCGGGGAACTCTGGCCATGAGTCCAGCACGGCCCGGCGCACAACATTCATTTCTGCGTGTCCGCTCAGATCTCGCTCGATGTCGCGGGTGTTAAGTGCTTCGCCCAACACCCGCCCGTCGCGCCCCACCAGGATGGCGCCGAATGGTTGATCTCCCTGGGCGCGCGAACGCTGGGCAAGCGCAAAGCTCATGCGTAGCCACTTTTCGTCGTCCTGCATCGCTGCATTCTATGCGCGATGTCCCCCGGCGCACGCGCGTGTCGCGGTCGTCGGGCACAATGACGGTGACTCTCCCAGGAGTGAACAATGGCAGAGCAGTTCGACGTCATCGTGGTGGGCAGCGGCCCGGGTGGGTATGTCGCCGCAATTCGGGCCGCCCAGCTTGGGATGAAGACCGCGCTGGTGGAGCGCGAGGCCCTGGGCGGCATCTGCCTGAACTGGGGTTGTATCCCTACCAAGGCCCTCCT
>JBJXGC010000249.1:0-15495 GCA_046154545.1 Dehalococcoidia bacterium | reverse complement strand
GTCTTCTTCGGGGCGAGCTTCCTCCAGGCGGTCTCCTTCATCGCCTCGTCGAAGCTCTCCACGCGCTTCGGCCTCGTCAACACGATGGTCTTCACCCACTTGCCCTCGAACGCCCTCCTCATCGGTGTGGCCTTCGCCCCGACGGCCTGGATCGCGATCGCTTTCCTCATGGCCCGCTCATTGCTCTCGCAGATGGACGTGCCACCCCGCCAGGCGCTTGTCATGTCCGTCGTCGAACCGGAGGAGCGTGCCGCTGCCGCTGCCTACACGGGCCTCACCCGCAGCCTCTCTTCGACCGCCGGTCCGACCGTCGGGGGTGCCCTCCTGGGCGTCTGGGGTGGCGCCCCGTTCGTCGCCTGCGGCCTATTGAAGAGCGCCTACGATGTGGCCCTCTTCGCGACCTTCCGCAAGGTGAAGACGGACTCCTGAGAGCCGAGAGCCGAGAGCCGAGAGCCGAGAGCCGAGAGCCGAGAGCCGAGAGCCGGGCGCCCCGCACTCAGGACTCAGAACTCAGAACTCGGAACTTCGCTCACGGCTGGAGGAAGACGGGTGAGCCGGCCTGGCCTTCGAGGAGCTGGGCCGGGCTGGCGCCACAGCCGCGCCAGAGGTTGATGATCCGGCCCTCTTCATCGACGCCGAACTGGAGGCCGAGGGGGCCGCTGCCGCCAATGCTGGCCAGCTCGAAGAGGACGCCGTTAACGCCCTTCGGGAAGGCGTCCGTGCCTCGATCCTTGAGGGCATAGGCCGCGTAGAGCTTTGGCTGCGTGTCTCGCACCTGGGACTCCATGGCGGCTCGTATCTGGCGCGCACGGGTGTAGCCGCCCTCGCAGCCCGCGAAGGGGAGGACATCGACGATCGTGCCGCTGGCTTCACCGATCGTGCACTCCGGTGGGCCGCCGGATCCCTGCACGTTCGTGACGCAGGCCAGCTTTGTGTACTTCACGAGGGCGACGAGCCCATCGACGTCGGCCGCACGCACGAGGTCGGCGATGCGGTCGAGTTCGGGCCGGCCGATACGGCGTACGGCTGTGGTCGGCGAGGGGATTGGCGTCTTCGTCGGGGGTGGCGTCGCCGTGAGGGCCGTGGTGGGCGTGCGCACGGCTTCCGTCGGCGCCGCCGTTGTGGGCGTGGCTGCCGAAGAGGTTGGGGTGGCTGGTGCGTCGTCGTCGCCACAGGCCACGGCGAGGAGGCTCAAGGCGATGGCCGCGGCCGCAAGGAGGGTGCCCAGTCGTTGTTTCAAGCCTGTCATGGCTCGCTCCATATGAGTGATGCACCGGATCGTGGCACGGGGACCGGCGGGACGGATCGGGCGACGGCCGGAGAGGGAGTTCCGTCAAGAGTCGGACTGCCCGGCGGGCCTTCGAGCGGGCCGCGCTCCGGTCGGCAACGCCTGACAGTGTCTTCGATGTATTGGGTTGCTTCGCCCGTGACCGCGCGTGAGGGTATTGGCGACGTCCTCATACCCCTGCTATCATACCGTTATGGCCACCGTCCGTAAGACCGTTACGCTCCCTCGCCCGCTCGTGGACGACCTCGCGCGTGAGGCCGGCGAGCGCCACCTCTCGTTTTCGGCCGTACTCGCCGAACGCGCCAGCCGCGGTCAGACCGCGATCTCGTTTGCGGGGATCATTGATGACGACCCGGACCTGTCGCTTAAGGTCGAGGAGATACTACGACGCCAGTTGGAGCGATAGTCGATACGGGACCGATTGTTTCCGCGCTGAACGCTGGCGAAGGCGCACGTCATCGTTTCGCCGTCAGGCTCCTGAGGCAGTTGGGCGCCGCCGGAGTAGTCCCGTGGCCAGTCTACGCCGAGGCGGCGCTTCTGCTGACCGGTCGCGGCATGGTCCTCGCAGCTGTTCGGCTCGGACGGTCGCTTCAGGCAGGCGAACTAACGCTAGCCGTGCCGACCGAATTCGAGCACGCCCAAGGCCTTGCGATCGTCGAGCGATACGCCGGCTTCGGTCTTGACTTGCCTGACGCCGTAAGCATTTCGATGGCTGTCGCTCGGCGCCTGCCATTGCTGACGTGGGATTTCCGGCACGCGAGAGCGGTCGTAGTGTCCGGCCGTCCGATCGAGTTGATGATCGACGAACACGAACTTCCGGGTCACTGAGTTCGATGATGAGAGGCGAGGGGGCGACGACTCCGCGCCGTTCGCCGGCGGCGTTATGACCGAGCCCACCGTTCCTTGATGGCGGCGACGCTTTCGGCCGGGGCGGCGCCGAAGAAGCCGAGCATCTCGAGGGCGAGGGAGTAGTCGAAGCTGGTCACGCCGCCCAGCCGGATCCACTGGTTGAGGGCCCGCTTCGTGAAGCGGAGGGCCGGCTGGGGGCCGTCCGCCAGGCGGTGGGCGAGGGTGAGCGCCTCCTCCATCAGCGACGCGCGCGGCACGCACTTGCTCACGAGTCCAATCCGCTCCGCCTCCCGGGCGTCGATGAAGTCGCTGGTGAGGAGGTAGTACTTCGCCTTCGCCATGCCGCAGAGCAACGGCCAGACGATACAGGCGTGGTCCCCGGCCGCGACCCCGAGACGGACGTGGCCGTCCGTCAGGCGTGTGTCGTCGGCGATGATCGAGATATCGGCCATGATCGCCACGGCGAGGCCGGCGCCCACAGCGACGCCATTGATCGCCGAGATGATGACCTTGTCACAGTTGACGATCGTGTAGACGAGCTGTTCGGCCTCCTTCATGAGCGAGACGATCGCCTCGAAGCGCTCCTCGGCCGGGAGGTTCGCCCGCTCCGCCAGGTCGTCGATGTCGCCGCCGGCCGAGAAGGCGCGGTCGCCGCTGCCGGTGATGACGGCGACCTTCACCTCCGGGTCGCGGTCGATGTCCGGCCAGATCTCGGTGAGTTCGCGATGAAGGACGTTGTTCGTCGCGTTCAGGGCCTCGGGCCGGTTGATCGTGACGAGCGCGACACCACGGTCAACGGCGACCGTCAGGAACTTGTACTTGCTGGCGTAATCCACGGGCTGGCCTCCGGGCGCGGTTCGCGCGGGCGTCACTATCACGCGCAGCCATCCCGTTGTCACGCGGGCGCACCGTGGAAGGCGCCGGCGCGGTAGGATCGGCGAGTGACCGACATGTCCCGCGCCGAGATCCTCGACTATGCCGCGAAACTGGCCCGCACGCAGCCCGGCGGGACCCTCGCCACGACCCACGCGGAAGACGCGACGCCCTATGTGACCTTCGTCCTCTTCCACCTGCGGGACGACGGCCGCGTGCTCTTCGGCAGCGCGGAGCAGCCCCAGCACACCCGCAATATCCTCGCCACGCCCGAGGTCTCGTTCCTCGTCGATAATCGCGACGTGATCCGCGAGGAGTGGACGGCCTTCGACCGCGTCGTCATCGAGGGCAGCGCCGCCCGCATCCAGCCGGAGGACCCGCGCTTCGACGGCCTCCTGGCGGAACTTGGTGAGAAGAACAAGATGGCGGCGTTCTTCACCGAACACGGCCAGCTTTTTTGCATCGAGCCGCGGCGGATGGTGTTGATGCGCGGCTTCGAGCCCCATCGACACATCGTCGAGTTTGCGGCCGGGCCGGGCCTCCCCTGGCCGCCACCCGAGGTGTGAGGTGCGCCCGCGGCGCCTGATAAGATAGCGCCATGGACTACGGCGAAGCCATCGAGTACCTCATGTCGTTTACGGACCTCGAACGGGGCGTGCAGAAGTCGCCGAACCCGACGATGAGCGTGGCCTCCGTACGGTCGTTGCTTTCGCGCATGAACGACCCACACCTCGGCCGCAAGACGGTCCATGTCACCGGTTCGAAGGGGAAGGGAAGCACGGCCGCGATGATCGCGGGCATCCTCAGCCGGGCCGGGCGGCGCACGTCGCTCTACGCCAGCCCTCACCTGCACTCCTACACGGAACGGATCACGCTGGATGGCGACCACGTCTCGCCGGAGGAGTTCGCGGCGGCCCTGGACGCCATTCGCCCGGCCGTCGAAGACGAGCGAGCGAGCGTCCACGGGGACGTCAGCACCTTCGGCGTCCTCACGGCCCTCTTCTTCTGGCTGACACGGGCTCAGCTTCCGCGAATGGACTGGCAGGTCGTCGAAGTTGGCCTGGGCGGCACCTTCGACGCCACGAACGTCTTCGATGCCTCGGATATCGCGGTGATCACGGCGATCTCCCTCGAACACACGGCCATCCTCGGCAATACACCGGCCGAAATCGCCCGCGACAAGTCCGGGATCATCAAGCCGGGGGCGACCTGCGTCCTCGCCCCGCAGATGGACCCGGCGGTGGTCGAGGTGGTCCGCGAACGGTGCGAAGCGGTTGGCGCTCGCCTCGTGGACGTGGCGGCCCTCTACAGCACGGAGGTCCGCGAGAAGTTCGTCTACGGCCAGTCCTTCGTCCTCCGCGGCCCGGGTGGCGAGCGTGAGATGCGGACGCCGATGCTGGGCCGTCACCAGCTCGACAACGCGGCGACGGCGGCCGCCGTTGCGGACGCAATTCGCGCCCGGGGCGAGGAGATTTCCGACAGCGCCATCGCCGACGGCATCGCCTTCACCCGCGTCCCGGGGCGGATGGAGGTGATGGGCCAGGGGCCGCTTGTCGTGGGCGATGGCGCCCACAACGGTGAGAGCGCCGCCGCCCTGGCCGCCGCCCTGAAGGAGTACTTCCACTGGCGCCGCTGCTTCTTCGTGCTCGGGACCATGCGCGACAAGGACATCCGCGCCGTCGGGTTCAAGATCGCGAAGCTGGCAGAGTTGATCGTCTGCACCCGCTTCCGCAGCCCGCGCTCCATGGACCCCTACGTCATGATCCAGGAGGTCGGCTTCCTCGGGCCGGCGGCCGTGGCCGAAGAGAGCGTGCCCGAGGCCCTGGACACGGCCCTCGGCCACGCCACCAAAGACGACCTGGTCTGCGTCACCGGGTCGCTCTACGTGGTGGCCGAAGCGCGCGAATACCTCCTGGGCGAAGGCGCCTCGGGGGACTGAGGCAGGGCCTCCCGATAGACACAAACCGCCGTCCCCCATCACGCTGAGGGTCCATGTCGTTCGCCCGCCTGCTCTCCGACGGAGCCTTCCCCGTCGCGCTCGAGATCACGCCGCCCCAGCGGAGCCTGCCCCACGTCCTCTTACGGAGGGCGGGGTTAATTGGGCCGGCGGCGTCAGCCATCAACGTCATCCAGCGCCCCGAGCGGCAGTCGAGCCTGGAGGCCAGCCTGGAGCTCCTCGCCGCGGGCCTGGACCCCGCCTGGCACCTGGTGACGCGCGGCCGTCCCGCCGCCGAGATCCAGTCCGAGCTCGCCATCGCCCGTGACGCCGGGGTCGCGCAGGTGCTCGTCATCGCGGGCGACCACGCGTCACCCGACCGTGGGCTGACCATCCGGGAGGTGGTTGGCCTGGCCAGCCGGACGATGCCGGGCAGCCTCGTCGGCGCCACCCTGAACCAGTACGTGCCCGACGGCGCGGCCGTGCTGCGGAACCTCATGCCGAAGATCGCGGCCGGCGCGGGCTACGTGCAGACTCAGCCCGTGTTCGACTTCGAGCGGCTGCGCCCGTTTGCAGAGGCCGTGAAGGGCCGGGCGCCGGAGACGAAGATCGTAGCGATGGCGATGCCGTTGCTGACCGCCGAGGCGGCGGCCCGGATCGGTGCTCGCCTCGGGATCGATCCTCCCGCAGTCCCGACGGCACAGCCCGAGGCCTGGGCGGCCTTCGAACGGGTGCTCGCCGCACTCGCCCAGAGCCCCCTCATCGACGGGGTCGCGCTCATGACCTTTGAGACTGATCCCCGTCCGGAGACTGGCGCGGGCATCCTCGCGGCGCTCCGGGGGGCGGGCATCGGGCCGTCCTTCGCTCGAGACTGAGCTACCGCACGGCCACGCGGGCCCGGCATAGGTTAGAATCACCGCCATGGCGATGAAAGTGACCGTCATTTCCGACTACGTCTGACCGTGGTGTTATATCGCCGCCCGGCGGGTGGCGGAGTTTGAACGGGAGTTCGAAGTGGAAGTCTCCTGGTGGCCCTTCGAGCTGCACCCGGAGACGCCGAGCCAAGGCCGCAGCCTCGACGGGCTGGTAAGCCGCCGCGGCCCCGAGTACGCGGAGCACCTCAAGGCCTATGCCGAGGAAGCCGGGATCACCTTGAAGTCGAACCGCTGGCTCTCCAACTCGCACCGCTGTCTCGAATTAGCGGAGTTCGCGCGCGACCGCGGCGCCTTCGGGCCTGTACACGACGCGTTGTTCGCGGCCTACTTCGAAGAAGGCCGCGACATCGGCGATGTGGACGTGCTCTGCGATATCGCCACCGCTCACGGGCTCGACGCCGCCGAGTTCAAGGTGGAGTTGATGGTCGGACGCTACGCCGCGCTGATCGACGAAACGACGGCCATCGCCCGGAAGAAGGGCGTCCAGAGTACGCCCACGATTATCATCGACGACCGCTTCGTCATCACCGGCGCCCAGGATGCGAACGTCTACGCCGACGTCCTCCGGCGCATGGGGGCGGAGCCGCGCCATCCGGGGATCATCTGAGCGATGGAACTCACGGTCGCGACCTTCAACATCCGCCACGTCACCGACCGCTATACGGAGCGCAAACCGCTGCTCCTGGCCGCCTTCGCGGCGATGGCGCCGCAGCTGGCGGGGCTGCAGGAGGTGATCTTCGGCGGCGAACGCCAGGATGACCTGCTCGCCGCCCAGGCGCCGGAGCACGTCTACCGCAGCTTCGATGCGCGGAGCGAGCGCTACCCGATGTTCGGCAACTCGATCCTCGTCTCGGTCGGCGATGTGGTGGCGAGGGAGGAGCTCCGCCTGAGCCACGGCCGCGTTGTCCAGCGCGTCCTGATCGCGCTTCCCGGCCAGCGCACGCTCTGGTTTGCGAACACGCACCTCCACCACGTCCCCGGCGAACCGGAGGTGCGTGAGGCGCAGGCGCGGGCACTCTGCGACTGGATGACAGAAGCACCGGCGGCCACCGGCACTATCGTCACCGGCGATTTCAACGCGCCCCCTTCTGAACCGGCCTATACGCTGATGCGGGAGCGGGGCTTCCGGTCAGCCTGTTTCGAAGCGAACGGTGTGGAACCGGCCGTGACCTGGCCCTCCGGCATCCAGGCGCCGACGATGGACACGGACGGTGACCCCAACTGCCTTGACTACATCTGGCTGAGCGGCGGGCTACGCGCCCTCGAGGCCAGGCTGGGGGCGAACGAGCACGCCACCGGGGACGCGACCCTCTACCCGAGCGACCACTTCGCGCTCCTGGCGCGCGTCGCCCTGGACTGAACCGCGCGCCACATTCACGGCAGTGATGGCTTTCCAGGCCGGAATGTGGGCTTTCCCCGAATGTGGCGCTGGCCGGACGCGGGTCAGACTATGGAGGGACCGGACGCGTCCGGCCGGGAGACGCCATGTATCTGATGCGCGTTGATTCACGTGCCGCGTTGCTCCGCATCGAGTGCTCCGGCGAGGTCGTCGCGGCGGAGGCTCTGCGGGCCGTGTCGCAGGCGGCCGCGCTCGCCGAGGCCGGGAACATCTGGGCACTGGCCGTTGACGTCTCCCAGGTAGAACGCTGGCCCACGAGTGGCCGGGTGGTCGCCGCCGCTATGGCGGGCGTGCACCGGGACGGTCTCCGCGTGGCCTGGATCACGCCCGCCGCTGGTTGTGCGACGGTCGAGCGCCTGGCTCGCCTGGCCGGGCTGCAAGACGCCTTCCGCACCTTTGATTCGGAAGCTGCGGCCGCTGCCTGGCTGGATGTCGCCCGCGAACGGGTGGCTCTCTCCGGCCAGACGCGGCCGAGCAGTGGTTCACGGCGGGCGCCGGCCCTGACGGCGGGCGGACCCTCGGCCGCTTAGCGCTTTTCCGCAGCCGCGGCGTCGGCCATGCTTCGGATATGGCAACCTTCGACCAGATCCAGATCGGCCAGTCAGCGTCGTTCTCCAAGACGCTGACTGAAACAGACATCTACCTCTTCGCCGGTATCACCGGCGACCTGAACCCGGCCCATGTCAACGCGGTCGCCGCCGCCGACGGCATGTTTAAGCAGCGCATCGCCCACGGCATGCTGACCGCATCGTTCATCTCGACCGTCCTCGCAATGCAGCTCCCCGGCCCTGGCACCATCTACGTTTCCCAGGAGGCGCAGTTCCGGGCCCCCGTGTTCATCGGGGACACCGTGACGGCGACCGCCGAGGCGGTGGAGAAGATGGACGAGCGGAAGTGGGTCAAGTTCCGGACCCAGGTGAAAAACCAGGACGGCAAGCTTGTCGTTGACGGGCACGCGGTCGTCATCCCGCCCAAAGCCTGAGAGCTGAGAGCCGAGAGCCGGGGCGTGAATCGTGAGCGTGCGTAGACCTGTCGTGGATACGCCGGAGGACACGTCCGGGCGGCGCGGCTGCATCCTCATTGGAGCACTCCTGGGCGTCGGCGCCGGGGTGCTGATCGCGCTCTTCGCCGTGCCGCCGCTCTTCGACCACTACTTCGGCACAGCTGACGTGGCACTCGGCGACAGTCACACGGACGGCGGCCGCACCGTGCGCGTGGACCGGGTCGAAGTCGGCGCCGACTACGCCGGGACGATGGTCACCGTATCGGTGACGGTCGAAGGAAAGACGGCCTGGGACTTTGAGGTAGCCGCCGTACGCCTCGAACTGGACGACGATGTAACGCTTGCCGGGGTCGCCATCATCATCAGGGATGCTGTCGAGCGAGTCCGCGTGGCGCCTGGCGCCCCCGTCCAGCTCGATCTCTCGTTCTATCGCGCCCCTGGCAGTACCGCGCTGCCGCGCATCCTCCACATCCCTGGTCTCAAGGCCCGCTTCCATCTCCAGCCCGGCGAGCCGGAATGAGCGTCGGCCGCGCCCTGCCCTTGCTGATGCGGCCCGGGCTCCGGCTGGTCTTCATCGGCAACAATCCTGGGATCGAATCGGCCCGCGCCGGGCACTACTACGCGCACCCGGGGAACGCCTTCTGGCGCCAGCTGAGCGAGTCGGGGCTCGTCCCGGGGCCGGTCACCTCCGCCGATGACGCGGGCCTCATGGACCTGGCGGGCATCGGCTTCACCGACATCTGCACGCACGCCACAGCCCGGGCGGCGGAACTCTCTTCAGCCGACTTGCGGCAGGGGGCGCTCAGGTTGCATGGCGAACTGGTGTTGTACGAGCCTGCGATCGCGGTCTTCAACGGCCGGAGTGTCTTCGAGCCGTTCGCTCGCCACGCGCTCGGCCTCGTCCCGGTCGCGATCCGCGGCCGCGCGTTTGGCGCGCAGACCGAGATGCTCGCCGCAACGCGTCTCTGGATGATCCCCAGTTCGAGCGGGTTGGCGAGCGGGTGGCGTGCGCGCCGGTTGGAGCTGTTGAAGGAGCTCGCTTGCGAGCTCGGGCCGGTGAAGCCGCCCGGCGGAGGATGAGCGGCCTCCCGGCCGCGCGCTGAAAGCGCGTCGCACGTGCCCCCAGCTGGGCGCCCTTCCCGAGCGCGGCCGGGAGGCCGCTCATCCGGCGCAGCGGTGCACACGTCTGTGGAATCGCACCCGCTGGCCGGGGCGAACGCCGCCCTCGAGCGCCTGGCCGTGGGCCAGGCCGATGGGGCCGCCGTCCTCGTCGTGGATGGCTGATCGGGCGGGCGAGCCGCGCCGGCCGGCCTCGATGTGCTGGTAGGCCGCGGCGATTGTAGAATCGCGACCCACATTCGCGGGCCTTCCGGTCCGCAAAACGGAGCACCCATGAACACCGTTGAATTCCTCCAGATCTCGTCCGCCGTCGTCCCCGACCGCGAGGCCCTCGTGGAGGTCGGTGGCTCGGGTAAGCGCATTCTCTACATGGACCTCTACCCCAAGGTCGTGAAGCTCGCCAACGCCCTCCAGGAGCTCGGCGTCGAAAAAGGCCAGAAAGTGGCGGTCATGTCCGTGAACAGCGCGGACTTCGTCGTCACCTACTACGCCTGCGCGATGCTGGGCGTGACCTTCGTGCCGCTCAACTTCCGCTCAAAGGACGAAGAGCTGACGCATATGATGAACATCAGCCAGTCCGTGGCGTTGTTCGTCTCGGAGCGGTACATCGACCTGGTCGAGCGGATCCGGCCGTCGCTCACGCACACCCAGCACTTCATCTCCTACGACGGCCGCGTCACGAACTACCTCCAGTTCGACGAACTGATCGAACGGGCGGGCGACGATGAGCCATGGGTTGAGATCGACGACCACGACGCAACGATCATCATCTTCACCAGCGGCACCACGGCGCTGCCGAAGGGCGTGCAGCTCACCTACCTGGACATGACCGCTTACGTCACGAACCAGGCCCCCGCCGACCCGGACCTGCACGAGAAGCTCCTGGTCTCGGCGCCGTTCTTCCACGTGGCCGGCGCGACCGCGATGATGCTCGCGATCTGGAGCGGCCGGACGATGGTGATCCTGCCCACGTTCACGCCCGAGGGCTGGCTCCAGGCGGTCCAGGACGAGGGCGCGAACTACGCCTTCGTCGTGCCCACCATGCTCAAGCGGATCATGGAGGCGCCCGACTTCGAAAAGTACGACATCAGCGCCATGCGCAGCATCACCTACGGCGCGGCTCCGATGCCGTACGAAGTCGTGCGCAAGGCCTGCGACGTCTTTGCGCCCCGGGGCGTTGGGCTGGTGAACGCCTACGGTCAGACAGAATCGACGGCCACCCTGACCTTCCTCGGGGCCGAAGACCACGACCTGCGCGAGGACACGGCCGTGCGCGAGAAGCGCCTGCGTTCTGTGGGCCGGCCCATGCCCGACGTCGAGATCGGGATCATGAACGAGGGGAACGTCATCCTCCCGCCCGGCAAGGAGGGCGAGATCTGCGTGAAATCGGCCCGCGTCATGAAGGGCTACTTCAAGCAAGAGGCGGAGACCGAGTCCGCGATCATCGATGGCTGGCTGCACACGGGAGACGTCGGCTACGTGGACGAGGGCGGCTACCTCTTCATCACCGGCCGGAAGAAGGACCTCATCATCCGCGGCGGCGAGAACATCAGTCCCGGTGAGATCGAGGGCTGCCTGACCTCCCACCCGGCGGTCGAAGAGGCGGCCGTGATCGGCGTCCCGGACAACGATTGGGGCGAGGTCGTGAAGGCGGTGGTCGTCTTCAAGACGGGCGAGAAGGCCTCAGCGGCGGAGCTGATGGACTATTGCAAGGCCCGCCTCGCGTCCTACAAGACGCCGGCCTTCGTCGCCGTCATGCCCGAACTGCCCCGCAACCCGATGGGCAAGGTCCTGAAAAACGACCTGCGCAAGCTGGTCGGGCAGGCCCAGAACGACAACATCGCGTAGCGACGGTCGTCCGGACGGGGCACGGCGCTCGTCCGGGGTTGTCCATGGTAGAATCGATGCCATGAAGACCACCATTGACGCTGCCGGGCGAATTGTCATCCCGAAGAAACTGCGGGATCAGGCTGGCCTCCGCCCCGGCGGGGATCTGGATATACGCTGTCGCGACGGTGTGATCGAGATCGAGCCCGCCTACAGTGATGTGCGCCTGGAATGGCGGGACGGGTGGCTCGTAGCCGTGAGCAGCGACCCGTCGCTTGTTATGACTGCGGAAGACTTCGAACGGATCCGGCTCGGGATACTGGAGGAGCGTGAGCGCACCATCCTGGGACCGCTGTGAGCGAGTCGTTCATGCCCGATTCCAGCGTCACTGTGGCGGCCTCCCTCCGCTTCCACCCTGACCACGAACGCTGCCGCGCCGACCTTGAACGCCGCCTCGGCCGCGGTGACGAATTGGTGTTGGCGGCGCACTCCCTGGCGGAGCTGTACTCCACGTTGACCCGAATGCCTCCTCCCAATCGGATTTCTCCGCCCGCCGCCATCAACCTCATTCGTACCAACTTTCTCGATCGCGCCCGGGTGGTAGTGTCCCTCCACGCCGACGGTTACGTAGCCCTCCTTGCGGACCTCGCCGCGCGTGGCTTGGCGGGCGGCCGCACCTACGACGCCGTGATCGCCCGCACCGCCGACGATGCGCGAGTGGATGTGTTTCTGACACGCAACCTGCGGGACTTCGAGGGATTGCTTGTGCATGCGCGGCTGGAGACGCCGGGGCCTGCACAGCGCTGACGGCGCCGTAGCCGTTCGCCCCTTAACTCCCTCTTGCCATAGAATTCAGCCGGTCTCGTACAAGCACGATGCGAACAAGGATGCCCGCGAATGAGCCTTGCCCAGCGCCCTGCCGACCTCCCGCCAGCGAAGCTGACGCAACAGGCGCCGCGCCGCTCCGCCGGTACGCGGTTGCGCTCCAGCATCGGTGGGTTGCTCATCCCCATCGCCATCCTCGGCGGGATTTCGGCATTCGAGCTGGGCCGCACGGCCGACAAGCAGACGGCCCAGCGTGAAGTGTTCTTCAACATCTCCTACCCGGTCATCATGTACTTCATCTTCGCGCTCTCGATCGCGATTATCGTCGGTGCCTTCTGGCAGCGGGCCCGCGTCTGGCGGCTGGGCAAGCCTCAGAAGGTGACGGATCGGATTGGCGCCCGCATCTTCCAGGCGCTGACCCTCGGTGCGGGCACGAGCCGCGTGAAGAACGACCGCTACGCCGGCCTTATGCACTGGTGCATCTACTCGAGCTTCGTCGTCCTCACGCTCGTCACCCTCGTCCTCGCCATCGATGACTACACGCCGCTCCTTTTTGGCCAGGAGGGCCGTGAACATCTCTTCCTCCGTGGGCCCATCTATAAGGGCTACAGCCTCGTCGGCGATGTCTTCGGGGTCATCGGCCTCGCCGGCGTGGCGATGGCGGTCCATCGCCGTTACGTCGCGCCACCCGCGAAGCTGACCTGGGACCGGCGCTCCGCCGAAGACGCGCTCATCGTCGGTGTGCTCGGCCTCGTGCTCTTCACCGGCATCCTCGTCGAGGGCCTCCGCATCGGTGGCGACGAGATCCCGGCGGGCAAAGAGAGCTGGTCCGTCTGGTCCCCGGCCGGATGGGTCTTCGCGAAGGCGCTCTCTGGCGTCGGCGAGGGCACCCTGCTGGACCTCCATCGCGGCTTCTGGTGGTTCCACGTGGTCGCCGCTTTCGGCCTGCTCACGATGATGTCCCTGACGAAGTTCCGGCACATCCTCTTCGCGCCGATGAACGCCTTCTTCAAACGGCCCGGCGCTGGTCCGGCCTATCTCGCCCCCATGGGTGACTTCGAGAAGCTCATGGAAGAAGGGAAGAGCCTCGGCGCCGGCAAGCTCGAGGACTTCACCTGGAAGCAGCTCTTCGACGCTGACACCTGCGTCCGTTGCGGCCGCTGCACCGAGGTCTGCCCGGCCTGGACGGCGGGTCAGCCGCTCTCGCCGATGATGATCATCCAGGACATGAAGACCTACATGAACCATGCAGGCCCCCTCCTCATCGCGGGCAAGGACCCTGCCAAGGAGCTGAAGGGCGAGCTGGTGGGCGATTACATCAAGGACGAGTCGCTCTGGGCCTGCCGCACCTGTATGGCCTGCGTCCAGGAGTGCCCGGTGATGATCGAGCACGTCCCGAGCATCGTCGACATGCGCCGCTACCTGGTGATGGAGAAGGCGAGCGTCCCCGCCCCCGCCCAGGCGGCGCTCCAGAACATCGAACAACGCGGGCACCCCTGGCGGGGCACCCAGTTCACGCGCACGACCTGGATGGAACAGCTTCACGACCAGGGTGTCGAAGTGCCGATGTACGACGGCTCCCAGGAGTACCTCTACTGGGTCGGTTGTTCCGGTGCACTGGTCGAACGGAACGTGCCGATCACCCAGTCGATTGCGAAACTGCTGGTCGAATCGGGCACGAGCTTTGGCGTCCTCGGCCAGTCAGAGAGCTGCAGCGGCGACCCAGCCCGGCGCCTTGGGAACGAATTCCTCTACGCCACGTTGGCCGAGGGGAACACACAGCAGTTTAACGAGCTGGGCGTCAAGCGTGTCATCACCGCTTGCCCCCACTGTTTCAATACTTTCAAGAACGAATATCCGGACTTCGGCGGCAAGTATGAAGTCACCCACCACAGCGAGTTCCTCCAGATGCTGCTCAATCGCGGGGACCTCAAGCCGAAAGAGATGAACGGCGAGACCATCACCTACCACGACTCCTGCTACATCGGCCGCGGCAACGGCATCTACGACGCGCCGCGCGACGTCCTTTCTCACGTGCCCGGCGTGAACCTCGTCGAGATGCCGCGTAACAAGGAGAAGGGGATGTGTTGCGGCGCCGGCGGCGGCAACATGTGGCAGGAGGAGCAGGGCACCCGCGTCAACCATCTGCGGGCCGCGGAGGCCGTGAACACGGGCGCCAGTATCGTCGCCACCGCCTGCCCCTTCTGCATCCAGATGTTCGACGACGGCATCGCCGCCGTGCAGCCGGATGAATCGAAGCGCAGCATCAAGGCCTACGACATCGCCGAAATCCTCGAAGTGAGCGTCAAGCCCGCGGCCCTGATGTACGCCGACGGCGAAGTCGAGCTACCGCGGGGCGTAGGCTGAGAGAAGCGCACGCGGCGTGCTCACCTGGAGCCATGTGGGGCGCGGGATCGGCTAGAATGTCTCTATGGCCCTCACCTACGAGCAGTATCGAGACTTCGTTGAGGCGCTGCGGGAGCACCCGGATTGGCGGGCGGAGCTGCGCCCCCTGATCCTCGGCGAAGACTTGATGGCGCTTCCGGATGCTGGCCGTCGTACGGACCAGCACCTGGACGCGCTCACCGCGATCGTGGCCGACCTCGCGACGAAGGTCGGGGAGCTGGCGGAGGCCCAGAAGCGGACGGAGGCGCGGCTGGAGGAGCTAGCCGAAGCACAGAAGCGTACGGAGACCCGCCTCGAGGAGCTGGCCGAAGCACAGAAGCGTACGGAGGACCGTCTTGATGACGTCATCGTTTCCATCAACGGGTTAAACGGGCGCGTCAGCCAGCTCGAAGGGTCGATGCTGGAGTCCAAGTACCACCACCAGTTAGCGAGCTACCTGGGCGACTATCTCCGCCGCCCGCGGGCGATCTCGCCCTACGATCTTCCGCTCCTGATGGAGGCGTCCGACCGGGGGGATCTCGCCAAGCACGAATTGCAGCGAATCCGCCTGCTCGACGTCCTTGCCATTGGCGATGACCCGGCTACACGGGAGGAGACCGTGCTCGCCTGTGAGCTCTCCTACACGGTGAACATGGAGGATGTGGAGCGGGCGGCGACCGCAGCCGCCACACTCCGGCGGGCTGGCTACCGGACCCGCGCCTACGTGGCCGGCTACCGGATCAGGGATGTCGCCAGGGAACGCGCAGCTGAGCTGCAGGTCGAGGTCGAACTTCACCGCCCGCCGCCGGTCGAGACGGCCCTGGTCTGACTCTCGCCGGGCGGGCCTGGAGATCAGGTAGAATGGTGCTATGGCCCTGACCTACGAGCAGTACCGGGACTTCGTGCAGGCGCTTCGGGAGCACCCGGAGTGGCGGGCGGAGCTGCGTCCCCTGGTCCTCGGCGACGAGATCCTCGCGCTCCCCGACCTGTGGCGGCGCACCGACGAGCGGCTCGACCGGCTTACCGCCGTCGTCACTGAACTGGCCGAGGCGCAGC
>JBJXGC010000248.1:0-7045 GCA_046154545.1 Dehalococcoidia bacterium | reverse complement strand
GACCGTCGTCGCCACCCACGGGCACTCCGACCACGCCGGCCTCGGTGCGGCCTGGCAGCGCGCGGGCGCACAGGTACTGCTCGGCGTGGCCGACGCCCATTTCGCCGCCGGCCGCGGCCTCGGCGACCCGGCCGAGTTCGCGCTCCTGGCGCGCTTCGTGGATGACTCTGGTGCACCCGCGGACGCGGCCGCCGAGGCCATAGCCGGGCTGGACCGGAGGCGGCGAGCGAACAGCCTGGCCGCGGCGGATTACCCGCCAGCGGGCCGTCCACCCCGCTGGCCGACCGGCCTGCGGTTCGAGCCGTTCACGCCGGACGGCCCCGCCGGGGAGCACACGCCGCTCCCCGCGGGGCTGTGCATCCTCGCCGCGCCCGGCCACACGCCGGGCAACCTTGTCGTGATCCACGAAGGCGAGGGCTGGCTCTTCTCGGGCGACCAGCTCCTGCCGGAGATCACGCCAACACCGGCCATCCAGTCGGACCCGGCCCACCCTGGCGACCGTTTCCCAAGCCTGCCGGCCTTCGTGAAGTCGATGTCCGCCCTCGCCGGCATGCCGTTCTCGCGCTGTTACCCGGGCCATGGTGAACCGTTCGACGACGTTTCCGGCCTGATCGCGGCGAACCTGGGGGCGATCGAACAACGGACCGCTCGCGTCCTCGATGAGCTCCAGGGGGGCGGTCCCGCGAACCTCTACGACCTGTCCGAGCGGCTCTACCCGCGCGCCCTCCGGCGCCGCTTCTGGCAGATCGCGCCGACCGTGCTCGGCCACCTCGACCTCCTGGTCGAGTCAGGGGCCGTCACCCGCCGCGGCGGCCTCTACTCGGTGCCCGCCTGACCGGCGTCAGGCCCGCCCGTGGCGCAGGAGCTTGCCCGAGGTCGCGCCAGTGCACTGGCCCTCCTCGAAGGTGACCTGGCCGTTCACCATGATCCAGCGGTAGCCAGTCGCCCGCTTCACCCGCCGCCATTCGCCCTCGGGGAAGTCGTAGGCCTTCTCCTGGGGGGTAAGGCCGAGCCGGTCCAGGTCGTAGACGACGAGGTCAGCCGGCGCGCCTTCCCGGATCCAGCCCCGGTCCTTGAACCCCGCCGCCTGGGCCGGGTAGGCGCTCAGCCGCCAGTGGGCCTGCTCCAGGTCCATCAGCTCGCCGTCACGCACGAGGTTCACGAGGAACTCCGTCGGGTAGGCACCGAGCGTCAGGAACTTCGTGTGTGCGCCGCCATCCGACACGCCCGGGATGGTGAAGGGCGAGTTCACAAGCTCCTTCATCGCCGCCATGTCGGGCGAGCGGGGCGGCGTCACGAACGTGGTCTCCAGGCTGTCCTCCACCGCGAGGTCGAGCATCGCGTCGATCGGATGCTTGCCAAGCTGTGCCGCCAGCTCCGTGATCGTCAGCCCCGAGAGATGCTTCAGCTCTTCGCGGCCCGTGTCCTCCACGATCAGGTCGCCGATCGCGCTGCTGGCGCGGGCCGCCGCCTCGGTGCCGCCGCCGGCCACGGGCCCGCGGCCGGAGTCGTATTCGGCCCGCAGCTCCGCCCGCCGCTCCGGGTCCTTCATCTTCTCGATCCGCTCGGCCACGGTGCCGAGGGTCACATCGCGCCAGAGCGGGCTGGAGTCGAAGAGGTTCCAGTCCTGGAGGGTGAACTCGAAACCGACCTCACAGGTCACGGCCTGGCCGAAGATGCGCTGGCCGTTGGCGTTCGAGCGGTCGAGCCACTCCAGGATCTTGTGGTAGCCCTCGGAGACGGCGCCGTGCTGATCAGTCGTGAGCGTCACGACGTTGAAGATGATCGGCCGGCCGCTGATCTCGGCGAGCTGTTCGTGCAGCTTGAAGCCGCTACCGGCGATCTGGATGAAGCCGCGCTGATGCTTCGCCAGCACGCCGGCGAAGGCGAAGAGGTCGTCGTGCGACATCATGTCGGTGATCATCGGCGTGCCGTCGTAGTCGCGCTGGACGCTGTCGGCGCCGAGGAGCTGGGCCGAAAAGCCGCAGGCCCCGGCCTCGATCGCCTCGCTCAGCAGGCGGCACATCTCGACCCGCTCATCGACCGTGGCCGCCCGGCTCTTGGCCGCCTCCAGGCCCATGACGTACATCATCAGCGGGTTCAGGCCGACGTAGCTGAGCACGTTCACCCCCTTCGGCGTCCGCTCGATGCTGTCCAGGAACTCCGGGTACGTCTCCCAGTCCCAGGGCATCCCCGCCTGCATGCACTTCAGCGGCACCGCCTCGTTCCGCTCCATCGAGAGCATCGCCCGGTCACGAAGCTCTGGCTTTACGGGCGCGAAGCCGAAGCCACAGTTGCCGATCACGACCGAGGTCACGCCATGCCAGCCCGAAATCGTGCACCACGGGTCCCAGTAGATCTGCGAGTCGTAGTGGGTGTGGAGATCGACGAAGCCCGGCGCGACGATCAACCCCGAAGCATCGAGCACCTTCGTGCCCGCGCTGGCCGGGATGCGGCCAATGGTGGCGATGCGGCCATCCTTGATCCCAACGTCCGCGCGATAACGCGGGGTGCGGAGGCCGTCGATGACGGTCCCATCCTTGATGACGGTGTCGAATTCGGGCATGGCGTCCACCTCCAGCGTTTGGGGATGGTCTACACCGAACCGGATCGCCTTGCAACGGACGCGGACTCGCACTCCCGCACCTTTCGCTCTCCTGCGGCCCTCTCGCCTAGGCATTGCCCGCCACTCCCGGTAGGATGCGGCAGCCGCGGGAAGGGCTCACGCACGCTCGCCGCGGGTCTAGAGGAGGGAATCACCATGACAGTTTCACTCGCAGGAAACGTTGCGATCGTCTCAGGAGGGGGACGCGGCCTGGGCCGCGCCTACGCGCTCGACCTTGCCGCCCACGGCGCGAAGGTCGTCGTCAACGACAACGGCTGCGACCTCAGCGGCAACGGTACCGATCACGGACCAGCCGACAGCGTCGCGGCCGAGATCAAAGCGGCCGGTGGCGAGGCCGTCGCCTCCTACGACGATGTCGGGACCGACGAAGGCGCCTACGCCATGGTCAAGCTGGCCGTCGATACGTGGGGCCGGGTCGATGCGCTCGTCTGCAACGCCGGCATGCTGCGCGACGCCGCCCTCCACAACCTCAACGCGGACGCCTGGGACGCCGTCTTGCAGACGCACCTGAAGGGCTGCTACGCCCTCATGCACCACGCCTGGCCCGTCTTCCGCCAGCAGTCCTACGGCCGCGTCGTGCTGGCGACTTCGTCAGCCGGGCTCTACGGCAACTTCGGCCAATCGAACTACGGTTCGGCCAAGGCCGGCATGGTCGGACTCATGAACGTCTCCAAGCTCGAAGGGGCGAAGTACAACGTCATGGTCAGCCTCATCGCCCCCATCGCCGCCACGCGGATGACCATGAACCTCATGCCGCCCGACCGACAGCAGGCCACCCGCCCCGAGCTGGTAGCGCCCGCCGTCACCTACCTCTGCTCACCCCAGTGCACGGAGAGCGGCATGATCATCGAGGCCGGGGGCGGGACCTTCAACCGTTGCTCCTTCGTCAAGAGCACGGGGGTCAAGGTCGATACCACAGCGACACCCGACGCCAGCTGGGTCGAGGCGAACTGGTCGAAGATCACCGACCTGAACGGCGCGGTGCCGATGTGGGACCTCGGCAAGACCCGCGAACAGCACGCCGCAGAGGCGGCCGCCGGCGGGGATCAGCCGAAGCGGAACACGATCTAAGACGACCGGAGCCACGGGCGCGCTCGCTATTGCAGCGCGCCAGTGAGCACCAGCCCCTCAATCTCCGTTTCCGATTTTCCCAGCAGCCCGCTGAGGATCTCGTGCGTCTGTTCGCCCAGCATCGCCGCCCGTCGATTGGGCACCGTGCGTCCTTCGGGGCGGATGAACTGGCTCTGGACGAGGAACTCGTAGCCCCAGGGGTGGGGAGTGGGCGTGAAGCGGTCCGCCATCCCCGGGTCACGCTCGAGGTGGTCCGCCACGTTCTCGAGGGCGGCCGCCGGTACCCCGGCCGCCTGCAGCTCCTGCGCCACGTCCCAGCGGTTGCGCTTGCGCGTGGCAGTGGCGATGAGCGCTTCGAGTTCGTCTTCGTTGCCTTTCCGGCCCGCGAACGACGCGAATCGCGAGTCGGCCGCCGCGGCCTCCAACGCGAGTGCTTCCGTGGCCGCCTGCCACTCGGCGTCGTCGCGGACGGCGATCGCTACCCATTCGTCCTCGCCAGCGCAGGGGAAGAAGCCATGAGGCGCCATCCAAGCGCTCCGGTTCCCGGTACGCGCCGGGTCCGCCCCGGTTACCTGGGCCTCAGCCAGCGCCGTGTCGAGCATCCAGACGTTCGACTCGACCATCCCGCCATCAATGAACTGGCCCTCCCCGGTGAGGTCGCGATGGCGGAGGGCGGCCAGAACCGACGTCATCGTGAAAAACGGCGCGATCACGTCCGCGACGATGGGGCCCAGGCCGAACGGCGGGTTCTCCGCGAACCCGGAGAGCCCGTTGAGGCCGGCGTAGCCCGCGACGCCCGTGCCGATCGCGCCCCAGTGGCTATGTGGGCCGCTGCAGCTCACGGCCGGCTGGCTCACCACGATCAGGTGGGGCCACTCGCGCAGCAGCGAGGCGGCGTCGAACCCCCACTTCGCCATCGCATGCGGCGTGAAGTTGTCGAAGACGATGTCTGACCGGGAGATAATTTCGCGAGCGATAGCGACCGCCTCCGGATGATGCAGGTCGAGGGCGATGCTGCGCTTGTTGCTGCTCGTGTTGTGGTGGGTCGAGTTGGTATCGAGGCTGAAGACGCCGGGCGGCTGTGGGCCCACTTCCCGGACCATGTCCCTGCGATTGTGCGACTCAATCCTGACGATGTCGGCCCCCATGTCGCCGAGGAGGCGCGTTGCCAGGGGGCCCGCAAGCTGCCAGCTGAAGTCGGCGACCCGCAGGCCGGCGAGGGGCAGGCCGGGGGACGCAGGTAGGGCCTGCATCGGCTCCGCCGGGCGAGCGCCCCAGTCTCGCCTGACGGCGATGTCGTGTTCGCCGGGCCTGGGCGCCGGGCGCGGCGGCCCCGGCTGCGTGACCGAGAAGAGCGTGGGAGCGCGCGGCAGGAGCAGGTCACCGGCCTCGCTCGCGACGGGGGAGAAGAGCCGCCGTTCGCGCAGATGCGGGTCGTCCAACAGGTCCGTGGCCGTGGAAACGGGCAGCACCATGAGCCGCACCGACTGGCCCCTGGCCACCAGTTCGTCCCTCGGATAGAGGCTGCAGAGCCGGGCGATGGCGCTGGTGAGCTCGCCCGCGTGGGCGAGGTAGTACTCGCGCTCCGCCCACTGTTCGCCGAGGAACTGGTCGCCAAGGCCCTTCTCGCTCAGCCACGCGGCCAGCGCGTCGAGGTGCGGGCCCAGCATCACGAAGGTGACCCAGCGGCCGTCGGCGCACTGGTGGAGGCTGCGGCGGGCGGTGCCCGTCCACTGCAGGCGACCCGGGATGTCGTTGTACCAGCGGTACTGGTTGGCGTCCGAACTCTGGAGCGTGGAAAACGCCGACGCCTCCTGGGACGAGAACTCGAACCAGCCAGCCCGGCCCGTCCGCCGCCGCGCCGTCACCCCAACCATCGCCGCGAACGCCGAGGCGAGGCCGCTGTAGGAGTAGGCGAGCTGCCCCTTGGGATGCTCCGGCGGGCCGTCGGCGAGGCCGCAGTACCACGAGAACCCGGAAGCCGCGCTCAAGATGAGGTCCGTGAACTGCCATCCGCGATACTCGGACGCCTGGGGGAAGGGCTCGACGGCGACGAGGGCGCAGCCCGGGTGCGCCGCGGAGAAGGCCTCCGGCGGGCCGATGGCCGCGCGATAGAGCGAGTCGGCGGCAAGGATGACCACATCGGCGGCCGCTGCGAGTTCGCGGATCCTGCGTTCGCCGGCCTCGTCCGCCGGGACGACGATGCTCCGCTTGCCGCCGTTCTGGACGATGTGGGCGAGGCTCACCAGGCCTTCTCCGCCGTGCCGGCGGGGGGCGAACGGTGCCCGGTGGCG
Organism: Dehalococcoidia bacterium; assembly: GCA_046154545.1. Taxonomy (GTDB): domain Bacteria; phylum Chloroflexota; class Dehalococcoidia; order Tepidiformales; family Tepidiformaceae; genus JBJXGC01. The sequence goes on along the minus strand of JBJXGC010000248.1, from coordinate 1,054 downwards.
AAGCACGTCACCGGCTGGCGGTTCGGGCCGGACAACATCCGCCCCGAGCGCGGCGAGGAGCCGCGGTCCGAGCACGGCCAGCTCGCCCGAGAGGTCGAGGACCCGGATCCCGGCGAGGGGGCCGTGGGCATCATCTGCTTGAGTGGTCATCGGGGTGGAAGTCTAAACCACCCCGCCCACCGATGGGCCAGAAGACGCCTCGCAGTTCCAGCTACGGGCGTACCTGCTTTACGACGGCGATCCGCTGCATGTCCCGGGCCACCCGGATCGGACCACCGTAGACCGCGGCCATGCCCGCCATGAAGGCCGCCTCCGGCGCATCGTTGGCCGGGATGGGCGGGATGATGTGGGAGAGGACGACTTCACCGATCGCCGCACTGGCCGCGAGCTGCGCGATCTCCAGGGTGCCGATGTGGTACGACGGGACGTCGCCCATCAAGCCGGCCTCGCGCGTCCGGCCTCCGGCCTTGAGGCCCGCGATCAGTTGCTCGATCATCGAAACGTTCATCGCCTCGCAGACGAGCATGTCGGCCCCCTGAGCCGCCTCCGCGAGGGACTCGCAAAGGGCAGTGTCGCCGGAGAGGATCACGGTCCGCCCGTCGAACGTCACCCGGTAGCCGAAGGCCGGCACGACGGGGAAGTGGTCCACTTCAAAGGCCTCGAAGGTCAGGCCGCCGAGGTCAAGGAACCGCGCCGGCGTCTTGCCCGCGGCCACTTCCGTGACCTCGACCCGGATCCCGTCCGGGTGAAGCTTGTCCCCGTGATGGGCCAGGCGGAAGCCGATGTCCCGCCGCAGGGCCATGAGAAACCCGTCGATCATCTCCTGCGTCCCCTCGGGGCCGAAGACGCGCAGCGGCGTCGCGGCGCCGCCCGTCCAGCGCTGGAAGAGGAAGTCCGGCACATCCGTCATGTGGTCGGTGTGCATATGTGTGAAGAGGGCGACGTCGATGCTGTTCGGACGCACACCCGAGGGGACGAGCCGCCGGGCGGCGCCCCAGCCGCAGTCGACCAGCACATGGGTGTCGCCCGCCACGACCACCTGGCCCGCACCGCA
>JBJXGC010000221.1:0-2568 GCA_046154545.1 Dehalococcoidia bacterium | reverse complement strand
GCCAGGAGGTAGACGGCGGTGCCGTCCTCGATCTCCGAGCCGAGGGCGGCCGTCCCGAAGATGAGGGCCGAAAGCGGCAGCAGCGTCCCCACCACCATGCCGGAGAGGAGGGTCTTCGCCGTCCACTCGGCCGGGTCGTCAACGCTCCCCAGCCGGGCGACGACGGCGAGGCCGATCGGGAGGAGGGCGAAGAGGGCGAGGACCAGTGTCCGCTTCTTGCCGAGGAGCTGGCGGGCGGTGAGACGGAGGATGGAGGCGTTCATCGCCGCACCAGGTAGGAGAAGACACTCTCCAGCGACTCGTCCGATGGCTTCAGCTCCATCAGGGTGACGCCGGCGCGGCGGGCCGAGCCAGCGATCACGCGCGTGAAGGCGCCGAAGTCGAGCGTCCGCACGGTGAGGGCGTCGCCCTCCAGTTCGACGCCGAAGACGGCCGGGTCGCCGATGAGGGCCGCCCCCAGGGCGCGGTTGTCGCTGCAGCGGACGTGGAAGGTGTGGGGCCGGTCGGTCATCAGTTTGCGGATCGCGTGGAAGTCGCCGGAGGCGGCCAACCGGCCGGCGACGATGACGAGCACTTCGTCCGCTAGCCGCTCTACCTCTTCGAGGATGTGGCTGGAGAAGAGCAGGGTGCGGCCCTCGGCCGCCATCTGGCGGAGGAGGGCCATCATGTGGAGCCGCTGGCGCGGGTCCATGCCGTTGAACGGTTCGTCCAGGAAGAGGACCTGGGGCTCGTGGACGATGGCGGCGGCGACCTTGATCCGCTGCTTCATCCCCTTCGAATAGCCGCCCGTGGCCCGCCCCTGGGCGTCTTCCATATCGACGATCGCGATCGCCCGCCTCGTCGCCGCGTCCGGGTCGGGGAGCCGGTGGAGTTCGGCGCTCAGCTTCACGAATTCGTAGCCGGTGAGGAAGGGATAGACGGCCTCGCGTTCGGGCACGAGCCCGACCCGGGCGTAGATGGCGGGGTTGCGCCAGGCCGGTTCGCCGTACACCCGGACCTCGCCCTTCGAGGTGCGGAGGAAGCCGGAGAGCATGTGGAGGAGCGTCGACTTGCCCGCCCCGTTTGGGCCGAGGAGTCCCGTAATCCCCGGGCCGACGGTAAAGCTCATCTCGTTCACGGCGACGACGTTGCCGTACCAGCGGGAGACGTCCTCCACGGCGATCGGCGGTGCGGCGTTGCCCGCGGGCTCATTGGCGGCCGAGGGCACGACGGTCACGCGCTTACCCGGCGGAATCGGCGGACGAGGAGCGCGCTTGCGGCGGCGCTGATGGCCGCAAGGGTGAGCGTGCAGATCGGGCCGAAGTAGCTGATCTCAGAAAGCGGGTCGGCGCTGTCCGGCTGCGCCCCGAAGAACCAGAGCGTTGCCCCATGAGTCGTGTCGAAGACGCTCAGGAGGAGGCCGAACTTACCGGAGGTGGCGGCGACGATGTTTCCGACTGCTGCGGTGATGACGAAGAACGCGATGATCCCGCCCGTCGAATAGGAGCGGCGCGCCGTCTGGGCGGCGATCGCGAGGGCGATGGAGGCGAACACGAACGATACGGCGACGCCACTGACGGCGATTCGCGGGACGTCTTGCCAGTTGTCCTTGATATGTTCCCAGGCGCTGCCTGCCACCAGGGTGTCGCCAACGAAGAGGACGAGCAGGGGGACGGCCGTGAGCAGCGTCATGGCCGTCGTCAGGGCTGCGAGCTTGGCCAGGGCGTAGTCCGGGCGGAGGAGCGTCCGCGAGAAGTAGAGCGAAAGCGTCCGCGTCCGCTGGTCGCGGCCCACCAGCTCGGGCGCCACCGCGGCCACGAAGAGCGCGAGGATGAGCTGGATGAAGTCGTAGTACTCCTCGGGCCGGACGATCTCGATGTCGCTGCGCGAGGAGACGGCGGCGATGCCGAGCTGGACGGCGGCCGGGACGAGGGCAAGCCCGCAGAGGCCGATCGGGATGATCTTGCTGCTCGCCCGCCGGCCGAGGCCGAAGCTCGCCCGGAGGCTGTGGAGGTAGAGCGTCTCGATGGCGTGGCGGCGGCCCAGCCGGGCGCCCTCGTAGCGCCGGTAGCCGAGGTCGTAGATGCTGCCCGCGGGCTCAGGCGGTTGCGTCATGACCCACCCCAACAGGCTCGCGGAAGAGGTCCTCGAGGGTCTGGCGCCCCGCCTCGACCCGGACGAGCCCGGTGCCGAGGTCGTCGGCCGTGTCCCGGATCAGGTCGTACGGGGAAGCTTCGCTCGCGCCGACGAGGACAAAGCGCCCATCCTCGCGGGCGGTGAAGCCGGCCGCCCGGAGCCGCTCGACGAGGACCGCGTTGCCGTGCTCCAGTTCGACCGTGAGGACGCCGGTCGTCCGTGTGAAGGCGGCGATCGGGGCCGACTCCACCAGCCTGCCGCCTTCGATGACGACGAGATGGTCGCAGACCCGTTGGATCTCGCCGAGGAGGTGGGACGACATAACGATGGTGATGCCGAACTCGCGGCCCGTCTTGCGGACGAGGTCGAGCATTTCGTCGCGGCCTTCGGGGTCGAGCCCGTTGGTGGGTTCGTCGAGGAGCATGATGCTGGGGTCGTGGACGAGCGCCTGGG
>JBJXGC010000269.1:0-4563 GCA_046154545.1 Dehalococcoidia bacterium | reverse complement strand
GCCCAACCCTGCTCAGGCCGCGGCTGACGCTTCCGCCGGCGCCACCCGGCTGATGAGCGACCGCGCCGCCTCGATCACGAGGTCGCGGTCATAACTGACGACGTATTCGAACGAACGCAGACGGTCGGTTGTAAAGCCGCCGAGGTCCTTCGCAACTAGGGCGGCGGCGAAGTGCGGTCCCACAACGATGACGTCCCATTCGCGGATGAGCGGATCGTCGTCGTCGAGGCTCGCGCCCCGGACGCCCTCGACCGGACTCTCGGGGATGCCGCGGCCGATGACGGCGGTGAAGGCGCTGTTCGCACCGAGTTGGGCCCAGCGCGCGCGGGTCACGGGGCTGAAGAAGCTCACGTCCTGGAAGGCCCCAAGGACGACGGGGTGTTGGCCGGTGTTCAACGCCTGCCGTTCGAGGTGGCGGCTCATGGGGACCAGGAGCTGTTTCGTCGCCCGGTGTACCGGCCGGCGGGAGGAGATGATCTCGAACGGCGTTTTCGCGAATCCGTGCCAGTTGCTGGCCCCCGATGTCTGCAGGTTGCCGGACAGGGACCCTGCCATGCCCATCAACCAGCCCTGCCCGTGGGTTGCGCCGAGCGCCCTCGCCGTCAGGAGCTGGCCCGGAGTCTCGATCCCTTCCGCGATCACCAGCGCGCCCGTCCGCTCGGCATGGGCGATCACCGCCGCGAGGACGTCGGCGTTGGCCGGCCGCTGAGGGTTCTGGATGAGGGAGATGTCTAACTTGATGACGTCCGGTGAAAGGAACGGCATCAGCGCCAGCGAGCACTCCTCGGCGCCAACGTCGTCGAGGGCGACGCCCCAACCATCGGCGCGCAGTCGCGCAACCCCGGCGAGCAGGTCGCGCGGATTGCTTACCATCGCCCGCTCGGTGACTTCGATCACAACGTCGAGCTTCGCCCGCGCCCGGATGAGGTCGCCGCGGAGCGATGGCGGGCAGCCCGTGCGGAGGGCGGCGGGCTCGGCGTTGACGAACAGGGCCATGCTGCGGTCGTAGCCGGCCCGCAAGGCCGTGTCCATCGCCGTGACGCGGCAGAGCCAGTCCAATTGGACGACGCTGCCAAGCTGGCGGGCCGCGCTGAACAGCGCCTCGGGCTGCTCCAGGGCTGTGCCCGCCGGGCCGCGGGTGAGCGCTTCGTAGGCCACGACCTGCTGGCTCGCGAGATCGACAATCGGCTGATAGACCGTCGTGATGGCCCGCTCGTCGATGATTCGGAAGAGGTCATCCGCCACGCAGGGCGGGACAGTTTCGTGCTCCACACTGGGACTATCGGCAGGCCCCGGCCGGAGCGTACTCACGTTTGGCGGCCGACCGCTAATGATGCGCGGCTTCGACCGCCTTCTTGTGGTCGGCCACGACCTTCTGGACGATGTGCGACGGCACCTCACCGTAGTGGTCGAACGCCAGCTCGAACGCGCCCCGGCCCTGGGTGATGGAGCGGAGGTCGCTGGCGTACCGCTGGACCTCGGCCAGCGGTACCTCGGCCTCGACGACGCTGAACCCGCCGTCCGGGTTGATCCCGTGGATCTTCGCTCGCTTCGTGTTCAGGTCGCTGACGATGTCGCCGGCGTTCGCCTCCGGGGCCATCACCTTGATCGTCATGATGGGCTCGAGCAGGGTCGCGCCGGCCCCGCCGACGGCCTCTTTGAGGGCCTGCGAGGCAGCCAACTTGAACGACATCTCGCTCGAATCGACCGGGTGATGCTTGCCATCCGTGAGCACCACTTCGCAGTCCGTCAGTTCGTACCCCGCCACCACGCCCTCGCGGGCCGTCTCGGTGACGCCCTTCTCGACTGCCGGGATGAACTCCTTTGGCACCGCGCCGCCGTAGACCCGGTCGCCGAACTTCAGCCCGGAGCCACGCGGCAAGGGGTTGATCTCGATCGCTACCCGGGCGTATTGCCCATGTCCGCCTGTCTGTTTCTTGTGGGTGTAATCGGCCGTGCCCTTCTTCCCGACGGTCTCGCGATAGGCGACGCGCGGGAGCGTCAGCTCGACTTCGACATTGAACTTGCGCCGCAGCCGCTCAACCGTGACGTCCAGGTGGGCATCGCCCAGCCCGGCGAGGATCACCTCTGCCGTCTCCGCGTCGCGGGAGAGGCGCAGGCCGGGATCCTCTTCGACCAGCCGCTGGAGGCTGGGACCGAGCTTATCCACGCCGGCTTTCGATGTGGGGTGTACGGCCATGCTGTAGACCGGGCTCGGGAACGTTATCTCCGGGAGCGTGTACTGTTGCTCCTTCGCGCAGAGCGTGTCGCCGGTGGCCGTATGGGCCAGCTTCGCCACGACACCGATATCGCCGGCGCAGAGCTGAGTGACGGGCTCCTGGTGGTTGCCCCGTTGAAGGTAGAGCGTGCCCAGCCGCTCATCGGCCTGCTTGTTGGTGTTCCAGACGTGGCTGTCCGAGCTGATCGTCCCGTTCATGACTCGGATGTAGGTGAGTTTGCCCACGTAGGGGTCGGCCGCTGTCTTGAACACCTGCACGGCCACCGGGCCTGCAGGGTCGGCGGTCAGGTCGGGGTGGCCGTTGTGAGACGGGTCCCGGTCGGCGGGCGATGGCCCGCTGAAGGCGATGTTGTGGAGGAGCTGGCGTACGCCCATCAGTTTCGCCGCCGAGGCACAGGCCACCGGGACGATCAGGCCATGGTCCAATGCGTCGTGCAGGACACCTCTCAACTCGTCTTCGCTCAGCGCTTCGTCCGCGAAGTACTTCGCCATCAGGTCCTCGTCCGTCTCGACGATCGCTTCGATCAGCGCCCCGCGCAGCCGCTCGGCTTCAGCCTGCAGTTCCGGCGGGATATCGGCTTCCACCCCGGCGTCCCCTGCATACGCCTTCATATGCAGCAGATCGACCACGCCGTTGAACGATTCGTGGGCGCCGATCGGCAGTTGCAGTGGTGCGACCCTGGCGCCCCAGCGGGCCTGGCAGGCGGCGAGCACGTTAGCGAAGTCGGCGTTCTCGCGGTCCATCCGGTTGACGACGATCATCCGCGGCAGATTCCACCGCTCCGCGATCTGCCAGGCGCGGTCGGTCCCTACCTCGGGCCCGGCGACGGCATCGACCACGACCAGGGCGAGGTCGGCTGCTGCCGCGCCGCAGATCACTTCCGACACGAAGTCGGCGTAGCCCGGCGTGTCGATGATGTTGATTTTGCGCTCCTCCCATTCAACGGGGAGCAGGGCGAGGTTGAGGCTGAACTTCCGCTTGTGTTCGTCCTCGTCGTAATCGGAGACCGTGTTCCCGTCGGCGACCGTACCCATACGTGTCGAAGCGCCGCTGACGAACAGGGCGGCTTCGGCCAGGGTCGTCTTGCCGACGCTCCCGTGCCCGACGAGCACGACGTTCCTGATTTCTCCGGTCCGGTAGACCTTCATAGCGGTACCCTCCTCCTCGCCGGCAGTCGGGACGAGGCGTACCCGGATGCCGGTGCGGCGGATTCTATGCGCGTGGGCGGCCCCCCTCAACAGGGTCCGGGTCCCCCAGCGGCCGAGACGCACCGGGGAGTGGCCGCGATGCGCGTCTCCTCGATCGCGCCGGGTGCGTCCGCGCCCGTCCCGGGCCGCGTTCACCAAATCGTCCGAGGTGCATGGTGGACGGGTTTCGGCGCGCGTCCCACCCGGCGATTGAATCTGAGCGGCTACCGGGAGGCCGTCCACCAGCGCCCGCCAGGTGACTGCCGGCCACCCGCCTGTCACCGGCTGTCTGCCTGACATCTTCCCCGCCGTCGGGGATGCTGGGTTCACTTCACCCGGTTAGGGCCGGGACCAAGCAGTCAGAGGGATACAGAGATGCACCGAACCAAACTCATCGTTATCGCCGTTGCCGCCACACTTGCCGTGGTCTCCAGCCTGGGTGTCGCCTTCGCGGGCTGGTGCTGGAGCGACCCGGTCATCGGCGTCACAGCGCCTGGCATGAAGGAAGTGGACGTCAGCATTGATGTCGGCGTCCCCGACGGGGCCATCAACAAGGTCAGCGTTGTCCTGATCACGGTCACCGTCCCGTCGAATGTCGAGGCCCGGGTGAAGTTCATGGACAACAAGCTCCCCGAAGAAGTGACAATCGTCCACTCCAACGAGGTCTGGCAGCCGGGCCAGACCGTCAAGTTCACCTCGTCGGTCAAGGTCGTCGCATCAGGCCCGGCCTTCGATGTGGCCCACACGATCACCTACACGAAGGACGATGGCACGACCGAGGTCGAGCTCAAGACGGGCAAGAGCGGCGACCTGATTACGAACGAGTTCGGACTCTTCGTCAAGAAGTAGCCCGGCCAGCGGGCGGCGCTGCAGCCGCTGCCACCTAATCTCCATCCACTCATTGACGGGCATGGGACGCGAAGTTCCATGCCCGTCTCCATATGCGCGCCAGTGGGCACGGGCCCATCTCTTGCCGATATTGACGGTGCACGATGAATTCGCTCCCCACTCGGCTCTACGCTTACATCGCTCTGACGGCCGTGCTCGCCGTGGCGGCGGCGATCGTCGCGACCGCGGTGGGCGGCGGGAGCCTATCCGACCCGTGGGACTGGTACATCGCCGCTATCCTGGCGCCG
>JBJXGC010000201.1:0-8571 GCA_046154545.1 Dehalococcoidia bacterium | reverse complement strand
AGCCCGAGGCGGCGAAGGCCGGCGAGGGCGAGGACGATGGCGTCGTACTCGCCGCTCTCCACCTTCGCGAGTCGCGTGTCGACGTTGCCCCGGATCGGCCGCACCTCCACGTCCGCGCGAGTGGCCCGGATCTGGGCCTCCCGCCGCGGGCTGCTCGTGCCGATGATGCTGCCCGCGGCCAGCCCCTTCAGCGTCTTCCCCGAGCGGCTCACCAGGGCGTCGCGCGGGTCCTCGCGCAGGGGCACGGCGGCGATGGTGAGCCCCTCCGGCCGCTTCGTCGGCAGGTCCTTGTAGCTATGGACAGCGAGGTCGACCTCGCCAGCGACGAGCGCATCTTGCAGGGCCGTCGTGAACCAGCCGGTGCCGGTGCCTTCGGGCAGAGGCGTCGTCTGGTCGCGGTCGCCGGCCGTCGTGATGGTCACCAGTTCGACTTCAAGGCCCGGGACGGCGGCGCGGAGGAGCGCCGCCACAGTCTCCGATTGCGCCAACGCCAGGCGGCTGCCGCGCGTCCCCAGCCGCAGTGTTGTCACGAGCCGGGACCGGACTTCTTGAACCGCGCCTCGTAGATGGAACGGAGCACCTCGTGGGCGGCGTTCACGGTGGCGTCAATCTCGGCCTCGCCGTGGACGGCCGAGACGAACCAGGTCTCGAACTGGGAGGGCGGGAGCATGATCCCGCGGTCGAGCATCCCGCGGTGAAAGGCGGCGAACGCCTCGGTGTCGGATTCGCGCGCCTCGGCGAAATCGGCCGGCGCCCCGGCCCGGAAGAAGAGCGTCAGCATCGACCCGGCCCGGGTGACGGAGCCTTCGAGTCCTGAGCGCTTGAGTGCGGCCTGCAGCCCGTTCTCGAGGTGGCGTCCCAGCTCGTCCAGGCGCGTGTAGGTGCCACCGTCGGCCAGGACATCGAGCATGGCGGCGCCGGCGGCCATGACGAGCGGGTTGCCGCTCAGCGTACCGGCCTGGTAGACCGGCCCGGCCGGCGCGATCTGCTGCATTAGCTCCGCCCGGCCGCCGAAGGCGCCGACGGGCAGCCCGCCGCCGATCACCTTCCCCAGGCAGACGAGGTCGGCGCCCGGAAGGAGGTCCGAGAGTCCGTAGCGGAGGCGGAAGCCCGTGATCACCTCGTCGGCGATCAGCAGCGCCCCGTGCGCCCGGGGGATGCGCTGGAGCGCTTCGAGGAACGGCCGGGAGGGCGGGACGAGGCCCATGTTCCCCGCGATCGGCTCGACGATCACGGCGGCCGTGTCGCCGGGGTGGGCGGCGAACCAGGCCTCCAGCGCGTCCGGGTCGTTGTAGGGCAGCACGGCCGTCAGCCCGGCGATGGCCCCGGGCACCCCTGCTGAGTCGCTCAGGCCCAGTGTGGCCAGGCCGCTCCCGGCTTTGACGAGCAGGCCATCGCTGTGGCCGTGGTAACAGCCGTCGAACTTCACCACGAGGTAGCGGCCGGTGGCGGCGCGGGCGAGGCGGATGGCCGTCATCGTCGCTTCGGTGCCGGAGTTCACGAAGCGGACCCGTTCGAGGCCCGTCGCCCCGACGACCCGGCGGCCCAGTTCGACTTCCCCCGGGGTGAGCGCCCCGAACGCTGTCCCGAGCCCTGCGGCGGTCCGCACAGCCTCGACCACGGCCGGGTGGGCGTGCCCGAGGATGAGTGGCCCGAAGGCCGCTACGTAGTCGATGTAGCGGCGCCCCTCGGCGTCGTAGACGTGCGCCCCTTCGCCCCGCGTGACAGGGATGGGCGAACCACCGACCGAGCGGAACGACCGGACGGGGCTGTTGACCCCGCCGGGAAAGAGTCCCGCCGCTGCTTCCCGTATGCCTGCGTTATCCATGAGTGCCTGTCCCTCCGCTCAGTTCGAGGATGATCTCCGTGACGATTGAATGTGTGCCCGCCGCGCGCGCGTAGACCAACCGGTGGGCCTCTTCCAGTGCCCGCAGTTCGGCCGGGATGGTCTGCCCCGCATGCCAGCCGTCGGCCACGAAGAACGGCACGATCACCGCTCGCTCCGCCCGGACGAACTCGAACACCCGCAGCATCGAGGGTTCCTGGTCAAGGAAGACGGTCGCGACTTCGGCGAACTCACCGGCATCGCGGATGCGCTCGGCCTGGGCGTAGGCGGTGTCGCCGGAGCGAGGGTTGCGGGGCGTCCCGTGGCCGAGGACCACGACCGCGTCGGCGGGGGTGGCCCCGGCTTCGCGCGCCCGGGCGAGGATGGCGTCCATCATCCGCGGGTGCGCGCCGATGGGCGCCGTGATGCGGATGCTTCTGCCGGCCTCCCGGGCCGGGCCAAACTCGCGGGGCAGCACTTCGTCGGTGTAGTAGCCCTCGGCCATGAACATGGGGACGACGGTGACCCGGCCGGGAGGGCAGGCGGCGAGACAGTCGCCGAAGGAAGGGCTCTCCTTCCAGAAGCCGGCGCCCACGTGGCGGGACGGGGCCGTCCGCCGGATGCTTGCGGCGTGGTCGCGGATGGCCTGGCCGGCGTTTGCGTCCTTCGCGGAGCCGTGCCCGAGGAGCAGCAGCGGGTCGTTCATATGGGCCTCTCGCCCCGTGCGGCCCGCAACCGGACCTCGCGTTCGGCGTGCGCCTTGCGCAGCTGGTAGCTATACGGCGCCACGACTTCGACGATGCGGGCCCGGATCGAGCGCGCCACCTCGGGCGAGGCGCCGCCCGTCGAGACCGCGATCGCGAAGCCACCTTCGCGGATGGTGGCAGGGGTAAAGAAGGTGCTCTCCTCTTTGCGGTCGGCCACCACCACCGGGATCCTTGCCGCCCGGGCCAGCCGTCCGATCTCGTGGTTTACGTCGCGGTCGTCCGTACAGGCGAGGACGAGGGCGAAGTCGCGCAGGGCAATGTCGCCCTCCGCAAACGTCCGCTCGAATACGGTTACGAAGGGGAGAAGGCGCAGCTCGGCGGAGAGTACGGGCGCAACTATTACGATCTCGAACTCCGCCTCAGCCAGGAGCTTCGCGCGGCGCAGGGCGATGGTCCCGCCGCCCACGACGAGGGCGGGCCCGGCCGCGGGCTGGAGGTCAATTAGCATGCCCAATGAGCACCTCCTGGACGGCTTCGATCAGCGCCTCAATCGACGGCCCCGCCGCCTCCCGGTCGATGCGGCCGAACACCTGGCGCACCGCCTCCGAGGTCTGCGGCCCGATACTGATGAGCTTCGCCCCCGCCGGCAGTGCCGTCTCACCCAGCGCCTCGGCCAGGTTGTGGGCCGTGGACGCGCTGGTGAAGGTTACGGCATCCGCTTCCGCGACCTCCCGCAGCCGTTCCGCGTCGAGCGGCTGGAAGACGTTTTCGTACACGGCGACCTGCTCAACGAGGGCGCCACGCTTCCGCAGGGCGTCGGCCAGGCGGTCGTCGGTCAGGGTCGATACGGGGAGGAGGACGCGGGCGCCGGACACGCGGTCGATCTCGGCCGCCAGGCACTCGGAGGTTGCCCGGCTGGGAAGGAAGTCGGGGAGCACGCCGCGCGCCCGGACGGCCTCCGCGGTCGCGATCCCGATCGCCGCGATCCGCGTGCTGGCGAGCGAGCGAGCGTCGCGCCCAGCAGCGCCGAGGGCGTCGAAAAACGCGGTCACCCCGTTGGCGCTGCTGAAGACCACCCAGTCCCAGCGCGAGGCCACCCGCTCGTCCGTCGTCAGCCCGTCCCGGTGGGGCCGGATACCGATTACGGGCGCTTCGACGACGTAGGCGCCGAGCGCCTCCAGCTTCGCCGCGAGGTCGCTCGACTGGGCCCGCGCCCGCGTAACGACCACCCGCTTGCCGGCCAGTGGGCCGGGCGCGAACCAGGCGAGTTCGCCGGCGAGCGCCACGGCGTCGCCCACGACGGTGACGAAGGGTGAGGCCAACCCGGCCTCACGCACGGCGGTTGCAATGCCCGAAATCGTGCTCCGAGCTACCTGCTGGTCGGGGCGCGTGCCCCAGCGGATACAGGCCACGGGCGTCTCCGGCGAGCGGCCGGCGGCGGCGAGGCGCCCCATGTTCTCGGCGAGGGTGGCCACACCCATCAGGATAACCAGCGTGTCGGCCCGGGCGGCCGCCTCCCAGTCGACGGTCGCGGGGCCTTCGCCGGGCTCGCTCCCGGTGACGACCATGAAGCTGCTGGCGACACCGCGGTGGGTCACGGGGATGCCCGCGTAGGCAGCGGCAGCGATGGCCGAGGTCACCCCCGGCACAACGGTGAAGGGGACCCCGGCCCGGCGGCAAGCGAGCGCCTCTTCGCCGCCCCGGCCGAAGACGAAGGGGTCGCCACCCTTGAGGCGCACAACGCGCCTGCCGGCCAGCGCCTCGGCGACGATGAGTTCCTCGATCCCCGCCTGGCTGATGCCGTGGGCGCCGCTCCGCTTCCCGGCAAAGCGGAGCTCCGCGCTGCCCGGGGCGTGGCGGAGGATGGCCGGGCTGACGAGGGCGTCGTAAAGGACGAGGTCGGCCTGGCTCAAGGCCTGCGCGGCGTTGAGGGTGAGGAGCCCGGGGTCGCCGGGGCCGGCGCCAACCAGCCAGACGTGGCCCGCTGCCATCGTCAGGCCGCCGGGCCGGGTTCGGCGGTCCGCATGGCAGCGGGGTCGAGCCCGTGCTCCCGGCACCATGCGGCGTAGGCGATCGGCGAGATCTCGGAGGGCTTGATCTCGCTCCGCCCGCCCCAGAAGACGTTCGTGTACGACACGGCGATGCCGGCCTCCGCGAGGTGCGCGTCGATCGCTGCCTTGTGGGCGAGGACCAGCTCCTTCTCGGTGCCGTGGGCCACGCCCATCACGTTCACGCCGCGAAACTCGGGGCCGCCTTCGCGCCAGTAGGCGTGGGTCATGATGTGGTGGCGGCCGACCTCGCGACCGGCGTCGATCTCCCGGCCGGGCGGGACGGCCCAGTGGAAGAGGGCGTTGTAGCGGGTCACGCGTTCGCCCTCGGCGGTCGGCTTCACATGTTCGAGGAAGGTGCTGAAGCGGCCGATGACGCCACGTTCGTTCAGGCTGCGGGCCACGGCCGCGAATTCGTCCAGCGGCACCCCCGCCTCGTCCGCCCGCGGGCCCCAGGGCTCCTCACGGATCTCCCCGGGCTCGAACTCCCGCTTGAGGGCGGTGAGCACCCGCCACTCGCGCTCGTCCAGGCTCACGATCTCGGTGTCGCGCACTTCGGCCAGTTCGGGGGCGCGGCTCCCGGTCTCCATACCGCGGCGGCGGAGGTGGCCCACACCCAGGGCGAAGAGCCGCTTCGCCGGCATCAGGCGGAAGTGGGTGGCGCCAACCTGGGCGGCCAGGTAGGCGGCATGACGCTCGATGGCGTACCCCTCTGGCACCTTGAGCGTCGTCCAGAGGCGGTAGGCCGACCCGGCCGTGCCTGCGTCCGTCGAACGGATGACGACGTGGCCCGAAAACGGGTCCTCGCACATGAAGTCGAACGCCTCGCTGAGGCGGTCGGCGGGCACCTCCCATGCCGCCAGGGCGCCGTGGGCGAGGTTCGTCGCCATCAGCGTCTGGCGCACACGCCGGATGGTGCCGGCTTCGAGAAGGGCCCGGATCCGATCGCGGACATCGGTCACGGCAACGCCGGAGAGGCGCGCGATCTCGCTGAAGGGGTCGCGGTGGAAGCCCTCGAGCCGATCCTCGGAGATGGCGAGGATGGCCGCGTTGACCGGGTCATCGAGCCGGATGGAGGGGAGGACGGCGGTCATCGTGACGCCGCCGCTGCGAGGTCGCGCGGCCCGCCCCCTCGGCCGGCATGGTCACCCTCGTCCCGCAGGAAGAGGTCGACCAGGCGATCGCGGAGGGCGCCGTCGTCGAGGTTGCGGAGACGTTCGGCCGGCAGGTGGAAGAGCTTGTTGACCAGGGCCTGCGTGATGGCGTCAGCCGTCCCCGCGGGGATCTCGGGGTGCAGCTTCTGAATGCGCGCCACCTCGTGGCTGCGGACCCGTTCGATCTCCTGCCGCAGCATGCCGATCGTCGAGTCGGCATCGCGCGAGGCCATCTCCAGGCGGCGGTCGAGCAGGTGGCCGAGGCGAGCGGCCAGCTCCTGGCGGCGGACTGCCATGGCCGGGTCCGGGTCGTTCAGGAGGTCAGCGAGCGCGACCAGGGCCACCCGGTGATCGGCGCCGAAGTTCCGGGGCGTGCCGAGGTCGAAGAGGGCGTCCGTAGCCGGCAGGTCCAGCGGGTGAAGCTCCGGTGCGGCCGCGCCCAGGCAGCCAACGATCAGGCGGACCGGCGCCAGCCGCGCCACCGCCTCAAGGGGGACATGGAGAGCCCCAGCGGGGCTCGTGGTAGGCACGGTGCGCGAAGCGACGAGCACCTCCGCAAAGCCGAGTTCGAGACCGCGGGCGGCGATCAGCCGGCCCATGGGCCCCGCCCCGAGCACGAGCAGGCGGCCGGCCGGCGCCATCTCCAGGGCGGCCAGGCCACGGTCGAGGAGGTGCCCGGAATGCATCGCGAAGTGCTCACGGCGGCGAAGTTCGCGTGCGGCTGCGAGGGCGGCGCCGGTATACCGTCCCCAGGCGGCTGGCGCGTCAGCCAGCCCGGCGCGGACCTGGCCGAGCACCTGCGGCTCCCCGAGGACGACCGAGTGCAGGCCGGCCGCCACCTCCGCAAGGTGCTGGAGGGCGTCGCGGCCCCGCTGCCGGAGGTGCCCGGCCGACGTGCAGAGGCCGCCTTCGCTCAGCACCTCGATTCGCTGGCAGGTGGTGACCGTGACGGCCCCAAGATGACCGTCGACCGCCCGGTTCACTGCTTCCACTTCGCCCCGGGTCATCGACGCCGTCGCCCAGCCGCACAGCTGCAAATCTTCCAAAGTTCTCAAATCCAGTAGTGATGAGCGTTCGAAGACAATATTAGGAGCGCGGCGCATCGGCTGCAACCGCCGCGGAAAGCCGGCCGCGCTTCAGCCAAGCTGTGCGAGGATGGTGGGGACGTCGGCCTTCGCACAGGTGAACATCGGCGTGTCGCGGAGCGTGTAGAGGCTCGCCTCGGTGTAGCGCAGGCGGCCGACGAGGTCCACGAACTCCTGCGGGTAGTCCGAGTCGAAAGCGACCACGAACTCCTGGTCGTCGATACCGTAGCTGTAGCTCGTGTTGAGGCGGATCCCCTTGAAGGCGGAGGCGGCGAAGATGTGTTCGTCCATCATCCCCTGGCGGGCGTGGGGGCTGAGGTTGTACCAGGCCCGCGTCTTCACGAAGGGGTAGACGAAGAGGTACTTGCCCTGGCCGGGAAGGAGCTCAAGATGCTCACCCGATCCTTCCACCCGATTGACGTACTGCGTCCTCCGCTGGAGCGAGAGGAAGTTGTGGGGCTGGGTGAGGTAGGCGCCGAGCGCGGACCCGTTGATCCCGGCCTGCATATCCTGGAAGCAGGCGAGGTCGTTCGAGATCCGCCAGAGCATGAAGTCCACGTCGGCCCGCAGGCCCACGAGGGAGTAGGTGCGAAGGATGACCGCCGGGTCATCGGCCCAGCGCCCGAGCAGCTCCGCGAACTCGGCCCGCGCGGCCGCCCGGTCGTTGGCGTCGAGCCGGCGGAAGGCCGGGTCGAGCTTGTAGAAGGCGTAGTTGAGGTACTGGCGGGTGGCCCGGTCAGGCTCCTTCTGGGTGACCTGTCCTGAGGGGTCGAGATCGACCATTGGGCCACGGCGGGCGGGCGGTCCGCCGGCGCCGGCTGCAGGGTGCTCGGCCATAGTCGATTCCTCCTCGGTGGGTCAGGCGGGGACGGCGGCGAAGCCGAAGTTCTCGCTGTAGAGGGCCTGGACGCGGGCGTAATCCGCCTCGGTGAGCGGGGCCGCACCGTCGAAGGTCGCGTACTCTTCGAGGCCGTTCGCGTCGTAGATGTTGGGCAGCACCGAGGCGACCGTGGGCTCGTGGAGGACGAACCGGATGGCGCCCTGGCCGATCGTGCGGCCTTCAGTGAGGAAGGCGAGCTGCTTCACCTTCTCGAGGCCATCCTCGAGCCAGGCCTTCCGTTTCTCGTTCGTGGTCACGCGCCAGTTGCGATGGTCGCCGGGCTCGAATTGGGTGTCGGCCGTCATGTACCCCTCGAGCAGCCCCGAGGCGTGGGGGACGCGGGCGATCACCCCTACGCCGGCCGCCCGTGCTGCCGGGAAGATGCCCTCGCCGAGCGGCTGTTCGAGCAGGTTGTAGATGATCTGGGTGGGGGCGTGCCGTTCGCTCACGGAGGCCACACC
Source organism: Dehalococcoidia bacterium (assembly GCA_046154545.1). GTDB lineage: Bacteria > Chloroflexota > Dehalococcoidia > Tepidiformales > Tepidiformaceae > JBJXGC01. The sequence goes on along the minus strand of JBJXGC010000201.1, from coordinate 411 downwards.
CTCGTCGATCTGGCGCAGGTCGAGGGCGGGCCCGAGGGCGGTGCCGTAAGCGCGGATCAGGCCCTCGGCTTTCGCCTTTTCGAGCTCGGCCCACAGTTCGTCCGAGCGGATGGCGTCGAGACGCGGGTTGTGGAGCTGGTAGAAGTCGATGTAGTCGGTACCGAGGCGCTTGAGTGAACCTTCGAGCGCCTTGCGCAGGTAGCCGGGCGACCAGTCGTGCGGCCGCTCCTGCTGACCCGGCCGGTCGGGGTTGTTGTAGATGTCGTAGCCGAACTTCGTGCCGATGACCATGTCCGCGCGCCGGTCGCCAAGGGCCTCGCGGAGGATGGTCTCGGCGTCGCCGCTGGCGTAGGTGTCGGCCGTATCGAAGAACGTCACGCCGAGGTCGAACGCGCGGCGGAGCAGGTCGAT
>JBJXGC010000193.1:0-4273 GCA_046154545.1 Dehalococcoidia bacterium | reverse complement strand
ACGCCGGTGGTGAGGGGACGCAAAGGTTCAAAGGGTCAAAAAGGGACCAAAGACAAGCGGACGAGCGCGTCACGCCGTGGCACTGGCCGAATCTCCCTTCACCCGTTGTACCTTTTGATCCTTTGCGTCTCATCGACGTATTGCCACCGCAAGACGCTGCCCCCCACCCCGGGTCGGCGGAGTGGGCCGTCCAGATTCAAAAGTGCACATCCCATACAATCCGAACCAACTCCACTCACGCCCCGGCGGTCCTCTGCGCCCCGGCGATTCCACGAAGGTGAAGGTCCTCAATGCCCGGCTACGAACACATCCTCTATGACGTCCACGATGGCATCGCCACCGTCACGATGAACCGCCCCGAGGCGATCAACGGCATGACCACCCGGATGCTCGGCGAGACCCACGACGCCCTCATCCAGGCCTCGCGCGACTCGTCCGTGAAGGTCCTCGTCCTCACGGGTGCGGGCAACCTGTTCAAACAGGGCTGGCCCGCGGCGGAGTCCACGTGAGTGCGGTCGGATCGCCGTCCACATCCGCGGTCGCACCGCGCTGACGCCGGCGCCCTGGCATTTCTTCGGCGTGCCGCCCTGGCCGCGCTAACACCGACGCCGCGACACCTGGCCTACTGGTCGCTTTGCGCAGTCGCGCTCGGGGTCGAAGTGACGCTGGTCTTTGTGCTGCGGGGCGGACATGTATACGCATGGGAACTCGACCTCACAAGGCTGCTCCAGGACACACCGGGACGGCGCGAAATCTTCGATCCGGTGAACTTCCTCACCAACACTCTGTCTTGGCCGTTTCTTGGGATTTTCGTCGTGACCATCCTCGTCGCCGTTGCCATTCGGCACTACAGCGTGGCCTTTCTCGTGGCGTTGACCTTCCCCGTCCACGTCCTTGCACAGTTTCCCAAGGCGTTCCTGGATCGGCCGCGTCCTCCTTCGTCGTATCCCGGAGTCGATGGCGTCGGCGGGTTCGATAGCTTTCCGTCAGGGCACGCGGAATTCGTGGTCGCCTTTTATGGCCTCCTCTTGTTCATCGCCGTTCGCCACGCCAGGCCACGCTGGGCCCGCGCCGCCCTCATCGCCTCGTGGGGCCTGTTTGCCCTGGCTACCGGCTACGGTCGCGTCGCCACGGGCAGGCATTGGCCGATCGATATCCTCGCTTCCTATCTGATCGGGTTCGGCATACTCTCAGGACTGTTGTGGCTTTACGAGGCTCTACGTGCGGCCCGGCCGCCAGGAAGGGACGAATGGCCCGCGGCTTCACGACCAAACGCTTACAAAGCATCGGCGGAGGTCTTATAATAGATCAATGGGAAAGCTTATAACGCTCCTGTCAAAGCACCGCTCAGGTCTTGTCCGTGAGGCGCTCCTCGTTGGCGTCCCCATGCTGGCATTCCTCGCCCTCCTCGTCGTGGTGGCGAAGAGTGCGCCCACGGGGTTCGACCGCTCGTTGGCCGGGTCGCTGCAGTCGCTCTCGTGGGGCCCGCAGACAACGCTGGCTGGTACGATCTCTGATGTCGGTGGCGGGCCCTGGGGCTTCTACGTCATCCCGGCCCTGGTGGCCGTCTTCCTTGCCGCAAAGCGCGAATGGCGGCTGCTCGTCCCCCTTGTGGCCGTTTTCGCGCTGCACTTCGTCGCAATTTCGCCAAAGGCCTTCATTCCCGCCTTCCGCCCGTCGCCCGAATTCGGCGTGCTCGGAGCGGGGGGCATGGAGAGCTTCCCGAGCGGGCACAGTCAATGGGCGACCTCGTTCTATGGACTCCTGGCCTACATCGCCTGGCGCCGCACCGGGGGCAACCTCCGTTACCTCGTAATCGGGCTGTACGCCGCTGTCGTCATCCTGACGATGCTCTCGCGCATTGAGTTGGGACGGCACTGGCCGACCGACACCGTCGCTGGCCTGCTCATTGGGCTGGTCACACTGCGGCTCTTGATCGCCCTGCATTCGGGGGCCGAGCGCTGGCGGCCGTCGCCGCGGACGATGGCGTTCTAGCGCGCGCCGTATCGCGCAAGGCCTGCGATCCCGTAACGTCCCGCATTGGGGGTCCGCATGCGGATTACAGCGGTCCAGGTGGATACGGCTCAGGCCCAGTCGGCGCCGTTCCGGGTGTACGTCCCGCTGATGACGCGCTGGCTGGGGCCTGCCTGCGCGTCTCTCCTTTTCGCGCTCACGATATGGATCAAGGCCGGGCCGGCGGGCCGCGTCGATGGTGACCTGCTCGAATTGCTCCGCCGGCTCCACTTTGAGGCCCTGGACCGGCTGATCGATGGCGGCCTGGCCCTGACGAGCATCCCTGCGACGCTCGCCCTGTCTGCCATCGGAGCCGTCTTGTTCCTTTCCCGGCGCCGGTGGCTGGAGGCAACGGCTCTGGTCACGCTTCTCCTCGGTTTTGGGGCGAGCTGGGCCCTCGCCTTGCTCATCGGCCGGGCAGGCCCCAGTGGCCAGGACGGGTCATTCCCCAGCACCGAGGTTGCCTACGCGACGATCGTCTACGCGTTCTTCCTGCTCGTTATGGCGGGAGAGCGGCCTGCCTGGCGCCTCCCCCTGGTGGCCCTGTGCTGCGTTCTGATGGCGATGGCGGGTGTCTCGCGATTCTGGACGCAAGAGCACTGGCTCGGCGACATCGTAGCCGGGTACGCGCTTGCCGGGTTGTTCCTGGCCCTCCTGGTCCCGGCATATCTGGGTGTGAAGGCTGATCTTGCCGCGCTGCCGCTGGTCCACGCCGCGCCGGTGCCCCACGACGAGACCGAGGCCCATGCACACGCCCTCACGAGCACGGTTATCTTCCAGCGCGACACCGTCTACAAGATCTACAACCCGGGCTTTGTCCCACGGCTGCTGTACTGGGCCGCGTTCCAGTCGCGTTTCGCTTACGCGCACAACCCCGTCGCGCTGCAGGCCGCGGTCGAACGGCGCAATCTCGCCGCCCTCCTCACCGAATACTGGTATGGCTCAGCTCGCGTGGGCCGAGCCCTCGGCGTGTACACCGTTGACGGCCGGCTCGCGCTCGCCAGCCACTTCGTGCAGGGAACGCCGCCCGAAGACCCGAAAGAGGCGCGCAGGTTCCTCGGCGATCTCAGCCGGCGCTTCGACGCGGCGGGGCTCCCGACGTGGCAGATCGACCCCCGGCAGCCTCGCAGTCTCGGGAACGCGCTCCAACTCGAAAGTGGCGAGTTTACGATCATCGATCTCGAATCCGGCCTGGTCTCACCGCTGGCCTCGCCTCGCGCCTGGTGGCGGGCGATCCGCCGCGGGCGCGTACCGATCTACGACGACGTCTACTTCGACGTGACCCGGTCGTACGTTGACCGGGAAAGGGCTTCGATGCTGCAGCGGATGGGCGCAGGTTGGCTCGGGGCGCTGGACGCGCAGCTCGACGCGGCGGAGGCGCTTTCCCAAGCGTGGCATCGGGGCGAACCAAGGGTCTGGAGCCGGGCCCTGCGATACACCTACGCCGGGTTCGGGATACGGGAGTCCGGGACCCGCATCCACGCGCTACAGGAGCGCGGTCTGCTGCTCGCGTCCGAATGGACAGAGACATCCATCGACCGTTGGCTTGCCGAGGGCAGGTACAGCCCGGAACAGGCAGACCGCGCGCGAGAGCGGCTGCGGGACTCGGCGGTGCGGGATCTGCTGCCCCACCTCGGTGTCCACCTGGTCATCGGCGTCTTGCTTCGCTTTCCGTTCGGCAGCATCGCTCGCGTGGTCTACACGACCGGAAACCTCTTTGCTGGAATCGGTGCTTTCTTCGTCGGGCGCTCGAACCGGCAGCAGCTGCGGCGCACGGTGTCCATTCACTCGCCGCTGGTGATCCTTGTTGCGGCGCTCCCCGGGATTGGGACCTTCTCATACCTGGTATCCGGCCCGGGCCTGGCCAACACAGAGCTTCTGCGGCTCGCGGTGGATGGAGTCGGCCGCCGCCTCCCGTGGCGCCTGTATGCCCGGTTAGGGGTGCAGCGATGTGTCGCCCGTCCCATACGGGGGACCGTGGGCGTACCAGGCCCATAGGGGCCGGCAGCCCCTTTTCCGCGGCCAGGCTGCTCCGTTTGCAACCACCGTTCGCGCCCGCCCTGCGCGGCTCCGGCGGCGCGGGGCTACAATCCCCATCCATCCAACCCCCGGGAGCCCCGCACCATGCCCGCGTACGAACACATCCTCTATGACGTCCACGATGGCATCGCCACCGTCACCATGAACCGCCCCGAGGCGATCAACGGTATGACCACCCGGATGCTCGGCGAGACCCACGACGCCCTCATCCAGGCCTCGC
>JBJXGC010000173.1:0-4584 GCA_046154545.1 Dehalococcoidia bacterium | reverse complement strand
GACGCGTGGCGGTTCATCCTCGACGACGGGACCGCCCTCTCGCCAACTATCGCCGACTGGCCCAACGGCGAGGCGTATCTTCGCCTCGAACGCGGGGTGCCGGTGGGCCGCCGGGTTACCAGCCTCTCCTACGAGCCCGGGGGCGGCGCGTCCTACCGCTTCGAATACCGGTAGCCGCGGCCGGCTACGGACGGTAGACGGGCACGAGCTCGGTCAGGATCCCGTTGACGCTCTTCGGGTGGAAGAAGGCGGCCGCCAGCCGCCGGCCCGGTTCGGGCGGGCCGATGTCGATCCGCCGCAGGCCGCTCGTCTCCATGCGCGCCGCTTCGGCGCCAACGTCGTCGCAGGCGTAGCCGATGTGGTGGAGGCCGGGCCCGTTGCGCTCGAGGAAGCGTGCCGTGCCCTTGGTCGAACCGGTCTTTGGAATGAGCACTTCGACCCGCGTCTGGCCGAGCCCGACCTTGAGGAAGTAGTTGAAGGTCTCCTCGGGCGCGAAATAGACGCCGTCAGGGAGCGGCGCGCGGCGCTCGTCCACCACCAGGCCAAGCTGGTTCACGAGCACGCTGGCCGCCTCGTCCCATGTGTGGGCGACAACCCCGATGTGGTCGATTTCGACGATCATGACTATCCCCCTGGCGGCCTGCCGGCGCCATTCTATCGCTACTGGGGCGGCACTGGCGCTCGGCCCGCCGATAGGCTGCAATGGGCCGGTGGAGAACACACTTGAACCGCGGCTGGCGGCCATCGTCGGAGACGGCCACGTCCTCACGGACCCCGAACTCGCCGCCTCATATGAGACGGACTGGACGCGCCGCTTTCACGGGCGCTCGCGCTGTGTCGTCCGCCCGGCCGATACGGCGGAGGTCAGGGAGGTGCTCCGCCTCTGCTCCGAGGCCGGCGTCGCCGTCGTCCCCCAGGGTGGGAACACGGGGCTCGTGGGCGGTGGGGTGCCCGCTGGTGGCGAGGTCGTCCTCAGCCTCAAGCGCCTGGCAGCGACGGAGGCGGTCGATGCGGTCGCCTGCGAGGTAGTGACCGGCGCCGGGGTGACGGCGGCCGCGTTGAACGCCCAGGCGGCGCCCCACGGCCTGCGCCTCGGCGTCGATCTCGCCTCTCGGGATAGCGCAACCGTCGGGGGCATGGTGGCGACGAACGCTGGAGGCATCAACGTCCTCCGCTACGGCATGATGCGGGCCCAGGTCGCCGGCCTGGAGGTCGTCCTCGCCGATGGGCGCATCATCGACCGGCTTCATGGGCTCAAGCGTGACAACACCGGCTACGACCTCCCGGCCCTGCTGGCGGGGAGCGAGGGCACCCTTGCCGTCATCACGCGGGTGCGCCTTCGCCTCGTCCCGGTCTTCGCTCGAAAGGCCGTCGCGGTCATTGGGGTGGAAAGCGTGGGCGAGGCGGTCGTGGTCGCATCGGCGATACGGGCGGCGCTGCCGTCGCTGATGGCGGCCGAGGTCTTCTTCGCCGAGGGCCTTGCGCTGGTGCGCAAACACGCCGGTCTCGGGCCGCTCTTCGCCCGGGAGTACCCCGTCTACGCCCTCTTCGAGGCGGCCGATGACCTGGACCCCGGCCCGGCGCTGGCCACTGCCCTCGACCGGGCCGCGCCCGGTGTGGTCTCGGCCTTCGCGACGGAGGCGCGCGACCGAGCGCGGTTGTGGGCCTACCGGGAACGCCACACCGAGGCGATCAACGCCGAGGGCGTCCCTCACAAGCTCGACATCGCGCTGCCGCTCGGTGCGCTCCAGGCGTTTGTCGACCAGGTCCGGCCCGTGATCGCGACGGCCGTGGCCGCGGCCCGCCCCGTGATCTTTGGCCACGTCGCCGATGGCAACCTGCACGTCAACATCCTCGGCCTCGAAGCCGACGACGAGCGGGCGGACGACGCCGTCATGCGGCTCGTCGCCAGCCTCCACGGCTCGATCAGCGCCGAGCACGGCATCGGGCGGGCGAAGACGCGCTGGCTCGGCCTTACCCGCGGGGAGGCCGACATCGCGGCAATGCGCGCCGTGAAGGGCGCCCTTGACCCCCGTGGCATCCTCAACCCCGGCGTGATCTTCGCCTGACCGTCAGGCCAGCTTTCGCTCCCGTACGTCTACGACCTGGAAGCTCGAGACCTTGGCGTCGCCGGCCGCCGTGTAGACGGCTGACACGTCGATGCTGCCGGTGCTCTCGATCACCACCCAGCCCTCAACCCCGTGGATGAAGGGGCCGAACTCCTCAGCGACCCTGGCACAGGTGATCCGCGCAGCCTCGTCCGGCTTCAGCGTGTCGTCCTTGAAATCCGAGATCGTGCCCGGAAAGGCGAGTTTTCGGCGCCAGCGGACCACCTTCGGCAGTGGGTTGTGGACGTTGATCGACGTCTCGTATGAACCGGGCAAGACAGCGTCGCTTGTCTGCGACGTGCCCGGGATGTTCGAGGTACAGACGAACTTGACGGCGTACTGGAACCGGTATCGTACCGGCGCGGCTGCTTTCGCCATGGCTGAACACTCCTGCGACGCCCGAAGGTGGGGCCGAAGATACACCGCCTCATCGGCCTGAGCATCACACTCGATCATTTCACGGCACGCTCGCCGCTAGAATAGCCGCATGTCTACAGACCGCCCGCTCGCTCCCTGGTTCGACGACGCCAAGTTCGGGATCATGGTCCATTGGACGCCCGCCTGCGTGCCCGCCTTCGCGCCCCGCGCGGGCGTTGTCTGGGAGGTCCCTGACCAGTTCCGGGACAACCCATACGTCGAGTGGTACTACAACTCGCTGCAGATCGAGGGGAGCCCGGTCCGCGCTTTTCACGACGCGACCTACGGCCGCGACTATCCATACGAGCGCTTTGCGGAGGAGTTCAAGCGCAGCTCGGCCGCATGGGACCCGGCGCCGTGGGCAACCCTGTTCGCTGCCGCCGGTGCCCGTTACGTGGTTCCGGTGACGAAGCACCATGACGGCTTCTGCCTCTGGCCTTCAGCCCATGTGAATCCGAAGCTCCCGCCCGGCTACGGCTCATCGCGCGACCTCATCGGTGAGCTCGGCGAGGCCGTCCGGGCGGTGGGGCTGCGGTACGGCCTGTACTACTCGGGGGGCCTCGATTGGCCCTGGCACTACACGCCGATCCGGTCGATGCAGACGATGATGGAGTGCGTCCCCCGCGACCCCGAGTACGTGGATTACGCGTTCAACCAGTGGCGCGAACTCATCGACCGCTACGAGCCCTGCACGCTCTGGAACGACATCTGGATGCCCGGCGGGCGTGAGCGGATCGCCGAGCTCTTCGACTATTACCTTGCACGCGTGCCCGATGGCGTCGTGAACGACCGGTTCCATAGCCGCCTGGGCGACGACGGCCTCCTCCATTCGCTCGTGCACTGCGACTACAACACTCCCGAATACCAGCCAGTGGCGGACATCCGGAGCGAGAAGTGGGAGGCGGTGCGTGGGATCGGACACTCCTTCGGCTACAACCGCGAGGAGGGCGACGCCGACTATCAACAGCCGGCCGACCTCGTGCACAGCCTGATCGACATCGTTTCGAAGAACGGCAATCTCTTGTTGAACGTCGGGCCGATGGCCGATGGCACCATCCCCGAGCTTCAGGCCAGCCGTCTCCGCGCCGTGGGCAGCTTCCTCGCCTCGTACGGCGAGGCCATCTACGGCACGCGTCCCTGGACGCGGGCTGAAGGGACGACCGCCGCCGGGGAGGCCGTCCGGTTTACGACGAAAGGCCGGACGCTCTACGCCGTCGTCCTTGCCGGTCCGCGGCCGGGCGAGCTGCTGTTACCCGGTGTGCCGCCGGTCACGGCGGTGCATTTGCCCGGACACGCAGGAGCGCTCGCCTTCCGCACCGAGGGAGACGGCGTGGTGGTCACGCTTCCGCCAGGGCTGGACGACGGCCCAGCCTTCGCGATCGCCCTTGAGGGGGCCGCGTCCGGTTAGCGGCCAGCCGCCTGCATGACCTCACGGAGACGGGCCGCTTCGCGCTGCCGCGCTTCGCTGTACTCCTCCGGCGTGAAGGACTGCATGCAGACCTCGCAGACCAATTGGCTGGCGCGGTCGAGATGGCCCATGTCGTCCGGGTTCGTCCAACGCGGCGCGATGGCGGTGTGTGGGCAGGTGTCTTCGACGGAGAGTTCCGTCGCCTCGTCGTTGGTGCGTCCGAGTAGCCTTGCGAGCAGGCCCATGGCTTCAACCTCCTGGGAAAAAGGCCGCCGCGCGGATCCCCTCGATCCCCGGGCGGCGGCAGAGACGGCCGCATCGTCCTCCACTCCCTGGCGGGCGGACCAGCAGGCCCAGCCCTTGTGGTTGGCGGGCCTCCAGGGGCCCGGCTTCCACCCTACCACCGCCGTCAACCCCTCAGGGCACCCGCGCATTGCGTCTTTGGCGGGCGCCATCGAAACTGGGTAGTGGTGTTCCTCGGTAGCTCAATGGTAGAGCGTTCGGCTGTTAACCGAAATGTTCGGGGTTCGAGTCCCTGCCGGGGAGCCAATCGAATGTCCCAAAGCGTGAATCGCTTTTTGAAGCCTGCGCGAAACCCGCGCAGGCTTCTTCGTAGAGTTCGAGGGTGAGCTCCCGGTCGCCGACCACGGC
>JBJXGC010000172.1:0-3089 GCA_046154545.1 Dehalococcoidia bacterium | reverse complement strand
GGTTGCCGGGCACGGATGCGAACCCGCCCAAACCTCCAACCATCTCCTTCCGAAACTCGGCTGGCCCTCCCCCAGGCCGTGCCCGTTCGACCCTCGATGTGCGGCCCACTCGGTCGTGCCCACGTCGCTGGCGGGGAGCGAGACTGATGCCAACCCCAAACAGGAGGTCCGCCAGATGACCCAGCAAGCGAGTCCCTACGGAGGGAGCAAGCTTTCGACGGCCCGGACAACGGCCGGGGAGCGGGGCTGTATCGGACGTGGACAGAAGCGGCCTCATGCGCACGGCGCGCACGACCGGGCTGCTGTATCTCGCCTTCTTCATCTTGGGGATCCTGGGCTCCGTGCTCGTCCGCTCTGAGCTCTTCGCCGCGGACAACCCCCAGGGGACGTTGTCCAACCTGCTCGAGCACGAGTCGCTGGCGCGCGCTGGCATCGCCCTGGAGCTGGGCATCGCCCTCGTCCAGGCCCTCACCGCGGTCTGGTTCTATCGCCTGTTTCGCGGCATCGACACCTTTGCGGCCGGCTCACTCGCGGCCTTCGGGATGGTCAACGCGATCGCGATCATGAGCAGCGGGGCCCTTCTCGCAACCGCACTCGACGCCGCCCAGGATACGTCGCTGGCCGCGCCTGGCGGTGCGGCTGCCACCGTCCAACTGCTCTACGTCACCAGCGACAACCTCTGGGGAGTCGCGGCGATGTTCTTCGGCCTGTGGCTCATCCCCATGGGCTGGCTCGCCATCCGCTCCGGGTGGCTTCCTCGGGCGCTGGGCTGGGTCCTCATCGTGGGCGGTATCGCCTACCTGGCCAGCGCCTTCGTCAGGTACGTGTTCGCCGATGCCGACTCCGTCGCAGAGCTGCTAACCGTCCCATCGATCATCGGTGAGCTCTGGATCATGGCGCACCTGGTCATCCTCGGGTCGAAGAGCATGCCCTGGCGCCGGCGCGCCTAGCGGCGCTCCGCTGGGAGGGCTGCTCGCGGAGGCGATTGGCGTCAGGCCAACGATGTCTCTGACCGCGATGGGGATGACGCTCGTCGCCATTCTTATGGTGCTATCCGGCATCCATCACGCCCGGATGGAAGACCAAGTCTCCGAAAACGTGGCCGGAGGCTGACGGCTGCCGCGGGGGTGTGTCCCGCCGGGGGGCAGCGATGGCGATCGGCCGTTCGAGGGAGTTCGACGTCCTCCATGCGACGAACGGCGTCCTCACAGCGCGAGGCGTTTCACGGGCCGCCTCCCGGGCAGTCCACGACCACGCCGGGAACCAGGTTGCAAAAACCCGTCGCACTCAGGAAGGCGTACCCAATCCGTGCCGTTCCAGGGCTGCACGTATCTGTAGGAGCAACTCTGCGCCCATCCGGCGCCCGTCCGGGAATTGGTCGTTTCTATCCCAGCGCCACGCTGCGACCATCGCCAACATCAATACCCGGCACTCGGCAAGCAGGTCCTGATCAACGCCCGGGTAGTGCTCGCTGACCTCTTCGGGCGCATGAGCGATGTCGAACTCGACTGGGCCCCGGCAACAGGTCTCGAAGTCTATGAACAGCAGCCCGTCCTTCGTCCTGAGCAAATTGCCAGGGTGCGGCTCGCCGTGCAGTAGCTGCTCGGCGGCGCCCCGACCGTCAATCGCCCGCGCCAGGCTTCGTAACGTGTTACTGAGAAGCTCACGGTCGGCGTCAGCAAGCGTTGGCGTCTGGTCCCGGCTCCGGACGAGCTCTTGCGCCTCCGCCACTCGATCCGTGAAGTGCGGCGCCGTGACATCGATCTGTCGCATGCCGGCATGGAGCCGCGCGAGCGCGCGCGCGTAGTCGGCCGGCGCGACCTCTCCACGCGATACGGGCTCGCAATAGGTCCACATGTTCATGACGAAGCCGTCACGCACATAAACGCGGGGCTCGACCCGAGGCTCAAGCGGAGCCACCGGACTATCCATTGCGGCGAGCCGCCGGGCGACATTGACTTCGAACTCTGCGCTCGCCTGATAGGCCAAGGGCGCGACCCGGGCCACGACCTCGCACGGAATCATGCGTAAAGTGAGTCGATTCGAGTTGTGAAGAACGACCGCATCATCCGCCCTCAGGCCAAGTGCAGAGGCGCTGGACAGGGCGGCAATCGTTGCAGACCGAACCTGCGAGGTTTCCATCGTCGTGTTACCCCGGTCGTTGGGCGCGGCCCGTTCGCTCGCTCGTGGTTCTTCGTCCTGCTCGATCGACCGGTCCGCGCCCGGGGCTGAGCGTCCCTTGATTGGCGAAGCTCGCGCCGATTGGCTCAGAACGGCCGATAGAGCCTGCCTCAAAGTCAGAGGAGATTCGTGGTTACCGAGCAGGGATTCGAACCCCGACAAAAGGCTTCAAAGGCCCGTGTGCTACCGTTACACCACTCGGCACCGTAAGGGCATGGCCGCTCGAGGAGCGGCCCCAATGACTAGCGTAACGGCCGCGGAGCCCCACCGTCGAGGATCGCTCCCGCGCCGGAAGCCGCCGCCGGGAGCGCAACCGTGAACCTGGCCCCGGCCCCGGGTTCGCTCCGCACCGTTGCCTCGCCGCCGTGGGCTTCGACTAACCGCTTCACGATCGCCAGCCCGAGACCGGCGCCGCCGGTTGACCGGCCCCGCGATGGGTCGGCCCGGTAGAACGGCTCGAAGACGAACGGCAGGTGCTCGGCCGGGATCCCCTCCCCATCGTCCACCACCGAGATGAGGACCCGGCCGCCGGCCGCCATCGCCTCGATCGCGATGGAGCCACCGGCCGCGGTATGGGTGAGGGCATTGTCCACCAGGTTTCGAAGCACCTGCGCCAGCCGCAGCCGGTCGCCCTGGGCGTCCGGCAGCCCGTCCGCTACATGTGCCACCAGGCGCACGCCCTTGCTCTCGGCCGCCGGCGCGAACGAAGCGGCGACGTGACCCACAAGCGTCTCGACATCGACCGGCGCGACCTGGAGCGCGAACTCGCCGGCGTCACCGATCGCGAGCTGCTCCACGTCCGCGACGATACGGGTCAGGCCCTCCGTCTCTTCCCGCAGGATCTGGATGGTCGCGGCGTCGGGCGGGCAGACCTCATCGACGATCGCGTCCAGGTAGCCCGTGAGGTT
>JBJXGC010000145.1:0-19941 GCA_046154545.1 Dehalococcoidia bacterium | reverse complement strand
CACCTCCGCTCGCCAACTCACCCGGCGCAAGTTGCTCGGCGGCGCCGGCGCAGGGTTCGTTGGCCTGGCCGCCGCCGGCCTTGTTGGCTGCGGTGGTGGCTCGCGGCCAGCGCCGCAAACGGCGAGCTCGCCGGCCGACGAACCCACCGTCCCCGCGCCCTCACCCACCGCCACGGCGACGCCGCCGCCACGTACGGGAGGCACGGCTCGCCTCCTCTCTCCCCGCACCTTCAGCTTCGACACGCTCGATACCCTCCGCAGCGGCGATGTTTCCACCCTCGAAGTCCTCGCCCGCGCCCACTCCCGCCTGATCCAATGGACGGATTTCGAACGCCCATCCCTCGGCCCCGACCTGGCCGCCTCCTGGGAGCAGCCTGACCCCGAGACCTGGCTCCTCCGCCTCGACCCGGCCGCCCGCTGGCATCCGCGCCCACCCCTCGACGGCCGCGCCGTCACCGCCACCGACGTGGTCGCCCACTTCGAGCGGGCCATCGCGCTGGCGAAGGCGGTCCGGCTGCCTTCGGTCCAGCGCCCCCAGGACCTCGCCTCCATCCGCCGCGTGTCTTCCCCGGGCCCCGGCCTCGTCCGCATCGACCTTTCGCGGCCCGACCCATTCCTTCCCCTTACGCTCGCGGCTCGTTTCGCCCTCGTCCAGGCCCCCGAAGCCGTCGAGTCGTTCGAGAAGAGCTGGCACGAGGGCCGCCCCGCCCAGGTCGCCGGCAGCGGGCCGTTCATCCTCGGTACCATGGACCCCGGCCGGCGCCTGGTGTTCTCTGCCCACCTGGCCGGCCATCGTCCGCCCCGGGTCGATGGCCTCGAAGTGCTCGCGCCCGTGGCCGCCATCGACCTCTTCCGCGAAAAACGCCTCGACGAAACCATCTGCCTCGACCGCCGCGAGGCCCCGGCGCTGCGGGCAGCCTTCACCGGCGAGGTGGTCGAACGCGGCCGCTTCCGCGAGGAGGCGATCATCTCCACGCTCTTCGTGGGGGCGCCGCCCTGGGACGACGCCCGCCTCGTGCGCGCCCTGAGCGGTGCCCTCAACCGGGTGGGTATCGCGCGCGACCTGTTTGGCGGCCGCGCGATTGCTTCCGGCCCGGTGCCTCCGCCGCCGGGGCTATCACCGGGCGAGGCCGCCCGCCGCGCCGGCTACGAAATGGATGCGGACGCCGCCGGCCGCGAAGCGAAAGCGCTCTGGGACGCCGCCGGCGGGGCGAGCCTCGGCACCGTCACCATCGACTTCCCCAGCATCTTTGACCCGCTCTATAGCGCCAGCTCCTTCGTCACCGCCCGGCTCAACGCAATCCTCGGCCCCCAGTTCCGGCCGGCCGTCGAGACCTACACGACCATCTCGAAGAAGGCTGTCGAGCACCGCTACGGCAACGGCACGCCGGCCTTCTGGTTCGGCTGGGGTCCCCCGTTCGTTGAACCTGACCCCTCGCGCTGGCTCATCGAGACCTACGCTTCGGACGGATCCGGATTCGCCACCACCGGGTTCGCTTCGTCCACCGTGGACACGCTCCTGAAGGGCCTCGGCCAGGAGATGAGCCTCGCCGCCCGCGCCCCGATTGTCTCGCAGGTGCAGGACGAACTCCTCGCGGCCGGCGGCGGCGGCATCCTCACCTGGGCCATCCAGCGCGACGAGCACTTCCGCTGGGCCTACCTCCAGGGCCGCGCACCCACCCCCTGGCCGTCCCAACACCTCGACGCATCAATCGCCCTCGACCCCGGTCACGCAACCTTCGCCACCCGCCCCTAGCACGCCACCGCAGGTTGCCAATCCAGGAGTCGCGGCCCTCCGTGGCCGCGGGTGGCGCGCGATGGTCAGCGCAACGGCAGCCCGGCGCTCTCAGGCCGGAGACGGGAGGGGCCGGCTCAGCCCCCGGCCTTTCGCGTCGCCTCATCCAGGATCTCCATCACGTGCATCACGCGCGCCTCGATCCCAGCCTCCCGCACCGCCGCCTCGTACTGCATCTGGCAGCCCGGGTTCGCCGTCGCGATGACGTCAGGGCGATGTTTCGCGAACTGCTCCGCCTTGCGCGTTCGAAGCTGCCCGGACATCTCCGGCTGCACGAGCGAGTACATCCCCGCCGCCCCGCAGCACATATCCGCGCCGCTCGTCTCCACCAGCTCGCATCCCTCGAGTCCGCCCAGCAGCTTGCGCGGCGCCTCCCGGATCCGCTGGGCGTGGGCGAGGTGGCACGGGTCCTGGTAGGCCACCCGGGCGGCGAACGTCCCTGCGGGCACTTCCAACCCGGCCACGAACTCCGTCACGTCCTTCACGCGGGCCGCGAACGTCTTCGCCGGCGCGGCGTAGGCGGTGTCTTTGGCCAGCAGTTGGCCGTACTCCTTCATCGCCGCGCCGCACCCGGCCGAGTTCACGACGATCGGCCGGTCGCCAGTGCTTTCCAGCGCGTCGATGTTCCGGCGCGCCAATTCGCGCGCGAAGTCGAGGTCGCCGTCGTGCGCGTGCAGGGCGCCGCAACAGCCCTGGCCCACCGTCGCCACGCCCTGGACGCCGCATCGGGCGAGCACCCGGCCCGTCGCCCGGTGCACGTCGCCGAACATCTCGCCCATGATGCAGCCCGTAAACACGACCGCTTCGCTGCTCGCCTCCCGCGCCCGGGCGAGTTCGCCGCCGGGCCGGAACGGCCGCGCGATTTTGCGGGGTAGCTGCCGCTCCGCCTGGCCCAACCGGCCGAGCAGCCTCAGCGCGCCCGTCCGCCGGGCGAGTCCCCGCAGCGGCGAGTTCGCCCCCATCCGGGCCGGGGCGAGGAGCGCCGCCAGCACCCGGGGCCGCGCCACCACCTGCCGCAAGAGGACCTTCCGGAACCGCCGCTGGGTGCGGTCCGCGGGTGCGGCCGCGTCGAGCTGCGCCCGGGCGTGCTCCATGATCTGCCCATAGGGGACGCCGCTCGGGCAGACCGCCTCACACGCCCGGCACTGCAGGCAGAGGTCCCAGTGGCCCTGGACCCCCGCCGTGAGCGGGATCCGCCCCTCGTCGATCCCCCGCGCCATCGCGATCCGCCCCCGCGGCGACTCCGTCTCCAGGCCGGTGATCGCGTACGTCGGGCAGGCGTTCACGCAGAGGCCGCAATGCACGCAGCGCGTGAGGTCCTCCGTCTCCGGCGCGTCATCTGGCCGCGGCCAGGCTGAGTTCTTAGATGCCACCGACGAACCTCCCGCGGTTGAACCGCCCGTTCGGGTCGTAAGCGGCTTTCAGCCGCCGCATGAGGGCGATGGTCGGCGGTGCTTCGCCCCAACTGTCGAGCCCGTCCCGGAAGCTGTCTGGCATGCGTTCCACCATAACGGCGCCCCCGGCCACCGACACTCGCCGCCGAAGCCCTTCGATCCCCGGGCCGATGGATCGGAGCGGCGGCATCGCCGCGGCGTCCCAGGTCGCCCGCAGCGACCCGGTCAACGGCCGCAGCACCACCCTCGCCGGCGCCCAGGCGAGGATGGTGTCGTTCACCGCCGGCAGCTCCGCGACGGTCGTGCTGACGCGGAGCGTCAGCTCCTCACCGTCGCCGAACCCGAGGTCGCGGTTGGCCTCGTAGCCGCCCGCGTCCGCCGTCCGCGCCCCGGCGAGCAGGCGGCGGGCAACGTCCTCGGCGGCCTCGGGTACGCGCGCGAAGAGCGTCGCCGCACCTGGCCCGCTCGCATACACGTCGAGGATCTCCGGCCGGACATCGCCCCGGTACAGCCGCTCGGCCATCGCGAACGCCTCACCGGCCGCCAACGTCACCGCCAGGTCGGACGTCGCCGCCTTCGGGTACACCCGCAAGGCGACCTCCGTGATGATCCCCAGCGTCCCCAGCGAACCCGACCAGAGCCGCATCAGGTCGTAGCCCGTCACGTTCTTCACGACCCGCCCGCCCGCCTTTACGAACTCGCCGTCGCCCCGCAACACCGTCGCCCCGAGGACGAAGTCGCGCGGCAGGCCGAACCGTCCGCGCAGCGCCCCGCTCACGCCCACGGCGACGACGCCACCGATGGTCGCCCGCTCAGCCAGCGGCGGGTCGAGCGGGATCCACTGGCCGGCGGCCTCCAGCCGGCGGCCCAGCTCGCCAAGGGTCACCCCCGCCGGCACGACGACCGTCAGGTCTTCCCGTTGATGCTCGATGGGGCCGTGCAAGGCTCGCCCCACGTCCACGGTCGCGAACGGGCCCGCTGGCGCGTTGCCCAGCCCGAGCTGCGTCCCGCCCCCGGTCGGGACGAGCGTGAGGCCGTCCCGGCGCCGCACGATCTCCGCCAGCTCGGCCAGCGTCCCCGGCGCGTAGGCGGCGTCCGCTGTCCTCCCGGCGATGGCGACGGGCGCGCTGACCAGGTCAGACATAGGCGTCCGGCCCCGCCGCCCGGATAGCGGCCTCCTGGTGGGCGGTCTCCCCACAGCCGGTCCCCGCCGGCAGGATCTTGCAGGGGTTGAAGCGGCCCGCGTTCCCGAAGACCGGCCGCACCCGCTCCATGTTCTCGAGGTCGCCCTCGTTGTAGAGCCATGGCATGAAGCGCTGCTTCTCGTAGCCGACGCCGTGCTCGCCTGTGAGCGCGCCGCCCACGTCGATGCAGACGCGCATGATCTCCGCGCCGGCCTCAAGGACGCGCTCCTTCGCCCCGGGCACGCGCTCGTCGAAGATGAGGGCCGGGTGAAGGTTGCCGTCGCCCGCATGGAACATGTTCGCCACCGGGAAGCCGTACGCTTCGGCGATCGAAGCCACCTTCGCCATCACCTCGCCCAGCCGCGAGCGGGGGATCACCCCGTCGAGCAGGTAGTAGTTCGGCGCGATATGTCCCAACGCGCCGATCGCCCCCTTTCGTCCCCGCCAGAGCAGTTCGCGCTCCACCGGGTCGCGCGCGGCCCGGACCTCGCTCGCGCCGCTCTCCAGGCAGGCCGCCCGGACGGCCGTCACCTGCGGCCCCACGACCTCCTCCAGCCCGTCCACCTCGACCAGCAGTACCGCCCCCGCCTCCGCCGGGAAGCCGCACTTCAAGCTCGCTTCTACGGCCTGGATGGTCACCCGGTCGATCATCTCGATCGCCGCCGGGATCATCCCCGCGGAGATGATCGACGAGACCGCCCCGCTCGCCTGTTCCACGCTCTCGAAAATCGCCAACAGGGTCACGATCGACTGTGGCACCGGCAGGAGCCGCACCACGACCTTCGTGGCGAACCCGAGCGTCCCTTCCGATCCCACGAAGAGGCCCCGCACGTCGTACCCGAAGGGGTCGAGCGTCTGCCCACCAAGCCAGCAGATCTCGCCGTCCGCCGTCACGACCTCGATCCCGAGCACGTGGTTGGTCGTCACACCGAGGGCCAGGCAGTGGGGGCCACCGGCGTTCTCTGCCACATTCCCCCCGATCGTGCAGGCCTTCTGGCTGCTCGGGTCCGGCGCGTAGAAGAGGCCGTGTTCGGCCGCCGCTTCCGAAAGCTGGATGTTCGGGAGGCCCGGTTCGACAACAGCCAACCGGTTCACCGTGTCGATTTCGATGATCCGCCGCATCCGCGCCGTCGCCACGACGACCCCGCGCTGGGCAGGCACAGCTCCGCCGCTCAGTCCCGTCCCGGCCCCGCGCGGCGTGATCGCCACGTCTAGCTCGTTGCAGAGGCGGACCACCCGGGCGACCTCCTCAGCCCCCAGGGGGAAGACGACGCAGTACGGCAGCTTCTTCTCAATCGTCCCGTCGTACTCGTAGACGAGCAGGTCCTCCGTCCGCCAGAGGACGTTCTCGCTCCCGACAATCTCGCTCAGGCGCCCGACCAGCTCGCGCCGTGTGGTCACTCGCTCCCGCCGATCTGGCATTCGCGGCAGAGCCCGAAGATCGCGAAGTGGTGCAGGTCCGGTTCGAAGCCAAAGTCCGCCTGGAGCCGTCCCTCCAGCTCCGTCAGATAAACGTGATCGAGCTCCTGCACCTGTCCGCAGCTCGAACAGATGATGTGATGGTGCGGCTGCTCCGGCGACCACTCGAAGACGTAGTCGCCGCCGCCCATGTCCGTCGCCGTCGCCAGGCGCATCCGCTTTAACACATCCAGCGTCCGGTAGACGGTACTGACATCGACGAACGGGTACTGCTCGCGCACCTGCTCCGTGATTCGCGCCGCAGTCGCGTGTCCACCCGTGTGTCGCAGGGCCCGCAGGATCATCATCCGTTGAGGCGTGAGCTTGTGCCCGGCGCGGCGCAACAGGTCGGCGGTCTCCTCTTCACAGGTCACTGCGCCAGTTTACGCGATGACCGCTTCCGGCGGACGGCGCGGTATCCTGTCCCTCTGCATGCCGATCCGCGCCATCCTCTTCGACCTCGGCGACACCATCTTCCGCCTCGACCCGATCGGGCCCGCCGTTGAGGACGACCTCGCTCGGCTCCTGCGCGAGCACGCCTCCCTGCCCCCTGGGACCGCCGCCGCGATCGCAGCCTCCCTCAGCGACCGCGTCCGCACGTACGCCAACGGCCTCAGCGACGGTTCCGAACTCCGCGAGATAGACATCGCCCGGGAGGCGTCGAACCTCATCCGCGCGGCCCGGGCAACCGTCCCCGGCCCGACCGCCGAAGCCATCGCTCAACTCTTCAGCGAAGCCGACATCGCCCGCTTTCGCCCTGCCCTCGATTGTGCCAGCCGCGTGGAGGCCTTTCGCCGTGCCGGCTTCCGCCTCGCCATCGTCTCGAACACCTCGTCCAGCCCGGCCCTGATGTCTGCCTACCTGGCCAGCGCCGGCCTCCACGACCTCTTCGACGCCATCGTCTTCTCGTCAGCGCTTGGCTGGCGCAAGCCCGATCCCCGTGTCTACCACGCAGCGCTCGGGGGCCTCAGCGTCGCCGCCGGCGAAGCGCTCTTCGTCGGTGACCGCGTCCTCCAGGATGTGACCGGCCGGCAGGCCATCGGCATCCCCGCCGTCCTCACTCACGAGTTCCGCCAGGAACCCCCCGGCCAATCCCGTCCTGTCGCCATCATCGAACGCCTCGAAGACCTGCATACGGTCGTCGCCCGGTAGTCGCGGCCCACAGCGGCCGCGGGCCTCCGTGGGCCAGTCAGCGTTGTCCCGTTCCCCGGTAGTCGCGGCCGCGGGCGTGCGCGCAACGCCGGGCGTCACATCGTTTCAACACGTCCAGTGGCGCACGATATCGTTCCGGCCGGCCTGGCAGGCCAGCGCCCGCGACCCCACCTGCGTCCCAACCATCGCGATACACAGCACAGTGAGCACGAGCGCGGCATAGGCCACCCCCAGCCCGCTCAGCCACTTCCCGAGCAGAAACCCGGCAATCGCGCCGCCGGCAAGGATGCTGCCGTGGATCACCAGGTACACCAGGTCCCGGTGGTCGCCATCAGCTCTCGACTCAACCCGCGTCAGGTCGATGTTGAGTCGCAACAGCAGGACGTAGGTGCCAACCAGCGCGGCCACCACCAGCACCGCCGACGGCCACTGGATCCACCAGGGCTCGGCCCGCCGCTCCCGTCGCACGCCGGGACTCTAGCACCTCTTACCGCTCCAGCAAGCGGGGAGGCGGACGCCCGCCGCCTCCCGCTCCAAACTACTTCAAGGCCGCTTCGATCTTGTCGGTCACCTCATCGACCGTGGCGACGCGCCAGCCCGCCCAGACCTCGCCCTTCTGCCATTCCATGTACTTGTCCCGCGCCTTCGCCCGCTCGGCCGTCAGCTCCTCTTCGGATGGCTCGTGGCCGATGCGCTTGGCGATGCCCTCCGGCGTCATGTCGCCCAGCACGTCGCGGGTGATGTGGAGCTGGTCGTTCGCCAGCTTCGGGCGCTCGATGAAATGGGTGATCTCCTTGTGGTCCTTGTCGTAGATAACGAAGACCGGGATCGACTCGAACTCGCCGTCCTTGAGGTACGGCTGGATCATGTCCTTGTTCTGGTCCCGCTCGAAGAAGCGCATCTCGATGCCCGCGGCCTCGGCGATCCGCTGGGCGATGCCCGTCCCGCGGTAGACGTCCGGGCACCAATCCTCGCCGATCACCACCATGTGGTGGGGGCCATTCGGTTTCGCGGCCAGCGCCTTCAGGCGTGACGCCTGGGCGCCGGAAACGACCGTGCCCTTGTAGTTGTCCTCGAACAGATCCTTGTTGCGGATGCCGCTGTCAATGTACTGCTGCCAGGTCTTGCCCTTGGCGAAGCGGTCGGCGGTGATAGGGTTTTCGGCGGTTTGCGCCATGAATGGGACTCCTCGTGTGGTGAAGTTGCCCCATGAGCCTACAGGTGCCGGGGGGAGGCTTACAACCGCCCCGCCTCCACCTTCTTCGCCTCGTCCCAGAGTGCGGTGAGGGCCTCGATCGGCATCGACGCCAACGTGAGCTTCCGCTCCGCCGCCATCTCCTCCAGCCGCCCAAATCGCGCCCGAAACTTCGCGTTCGCCCGCCGCAAGGCCTGTTCGGCGTCGATCCCCAGCCGTTGCGCGATGCCCGCGACCACAAAGACCAGGTCGCCGAACTCCTCCTCGCGCTCCGCCCCACCCTCGGCCAGGGCGAACTCCTCGATCTCCTCGCGCAACTTCTCGATTGGCCCCGCCATGTCCGGCCAGTCGAACCCCGTCCGCCGCGCCCGCCCCTGGATGGTCTGTGCCGCCGCCAGCGCCGGCAGCGTCGCCGGTACGCCCGCAAGCACTGACGATCGCGGCTTCTCTGCCTGCTTGATCCGGTCCCAGTTCTGGTGGACCTCCGCCGCCGTCCCCGCCACCGCCTCCCCAAAGACGTGCGGGTGGCGGCGGATGAGCTTCCGCGAAATCCCTTCCGTCACGTCACCCAGCCCAAAGGTCTCCTCCCGCTCCCCCACCTCGGCATGCATCAACACCTGCAGCAGGAGGTCGCCGAGCTCCTCCGCGATCCTGGCCGGGTCTCCCGAATCGATCGCCTCCAGCACCTCGTAGCTCTCTTCGAGGAGATGCGGCCGCAGCGTCTCGTGCGTCTGTTCGCGGTCCCAGGGGCAGCCCCCGGGCGCGTGCAGGCGCCGCACGATGGCCGCGATCCCGTCCAGCCGGCGCACGTCTTCGGTCTCCGCCAGGGCCGGCACGAACACGCAGTCCAGGTAGCTCGACGCCTGGCGGTCGAGGTCGGCCAGGGCGACCGTCCGGCAGTCCGCCGCCCCGGTCCCCAGCGCCCGCAGGACCGTCACCTCGTGCTCCGCCGGGTACCACGCGAGGAGCTGCAGTTTCAGCGCCGAGGCACTGTCCCGGTCGAAGACCTGGCTGATGAGTGCCGGCTGTTGGGCGTCGATCCGCAGCGCCAGCGCGTCGCAGAGCTGGACCGCCCCGAGGTCACGTCCCAGGGCCACCGCCGCAAGGTCCACGTAGCTCAGCGCCGGGTACACGCGCGTCTCGATACCCGGCGCATGGCTGGCGAGGAGCCGCGTCACCGTCGCCTCGGCCACCAGCGGATGGCCGGGCACCGCGTACACAAGGTCGCCCCGACCTGCCAGTTCGATCACCCGCGCGGCGATGGCGGCGTACGTCTCCTCGAACGACGTCCCGCTGGCATAGAGGTCGTCGCACGAAGCCAGCCGTCCCTCCGGGTCGATTTCGGCCACCGTCGGGTGGCGCCGCGTCCGCAGGATGATCGGGATGCCCGACCCGAGGAGGGCTGCCGTCTCCCCCGTGAGAAGCGCCGCGCTTCCCGGCCCCAATCCGGCGATGTGCAGGGTGCTCATTCGAGCGGCACGATACCGCGCGCCCGCAGGGCCGCAACATAGGTCTCGACATAATGCGTTGCGGAGGCTCCCCACGAGTGGTCCCGGCTCATCCCCATCCGCTGGAGTTGTGCCCAGGCGGCCGGGTCGCGGAAGGCGATCACGGCCCGCTCAAACGCACCCGCGAACGCAAACGTGCTGAACTCGTCGAACAAGAAGCCTGTCGCCGCGTCGGGCTGGTCAGCCGGGTCGATGATGGTGTCCGCCAGCCCTCCCGTCCGCCGCCCGATCGGCACCGAGCCGTACCGCATCGCGATCAATTGGCCCAGGCCACAGGGCTCGTAGCGCGATGGCATCAGGAACACGTCCGAACCCGCGTAGATACGCCGCGCCAGTCCTTCGTCGAAGCGGTCCGTGACCCGGATCGCGCCCGGGTGCGCCGTTTGCAGGCGCAGCAGCTCCTGGCGAAGCCAGCTTTCGCCCTGTCCGAGCACCACCAGCTGCGCGTCCGACGCCAGCATCTCGGGCATCGCCTGCAACACAAGGTCGAGCCCCTTCTGTTCGGCCAGCCGCGTCACCATCCCCGCCAGCGGCCCACTGCTCTCCGGCAGGCCGAGTTCGGCCCGCAGCGCCGTACGGTTCGCCGCGCGTTCATTGAGGTTGCCCAGGTCGAACGGGCTCCGGAGGTGCGGGTCCGTCCGCGGGTTGAACGTCTCGAAGTTCAGGCCGTTGATGATCCCCCGGAGGTGGCCGCGGCGGAGGTTCAGCAGGTCGTCGAGCCCCTCGCCGTACTCCTGCGTCAGGATTTCGCGGGCGTAGTTCGGGCTCACCGTGGTCACCATGTCGCTGTAGTAGATCGCCTGCGCCAGGTAGTCGTTCAGTTCGTCCGGGCCGCGGTAGCGGAGATTGTGCACCGTGAAGACTGAGGCCACGCCGCGCAGCCCCGGGTTCGCCCAGGCCAGGTTGCGCAGGGCGAACGCCAGCGGCGCCGTATGCCAGTCGTTCAGATGGAGGATATCCGGCACCCAGCCGCCGTGCCTCAGCAACCCGAGCACCGCCCGGCAAAAGAGCTGGTACCGTTCCAGGTCGTCCGGTTCGCCATAGACCGCCTCTCGCCCGAAGAAGCGCTCGTCCTGCACGAGCAGGACCGGCACGCCGCCCGCCCCCGGGACCTCCGCGACCATTACCTCTTCCGGGCCACCCGGTGTTTCGATCGGTATCCGCCTCTTCCGCTCCGCCGCCTCGAAGGCTGGCTTCGCGGAGGCGTGGCAGGGCGTCACCACCCGCACATCGTGCCCGATGTCCTGCAGCCGCTGCGGCAGCGACGCGGCCACGTCGGCCAGGCCGCCCACTTTCGCCAGGGGGTCTACCTCGGCCGCCGCGTAGAGGATCTTCACGCCCGGCTCTCGATGAACAGCGTCCGCTCGATCCGTGTCCGGATATCGCCGGCCGCCGCCAGGCGCCAGGCCACCTCGCGTTTTACCGGCGGCGAGGCCTCACTGAGCTGGACGCTCTTGACCGCGTACAGCAGCGCGCGGTCAAGCAGTTCGAAGCCCCGGTAGATCATCGAGACGTCCCACATCGGGCGTTGGCTCGCCCACCAGAACTGGCAGCTATGGAGCGCGGGCTGGAGCAACTCGTCCGCCAGGCCCGCAAACGTCAGCGCCTCATTCGCCGTCCCGTAGCGGCGAGCGACCGTCACGGCGTCGAGACAGTGCTCGACGAACTCCCACTGCAGGGCGTGAACCTCGTTGCCTGGCGCCTGCCAGAGCGGGTACGGGTTCATCGCCGCGATGTCCTCCCGGCTCGTACTCCAGGACGAGCGGTGCGGCTCCACCACCGGGCCCTCGGGAAAGAGCCCCAGCAGCTCGCTCGGCTTGACCATCTGCACCGGCCCCGGCTCGCTCCCCGAACCGGCGCTCTCGATCAGCCGGTAGGTGCCGGCAAGGAACTCCCGCTCCCAGCCCACGAGGTGGTGGCCAAAGGTCTCGGCGTCCATCGCCGTCAACACGTATGCCGGCTGCCCGCCACCGGCCTGTGAAAGGTCGTCGATGAAGTGCGTGGGGCTCGTCTCACGAAACGAGATGCGGTTGCTGCGGACGTCGTCCCGGAACAGCACCCCTATGGTCCCGCCGTCCACCGGCGCACGGTAGACCGTGGTAGTCGGCCACTCGGCCGGGCAGGCGACGCCGCTCAAGAGCACCCACTCATGGCCCGCCGCCGAGATTTCGGGCAGGATCTCTCTGCTGTAGCAGAGTTCGGGCGGGAAAAACCCGCGCGAGCCCGCCGCCCCAAGCAGCTCCCCGTTCGTCTTCGCCTGCTCAGCGATCGACCGCGCCCGCTCAGTCCCGGGGATGAGGGGCAGGATGGGGTGGTACTTCCCGGTGCCAACGAACTCCACCTGGCCCCGCTCGCCGAGCTCCCGCAGGTCGCCGAGAAGGTCCCGGAAGCCATGTTCGGCCAGCATCTCCGTGAGTACGCCGTTCATGTTGATGGCGATCCGTGCCCCCGGGTGCTCCTTCAGCACCTGGACAACAGGCCGGTAGGACTCCTCCGCGACTTTCCGCAAGATCTCATGCGTCTGCGTCGGGGGCTGGTAGAAGTGCAGCAACTGCGCCCAATACGTCACGAGCCGACACTCCATTCGACCGCAAGCTCGCCGCCGCCGTGGCCCCCGTCCGCCTGGAAGACGATGCACCAGCCTTGCGGGGACAGCTCCACGCCGTCTTCCGTGTTCGAAACCGAGTGAAGACGGTGGTGCCAGCAAGCGCTCGCGTTGTGGCCGGCCGTGAGGACGAAGCGCGGTGTCTCTATGCGGAGCTCTCCTTCGCTATGAGCGAACCGCGGCGCCGACCCATCCGGCCAGTCAGGCAGGCTCAGGTTCCATTCGCTGAAGAGCCGGCGACCGCCCGGCACGGTGCAGCTCATCTTCAGCGTCTCGCTCACCGAAAGCCGCTTGCGCAGCGTGCTCACCCCGTCGGTCAGGCTCAGCTCGACACACCCACCCTCGGCCGTCCAGCTATCTGCCCGGGTCGGCGCGGCCAGCCGCGCCACACGGTAGTCGTCAGGCCCGGCCGTGGCCTCCATCAGTGTCTCCTGGGCCGCCAGGCGCATCCCCCGGTCGTACTCTCCGACGCTGGCCAGCGCCTCAACGTCCTTCACCCGGACGCTGCCATGGATGCTCCGGACTTCGTCGTCTGACGCTTCTGCCAGCCGCTGATGGTAGGCCTCGGGGCGCCGCGGGATGGCATGGGTCGCGTGCCAGCCCTGCCTCCGCAGGTCCCAGTGCTGGATTGCCCCGCCCGCCGCTGGCGAGACGACGATCGTGTGCGATGCGGACCGCAGACAGACCTCGTCCGAGCCGTCAAAGTCCCAATCGCGCACGTCCGGCGGCTGGGCGCCCGGGTAGAGCGCCGCGTCCGCGGCCGCCAGGTGCCCGAAGTTCGCGTGCCGGATGTGCTCGAGGTAGACGCCCCCGAACACACCGTGCCAGAACGGGCAGTTGCACTGGGCGTTCCAGACGTGCTCGAGCGCTTCCTTGTTCTGGGCGCGATGCGCGTCCTGGGAGAGCAGCAGGAGGCGTTTGTGGAGGAGGTTCACCTCCGGGTAGCGCACCAGGAAGTTGCGCCAGTGTCCGCCCCGCAGGAACCGCCCGAGGTCTTCGCGCCCGGCCTCCCGCAGGATCGCCCGCGCCCGCTCCAGCTCATGCTGCTCCGCGGGCGGCAGCGACCACTCGCCCATCTCCATGTACGAAGTCGCGGGCAGATAGGCCAGGGCCGTCGGACGGTGCGAAGCCTGCCACTCGCTCAGCTTTACCGTCTCGATCCAGTGCGACTCCTGTTCGAGCCGGGCGAAGAAGGCGTCCACCCACCCATCCTCCCAGCAATGCTTGAAGGTCGTCGGCCACCCCCCGAACTTCTCGCCGTCGTCGCCCATCACCACTACCGACCCCGGCGCCCGGTCTCCCGCGGCGCGAAGGAAGTCCACGCACGCATCGACCGTCCCCCAGGGCACGAGGTAGCGCAGCCGCGTGCTTGAACCGAACACGCCGATCGTCTTGCCTTCGGCCTCAGTCAGATACCAACCCTGGAGCTCTTCCGGGCGCAGCCCCGCGCCCTCGAAGTGGACGTCGTCGATGATCGTCCAGGCGTACCCGGCGTCGTTGATCGAGGTCGGTAGTGCCGGCTCCCAGACGCGCTCCGGCAGCCACATCCCGCTCGGCGCCGTCCCGAACAGCGCCTCGATAGCGGTCCGCATCTTCACCATCTGGCCGATGCGGTCAGCTTCGCTCACCGCCGCCAGGACCGGCTCGTAATAGCCGCCGCCGAGGACCTCCACCTGTCCCCGGTCCACGAGCGCCCGCACCCTCGCCAGGTACTGCGGCTTTGCGGCCCCGAGCCAGTCGAGCAGCGGTCCGCTGTAGTGCAGGCCCGCCTTCACGCCCGGGTGGCGCTCGAGGCCGGCGACCAGCGGCTCATACGACTTCGCGAAGAGCTCCTCAAAGACGAAGTCATAGTTCCCGACCGGCTGATGCTGATGGAAGACGAGCCCGAGATGGATGTGGGCCGTCATGCCGTGGGCCGAGCCTTCTTGCGGGTCAACACCCGCGAGTCGATCAGCATGCACCTGCGAAGGAGGAGGGCGGCGTTTGCGGCGCGCATCTGGTTACCTGCTTTCTGGGCCTCAGCCCCACGCCACCAGGCCGGTGTCAGCGGTGCTGGCCCCGGGCGGGAGCGCGGGCACCACTCGGACAGCGTACCCGTTCCGGCCGCTTGAGCGGGCCACGAAGCTGCCCACGTAGCGGCACACGCCGTCCGGCCGCGATTCCACCAGGAGCATCGGCGCCACACCTTCCGTCCGCACCTCTCCCCTGGCGTCGCATGGGCCGAACACCACTTCCGGGCGGATATCGTCTGCGCCCAGTTCACCCAGGTGCGCCTGCAGCGTGACCACGACGGGTCTGCCCGCCTCGATTTCGTCCTGGGCGTCATCGGCGATGTCCAGGATCTTGAGCGTCCCCCAGCCGCGGCGCGCACGCTCCAGTCTCGCGGCCATCTCCCGTGTGCCGGCCAGCCCGTCCGCCGTCAGCCGCCGCCACGCTGCCGCGGCCGGCATGTACGCCCGGGTGGCGTACTCCCCCACCATCCGGTGAGTGCTGAAGACCGGCGAGAAGGCCGCGATCGACGCTTTCATGTACTCCAGCCACCCCGTGGGCAGCCCCTCCCGCCGTTCGTAGAAGAGCGGCACCACTTCCCGTTCCAGGAGGTCGTAGAGCGCGTCGCTGTCCCGCGCGTCCTGCGCTTCTGAGTCAGCGTGCGTGCTCTCGCCACCGATCGCCCAGCCGAGTCCCGGCTGGTAGGCCTCGGCCCACCACCCGTCGAGCACGCTGAGATGGAGGGCCCCGTTCGCCACCGCCTTCATGCCGCTCGTCCCACTCGCCTCGAGCGGCCGCAGGGGCGTGTTCAGCCACACGTCGCACCCCTGGACAAGCGACCGCGCCAGGTCGATATCGTATCGTTCCAGCACGACTATCCGGTCCTGCAGCTCGGGTCGCCGGCTGTGCGTCACGACCTCCCGGATGAGTTGCTTCGCCGGCTCGTCCCGCGGGTGCGCTTTGCCCGCGAAGAGGAACTGCACCGGACGCTCCGGGTTGTTCATCAGGGCCGCGAGGCGCTCCGGGTCCCGGAACAGCAGGCTCGCCCGCTTATAGGCGGCGAAGCGCCGGGCGAACCCGATCGTCAGGGCGCGGGGGTCCAGTGGCGGCGTCCCCGAGGTCGCCCCCCGTTCCAGCCGGCTCTCCCGTACCTGCGCCCGGGCCCGGGCGACCAGGCGCTCGCGCTGGCCTTCGTGTACCCGCCAAAGCTCCGCGTTGGAAATGTTCGCGACCTCTTGCCAGCGAGTCCCCTTCACCGGGTCGTCTCGCCAGTGGCTCCCCAGGTGGCGGTCGTACAGCTCCGCCATCTCATGCGAGACCCAGGTCGGTAGGTGCACGCCGTTCGTGATCGCCTCCACCGGCACTTCGTCCGAAGGTGTGCCCGGCCAGGCGCCTTCCCAGAGCCGCTGCGAAACCGTGCGGTGCAGCTTCGATACGCCATTTCGGAAGTGGCTCAGCTTCAGACCCAGCAGCGCCATCGAAAACGGCTCGTGGTCGTCGTCCGGGTTCATCCGGCCCAGGCCCAGGAACGTCCGGTCGTCCAGCCCGAACCCGGCGTAGTACTGGCCCAGGTAGGTCCGCACCAGCTCCGGCGGGAACAGGTCGATCCCTGCCGCCACCGCCGTGTGCGTCGTGAAGACGGTCGCCGCCGCCACCGGCAGGCGCGCTTCCCCAAAGGGGATCTTCGCCTCTTCCATGAGCGCCCGCGTGCGCTCCACCGCCAGCAGTGCCGAGTGCCCCTCGTTCATGTGGCAGACCGCCGGCCGCATGCCCATCGCCCGCAGCGCCCGCACCCCGCCAATCCCCAGCACCATCTCCTGCTGGATCCGCGTCTCACTGTCGCCGCCGTAGAGTCGCGCCGCGATCTCCCGGTCTCCTGGCCGGTTCTCCGGGATGTCCGTATCAAGGAGGAAGAGCCGGATACTGCCAACGTCCAGCCGCCACACCCCCGCCCACACCTCTCGTCCTGGGAACGGGACGCTCACGCGCAACGGCTCACCCGAATCCGTGCGGACGCGGGCCAGGGCGTGATGGGAGGGGTCTACCGCGTGATACTCCTCCGTCTGCCAGCCATCGCGCGCGAGCACCTGCTGGAAGTACCCCTCCCGGTAGAAGAGGCTCACCCCGACCAGCGGCAGCCCGAGGTCGCTCGCCGACTTGAGGTGGTCGCCCGCCAGCACGCCCAGTCCGCCCGAGTACGTCGCGAAGCTCTCGGTCAGCGCGAACTCGAACGAGAAGTAGGCGACGACGTCGCTGTCCGAAGCGTCCTCCATCACCACCTGCGGGACGCGGCCCATATACCGCCCGAACTCTTCGAGCATCGTCTGCTGGTGCACCAGGAAGTCGTCGTTCCGCGCGAGCGCCTCCAGCTCGTCCGCCGTGGCGAGCTGGAGCATCCGCACCGGGTTGTGGTTGCAAGCCTCCCAACGCTGGGGGTTCATGCGTTCGAAAAGGCGCGTCGCCCCCGTGTCCCATGTCCAATGCAGGTTCGCTGCAAGTGTCCGCAGCGGTTCCAGCGCCGCTGGGAGCGCCGGTTCCACCGTTAGAGTCCGCCAGGCCTGGAGTCGCATCGCCATAGTGTATCCCGGTCTTTGTTTCGAATAACTGCGGCGGAGGCCGGCCGGTCACGGGCGGTTCCCGTTGTCCGCACACCCTCCGCGTGTGATCATGGTCTCTCGCGCGGCACAGCTTGTCTGCCGGGGTTTTCATGGGTTTTCGAGCCATCCTCTTCGATATCGGCGATACACTCTGGCACTCGCAGGCCGCACCCCCACCAGATGAGTTCCGGCGCCTCGCCACCAGCCGCGCCGCCGAGTGGCTGGCCGAAGCCGCTCTCACCGGCCACAACCCACAGCTCCTCGCCCGCGTCGCGTGGGACGCCATGGAAGCCGCCATGCGCCAGGCGCGCACCACCGACCTCGTCGAGCCCGACTACGCCGAGGTCGCCCGGGGGGCGCTCGAATGCGCCGGCCTCAGTCTCGAACGCGACGCGGCTGGCCGTTTTCTCGAAGCGATCTACGTGTCCGGCAGCGAAGGTGGCAAGGCCCCCTACGGCGACGCCGCGGAAGTCCTCGCCGAGCTGCGCCGCCGGGGCTTCCTCCTCGCCACCGTCACCAACCGTGCCTTTGGCCGTGACCGCTTCCGGTCGGACCTCCGCGATGCCGGCCTCGATATCGGCTGGGACGCCGAGTCGGTATCCGTCGAAGTCGGTTATCTCAAACCGCACCCGGCCCTCTTCGAGCACGCCTTGCAGGCCCTGGACGTCGCCCCCCGGGCCGCCCTCATGGTCGGCAACTCGCTCGCCGAAGACATCGCCGGCGCTCAGCGGCTCGGCATCGCCACGGCCTGGCGCCGCAGTCCCGCTGATGCCGAAGGCGTCCAGCCTGATTACGTCTTCGACGAATTGGGCGAACTCCTCGCCCTTCCCAAGCTCGCGGCCGCTGCCACGTGACCACGCCTGAGCAACGCACCTGGGGCGCCCGTTTTCAAGGCGACATGGACGCCCTCACCCGCGACTTCACCGCCGGCGCCGACCGCGAACTCTACGAACACGACATCGCCGGCTCCATCGCCCACGCCCGCATGCTCGGCCGCCAGGGCATCATCCCAGGCCAGGACGCGGACCTCATCGTCAGCGGCCTCGCCCTCGTCCTCGAAGATTTCCGGGCTTTCAGGGTCACCTGGCGCCCCGAGCTGGAGGACATCCACACGCACGTCGAAGTCCTCCTCCGCGAACGCATCGGCGAGGCCGCGGGGCGGCTGCACACGGCCCGCTCCCGCAACGACCAGGTCGCCCTCCTCAACCGCATGCTCGTCCGTGAATGCTGTGACCAGGCGATCGCCGCCGCCGCCAACCTGGTCGCCGTCCTCTGCGACCTCGGCGAGCAGCACGCCGCCGACCCCATGCCCGGCTATACCCATGTCCAGCGGGCGCAGCCGATCACGCTCGGCCACCACCTGCTCGCCTATGGCGAGATGCTCCTCCGCGACCGTGCCCGCTTCCAGGACTGCCGCACGCGTACCAACGTCCTCCCCCTCGGCTCGGGCGCCCTCGCCGGGTCACCCTACCCCCTCGACCGCGAGTCAGTCGCCGCCGAACTCGGCTTCGACTCGGTCTCTCGTAACAGCCTCGACGCTACCGCTGACCGGGACTTCGCCGTCGAATTCCTGGCGGCCTGCGCCATCACGCAGATGCACCTCTCCCGTCTCTCCGAGGAGGTCGTCCTCTGGGCCAGCGCCGAGTTCGGCTTCGTCCGCCTTCCCGACGGATTCGCCACGGGGTCGAGCATGATGCCTCAGAAAAAGAACGCCGATGTCGCGGAACTCGCCCGCGCCCGCACCGGCCGCGTCTACGGCGAGCTGGTGAACATGCTCACCGTCCAGAAGGGACTCCCCCTCGCCTACAACCGCGACCTCCAGGAGGACAAGGCCGCCATCGCCGCCGCCCGCGATGTCGTCGTCCCCACGCTGACCATCT
This sequence comes from Dehalococcoidia bacterium, assembly GCA_046154545.1. Classification (GTDB taxonomy): domain Bacteria; phylum Chloroflexota; class Dehalococcoidia; order Tepidiformales; family Tepidiformaceae; genus JBJXGC01. Next base: position 1,184 of record JBJXGC010000145.1, on the reverse strand, counting down.
TCGCGGCCATGCTCCCCGCCCTCCAGTTCAACCTCGAACGGCTGCGGACGACCGCCGGCGCTGGCTTCTCCCTCGCCACCGACGTCGCTGACTACCTCGTCAAGAAGGGCCTCCCCTTCCGCGAAGCGCACGCCGTCGTTGGGGCCTTGGTGCGCGCGTGCGAGACCCGCTCCTGTGAGCTGCACGAGCTTCCCTTCGAAACCTACGCCGCCGCCAGTCCCCTCTTCGAGCGCAACATCCTCGCCCTCGATGTCGACTCGGCCCTCGCCGCCCGCGACATCCCCGGTGGCACCGCCCCCAACCAGGTCCGCCTGGCCGCACGACAGCTCCGCTCGGCCCTCCTCGGAGCCGTGGTAGTCTTTTGACCCTTTCGAACCTTTGCGTCAAAACACACCCGGCGTCCCACACACCCGCCGCGCGCGCCTGCCGCCTCAGTCCGTGATGAGCTTCACCAGCTCCTTGGTCGCGTCCGCCGCGGCCACAACCTTCGACTTCTCCTCCGCCGTCAGCGGCAGCTCGAACGTGCGCTGCACGCCGCCTTCGCCGAGCTGGCAGACGGTCCCCGAATAGACATCCTTGATCCCGTACTCGCCCGTATGCAGCGTCGAGCAGGGCATCAGGCGGCGCTGGTCGAGCAGGATCGCCTCGGCCATGGCGATGGTCGCGGCTGAGGGCGCGTAGTAGGCGCTGCCTGTCTTGTAGAGTTCGGTAATCTCGGCCCCGCCCCGCATCGAGCGCGCCACGAGCGCATCGATCTGCTCTTTCGGCAGGAGGTCGGTGAGCGGCACGCCGCCCACGCGCGTCTGCGAGACCACCGGCACCATCGTCGTATCCGTGTGGCCGCCGATGACATACCCATGCACGTCCGCCGGCGATACGCCGACCGCGTCGGCCACGAAGTAGCGATAGCGCGAGCTGTCCAGCATCCCGCCCTGGCCGATCACCCGCGCCTTCGGGAAGCCACTGGCCTTCAGCGCCACGTGGCACATCGCGTCCATCGGGTTCGCAAAGATGATGATGACCGCGTTCGGCGAATGCTTCGCCGCCTCGCTCACCTTCGCCCGGACGATGGCGGCGTTGCCGTTGAGCAGCTCCTCGCGGCTCATGCCCGGCTTCCGTGGCGCCCCGGCCGTGCAGATGACGATGTCGCTGTCGTTCGTCTCCTCCCAGCCGTCGGTCGCGCT
>JBJXGC010000108.1:0-12790 GCA_046154545.1 Dehalococcoidia bacterium | reverse complement strand
CCCCACGGAACGCTTCCCGCCGGTGGACGCGGGAGGTGGTGGGGTTGGTGCTCTTTGGGGTGGCGCTGGCGGTCGGGCTTTCGGTGGTGCTGCCGGGGAGGTCGGATGGGCGGGGGCCGTCCTCGGTGACGACCGGTCCGGTGACGGGCGGGGGTTCGCTCGCCCTGAAGCAGCCGCAACGCTGGACGGTGCAGTACTTCGCGATCGAGGCGGCGGAGGGGAGCGAGCCGGCGAAGCTGGAGCGGACGGGGGACCTGCGGGTGGAGTCGGACGGGGCGCCGTTCGATGGCCTGAGGGACGACGGCTGGCGGGTGCGGGCCGAAGCCTCGTTCACGGCGCCGCCGGGGAACTACACGTTCACCCTGCAGCACGTGGGGCCGATCCAGGTGATGGTGAACGGGACGGTGGCGGCCCAGGCGCCGCTGGCGCTGAACGGGGAGCAGCTCGTGGTGGCCTTCAGCCACCCGGGGGGCACGCTCAGCCTGCGGATCGACAGTGAGGACCATACGGGGCCGTTCGTGCTGCGCTGGCGTTAGGGCCGGGCCGGAGCCGCGCCCTCCGCGGGCGCTTGTGTCGTGCGACGGTCCGTGTGTCTCATGCCGGCCCGTGGCGCGGCATGATCATGCCCCGGAGCGGCGGCGTGTCGCGGGCCCCTTTGCGCTCGCCGGACGGGGCGGCACGGTCGCTGGCATGCTGACCCTTTCACCAACATTGATCGCCCATCAGAAAGGCGCCAATCGCGTGCCCGCGGTCGGGTTCGTGGCCCAGGCGCGGCGGGCCGGGGCACACCTCCTCCGCTGGGCCCGCTGGTATAGCGGCGCCGAGCCGGATTCGCCCCACGCCGCCGCCGTGGCCGGCGACGGCGCCCTCCTCCGCGCCCGCAACGACGCGGGCAACCTGCGGGTGGCGCGGGTCGCCAGTCCGGGGCCGTCGTCCACCTACTCAACCTGGACGCTGCTCCAGGCCGGGCTCGCGGCCGGGTCCGGAGTGGCCATGGCAGCGCGGACCGGCGAGGCCCTGGTGGTCTATAGCAAGGGGCTGACCCTGCATGCCCGCGTGTCGGCCGATAACGGCGCGAGCTGGGGCGCGGAGACGCTGCTGGTCACGGAGGCGAGCGCGGTCGGCTGGGTGGCGGCGGCCTACCGCCTGAGCACCGGGAACGTCTGCCTCTTCTATAACGTGGGCGCGACGGTGAAGCGGCTGCGGCGGACGGCCGGCACCTGGGATGTCTCGGGGACGGCCTGGACGAACAGTATGGCCAGCGTCTCGGGTATCGCCGCCGCCCACGATGGGGGCGACTTCGCCCTGCTGCTGAGCGGCACGGCGGCCGGCGCCACGCCCCACCGGCGCGTCTTCGCCGCCCAGATGGGCGACGGCAACCTCCCGGCGAACGCCTGGTCGGCGCTCGTCAGCGTGGCCGAAAGCGACGCCGTCTCGACCTCGACGTTCGCCGGGCCGGCCGTGCTCGCCCTCCCGGGCGCCACCTATACCGGCGCCTACGTCCACATCGAAGCCGGGAATGTGCCCTACACCCGGGCCTTCGAAAGCCACCCGCCGGCGGGCGACTCGTTTCTCGCCTCCTGGAGCGAACCGGCGCCGCACGAAGCGGCCTCGGGCTCCGGGCTGGCCCTCGGCTGGCTGGCGGCGGGGGCGCCAAACACGGTCTTCGCCACGACACCATCGGGCGTCTGGGCGGCGGCGATCAACGGCACGAGCGACCTCGGCGATCGGCTCCTGCGGGCCTCCGTCCGGTTCACGCCGTCGAGCGCGCGGGCCATGTTCGAACTCGACAACGCCGACGGGGCGCTGCTGGCGGCCCCGAACGCCGCAATCCCCGGGTTGGTGACGGGCGGCCAGGCCGTGTTGACCCCGGGCTACGCCTCGGGCCCGGGAGGGGCGCCCGAGTCCGGCGTCACCTGGTGGTTCACCATCGACCGTGTCAGGCAGCGGCTGGCCAACGGCCGGCGGACGACGGAGGTCGAGGCGAGCGGCCCCTGGGAGCGGGCGGAGGCCTGGCGCGCCCCCCAGGCCTGGCAGGTGGCGCCGGGGACGATGACGCGGGACGCCATCTTCCGCCGGATCGCGGCCCGGGCGGGCTTCCCCGCCTACCAGGGCAGCGGCGCGGCCGCGCCCTCAGCCGATTGGGCGGCCTACAGCCCCGGCTTCGCCCTCGCCCCCGGCGAGACGGGGGCCGCCGCCCTCCGCAGCCTCCTCGCGGTCGTGAACGATGGCTGCCAGGCGGACGGGAACAAGTTCACGATCGTCGGCCTCAGCCCCGGGGGCGCGAGCAGCTTCACCTACGGCGGCGCCGGCAACCACCCCGTCTTCGCCCTCTCGATCGCGGACGAGCCGCCCGCCCACAACTGGGTCCGGCTCACGGGGACGGGGCGCTACGCCGACACGATCGACCAGGCGAGCGTCTACCAGCACGGCCCGAGGCGGCTCTGGCTGCGCCACCTCGACGCCGGCTCGAACCTGAAGGCGAGCGCCTTCGCCACGAACGCGCTCCGCCGGGCGCAATGGGGCCGGCCCCTGGGCGAACTGGCCGCGCCCTTCCAGGCGGGGCAGCAGCTCTTCGACGTGATCACTGTCAGCGACCCCTCCGTCGCGCCGCTGGCCGCGACCTTTCGCGTCCTCGGGCTGGGCCTCGAGTATCAGCGCGGGCCTGGCGCCGCCCGCTACGACAGCGTCATCACTCTCGGAGCAGTCTGATATGGCCCTTTTGCGCGGCACCCTCGTCAGTTTCAACCCGGCCACTGGCCTGGCCAGCCTCCGGGTCGATGGCTCCGACCCGCAGACGCTCGACGGCGTGACCGTCTCCAGCGCCATCCGGCCCGAGGTCCTCGTCGCCAACCGGCGGCTGCTCGTCGATACGGGGGCGAGCGGTGAGCCGGGCGAGCTCTGGGTGGTGGCTGTGGACGGCCTGCGCGACCCGGCGGTGGCCCGGGCGGCGGCGCTCCTCGATATCGTCAACACGGCGGCCGAGAGCACCGTCTTCAGTGCGACCGTCCCGGCGAACGCGCTCGGGACAGACCGGGCAGTGCGGGCGTTGTTGACCGCCGACTACCTGAACAACACGGGCGCGAACCAGACGGTGCGCCTGCGGGTGAAGTACGGCGCGACGACGCTCTACGACGACATCAGCGGCGCGCTGGCAACGAACGCGGCCCGCCGGGCGGCCCGGGTCGAGGCCGTGATCGCGGCCCAGGGCTCGGCCAGCGTGCAGTCGCTCGGCGGGAGCGTGAGCATGAGCGCCGCGGGCGGGGCGACGGCCGGGCTGGGCGACCTGGCAGGGGTGACGGTCTCCGTGCCGGTGAGCGGCGCCGCGGCTGAGAACTCGGCGAACACGATAACGTTCGCGATAACGATAACACACTCAGTAGCGAACGCCGCCCTCTCGTTCCGGCGCCAGTATGCGGTGCTGGAGAGCGTCTGAGCCGGGTGGGCGCTACTCCTCGGCCCTGATCTCGCAGTCCTCGGGATTGGGGTAGACATAGCTCTCGACAATACCGGCCGTCCCCGCTTCGGCGCTCGAATAGACGTTGGTAAGCGTCTCCGCCGCCTCCTGCTCATTCCAGCTGAAGATGAAGCGGGGGAAGGTGAAGGTATAGTTGCCGAGAAAACCGAAGCCCTGGCGGGTGATGGCCACGGTCTCCCCGGCGCTGATGTAGCCGTCCTTCGTCGCCCCCACCTCGTCCAGGCTGAAGCTGAAATCGACCTGTTGGCCGACACTCGGGCCAAAGGAACAGGTGTTCGAGGTCACCTTGAACGAGTAGGTCCATTGCCCGGCGACAATTGAGCGCGCCGGCGGCCCTGAGGGCGTCGGCGTGGGCGGGACTGGCGTCGGCGGGACTGGCGTCGCGACGGCGCGGACAGGGGTGGCGGTGGCGGGCGGCGCCTGGGTGGCGGCCGTCGTGGCCGCCGTGGTCGCCGCCTGGGTCGCGGTCGCGGTCGCGCCGGGGGTAACGGCGGTCACGAGGAGCGGGTCGAGGAGCTTGCGCCAGCCGTCGAGCGTGCTGGGCGCACCGGAGCCGATCGGCTTGCCGTTGATCGTGAAGCCGGGCGTGCCGCTGATACCGAGGCCTTTCGCCTCCTGCTCGTTCGCCTGGACGGCGGCGAGCGAACCCTCGGCGAGGAGGCAGTCCTCGAAGACCTGGCCGTCTGCGCCGGCCGCGAGGGCATGGTCGCGGAGGTTCTCGTCGCTGAAGCGGCCGACCTCGGTCTTCTCGTTCTCGAGTTGCCCCGCTTCGGCCTGGGCGAGGAAGAGCCGGTGTTGGAACTCCCAGAACTTTCCCTGGACGGCCGTGCAGACGCCCGCCCGGGCGGCCCGGACCGACTCGGCGCCGAGGATGGGCAGGTGCTTGAACTCGATCTGGAGCTTGCCTGTCTTCACATACTCACGGATCAGGGTTGGCTCCTGGTCAACCGTGTAGCGGAGGCAGAAGGGGCACTGGAAATCCTCGTACTGGACCAGCTTGAGGGGCGCATCATCACGGCCGACCTTCGACCCGTTCGCCAGGTCGAAGGGGAACTCCTTCAAGGCGGCCGTGAGCTTCGCGGGCGCGCCACCGGGCGCCGCAGTGGGCGAACCCGCGACCTGGGTGGGGTCGGGCTTTTCACCGCCACCACCGTTGTCGTCGAAAATCCCAGCCGCGGCGAGGGCGCCGAAGACGGCGGCGATGGCGACAACGCCCCCGCCGCCGATGAGGATCGCTTTGCGGAGCACGCCACCGGAGCGTGCGGCCGGGGCAGGCGCGCCAGCGGCGGAGGCCGCGCCTGCCGCCGCGGACACCGCGACGGGAACCGTGGCAGGCGGTGGAGGCGCCGCGATGACGGTGGCCGGCTCGGCCGTAGCCGGCTGAGCCGCCGTGGCCGTCTGCTCACCGCTCCGCTCGATCGTCGTCGGCGCTTCGGTCGAAGCGAACTGGGTCTCGGCCAGCGCAGCCCCTCCGGCGGACGCTTGGGCCAGCGGCGGGACGCCCCCGCCCGGCGCGCTGGGCGGGGGCACCGAGCCGAACGTGCGAGTCGGCTGCGACGGGTCGATGGGCACAGCGGGCGGCTGAGAAGGCTGAGACCCGCTGAGCGGCCCGGCTGGCGGTGACCCGGAGATCAGGGGCGCACCCGGTGGCTGAGTCGTGATGGTGTGCACCGCCCGGTCGAGCGCGCCAGCCAGGTCCGAGGGCGACTTGTAGCGGTCGAGCGGGTCCTTTTCGAGACAGCGCCGGATGACGTTCGCCACCGGCTGCGGCATCCGCGAGAGTTCGCCCTCGTTGAGGGGAGTGTGGCGATGAGCGTCGATCAGGGCCTGGGGCGTCGCGCCGGTAAAGGGGGGGTGGCCCGTGACCATCGCATAGAGCGTGGCCCCGAGGGAGTAGATGTCGGAACGCTGGTCGGCGCGGCCCAGCGCCTGCTCGGGGGCCGCATACCCGGGCGTGCCCACGAACGAGGCAGCAACCGTCAGGTTGCCGCCCTCGCCCTGGCGGGCGATCCCGAAGTCGGCCACCTTCACGCCGTCGTTGGGGCCAACGATGATGTTCTCCGGCTTGATGTCGCGATGGACGACGCCGCGTGCATCCGCCTCTTCGAGCGCCCGGGCGGCGTCACGGGCGAGGCGCATGGCGCGGGCCGGTTCGAGCGGGCCTCGCCGGATGATCTCGGCGAGCGACTCACCCTCAGCGAACTCCATCACGAGGAAGGGCGTCTCCCCTTCGATGCCGTAATCGACCAGCTTCACCGTGTAGGGTGAGCGGAGGAGCGAGGCGATGTGGGCCTCGCGTTCGAAGCGCTCTTTGAACGTCGAGTCGATCTGGATGAGGTGGGGGTAGAGAAACTTGATCGCCACGGGCATGCCGTCGCGGCGGTCCGTTCCAGCGTAAACGACCCCCATCCCGCCGCCGCCAAGCTTGGCGCCCACCTGGTAATGAGAAACGGTCGCCGGGAAAAAAGAGTCTGCCATCGTGATGTAAATTCTACAGAGTTCTCAGGTGAGCAGTATGATCCAGTTCACGTATTTCGCGAAAATCCGGCGGAAAAGCGGGCCGCCGGCGCCGGGATCGCGTGGGCCGGTTGGTGGCTACTCGAACAGCCACCAATGGCGCTTTCGCCTGCGCTGGTAGCGCAGCCCGAACCTGCGGAACGCCGCCTCCCGAATGAACTCCACGGCCTCGGCCGGCGAGTCGGTCACGAAGAGCCGGTCGACGTCGGCCGTGTCGATCGTGCCCGCGTCGCGGAGGGTCGTGCGGAGGAATTCGATGAACGGGTCCCAGAACGTGCGGCCGAGAAGGACGACCGGGAACTCGCCGATCTTCCCCGTCTGGATGAGCGTCGCCGTCTCAAACACCTCGTCGAGCGTCCCGAAGCCGCCCGGCATGGCGATGAAGCCGTACGAGTACTTCACCAGCATCACCTTCCGGATAAAGAAGTAACGAAAGCCAACGACACGGTCGAGGTAGGCGTTCGGCTCCTGTTCCCGGGGGAGCATGATGTTGCAGCCGACGGAGCGGCCGCCGGCCTCACGGGCGCCGCGGTTGGCGGCCTCCATGATCCCGGGCCCGCCGCCCGTCATCACTGTGAAGCCGGATTCGGCCAGCAGCACGCCGGCCTCCCGGGCGAGGGCGTAGGCCGGGTGGCCCTCATCGAAGCGGGCCGACCCGAAGACCGTCACGCAAGGCCCGAGAAAGTGGAGGGCCCGCAAGGCCCCGAAATACTCACGGCCGACGTGGAACATATGGCGCAGCTCGAAACCCCGGCCCTGGGGGCCTTCGAGAAAGAGGCGGCCTTCTCGTGCCTGCTGGCTCTGGCCACGCGGGAGGCCGCCCGGTGGGCGATCGAAGCGGACGCTCATGGCCGAATCGTGGCCGGTGGGTGGGAAGGGTCAAGGGCAGGACTATGCGAGCAATTACTCCGCCGGGGGGATCCAGCCGTTCGGCTGTGGGGGCACCGTCAGCGGCCGGAGGAACCGGGCCGGGACGCCAGCAATGACGGCGTGCCCCGGGAACGATTTGGTGACCACCGACCCCGTCCCGATCTTGATGCAGTCGCCGAGTTCGATGCCGCCGATGATCTTCGTCCCCACGCCGCAGTGCACGTCGTCGCCGATGCGCGGCGCGCCCGACTCGGTCGAACCGAGGAGCACGCCCTGGGACATCGTGAAATTGCGGCCCACCACCGCCCCACTGGTCGCGAGGACGCCGCCGTAATGGTCGACCCGGAGGCCCGGGCCGGCGGTGAAGTCCCGCGGCAACTCAACCTGGAGACCGAAGCGGGCGAAGGAGTAGAGGAGGTGATAGGCGAGGTCGAGGAGCTGGCGGAGGCCGGGCACCCGCACCCCGCGCACCCATCGTCCGTAGCGGTAGACGGCCACGGCGAGGAGCCCGGGATGGGTGTAAGCCTGGGCCGCGATCTGCTTCCAGAAAGCCAGGGACCCGCGCCGGTGTCCCGCTTCGTTATACCGTTCGAGGTCCTCCCAGAGCATGCCGGCCACTCCCTTGCGACGCCTAGACTATCGGCAGTTGGGGCGTCTGGCCAAAGGCGCGATGAGGGCTGGTCAATCTTCTTCCGGCACGTGGGCGAGGGCGCGTTCCATCGTCGAGCCCTCAGCGATGAAGCGGCGATAGTCGTTCAGCAGCCGGGGCATGTTGAACCCGACCGCCCCCATCAGCCGCCCGGCCCGCCCGTAGAGCGCGACGAAGATGCCCGATTCCAGCGACCCGTGCTTGACCACGAGGTCGTCGTCGCCCCGGGCGTGGCCGAGGTACTGGATGCTGACGTCGTACTGGTCGGACCAGACGTAGGGCACGGAAGCAACCGGCTTCGCGCCCTCGTCCCCGGCGAGGATGTTCCGGGCCGCCGCCATCCCCTGCTCGACCGCGCTTGTCCAGTGCTCGATGCGCATCTCTTCGCCGAAGAGCGGGTTGAACCAGCGGCAGACGTCGCCGGCGGCGTAGACGCCCGGTGGGCCGGCCCGGAGATACTGGTCGCAGACGACCCCGTCGCGGAGGTCGAGGCCCGAGCCCTCCAGCCAGCCGGTCTCCGGGCGCACGCCCACGCCGACGACGACCAGGTCCGCTTCGACTGACGCGCCCCCATCGAGGAGGACGCGCTCGACCCGGTCCCGGCCGTCGAATCCCGTCACGCCCGTGTTCAGCCGCAAATCGACGCCGTGGCCGAGCTGGAGGGCCGCCGCGACAGCACCGACGCGGGCGCCGAGGGCGCGTTCGAGCGGCTGGGAGAGCATCTCGATCATCGTCACCGGCAGCCCCCGGATGCGGGCGGCCGCCGCTACCTCGGCGCCGATGAACCCGCCCCCGACGACCGCCACCCGGGCTCCCGCTTCGAAGGCGGCGCGGATGCGGAGGCAGTCCTCCATCGTGCGCAGGACTTCGATGCCCGGCAGGGCGGGCGTGCCCGGGAGCATCCGCGGGGCCGCCCCGGTCGCGATGATGAGCGCGCTGTAGCTCACGGCCGAGCCATCGTCGAGGGCGACCGTCCGGGCCGCTGTGTCGAGCGAAACCGCGCGGCGCCCGAGGCGGAGTTCGAGGCTGAGCTTCGCGAGGTCTTCTTCGCTGACGAGGGCAGCCCGCTCCGGCTCCCAGGTGCCGAGGAGGACCTGCTTGGAAAGGGGCGGGCGGTCGTAGGGCCGGTGGGCCTCGGCGCCGATGAGGGTGATGCGGCCGCCGAACTTCTGACGGCGCAGGGCGTTCGCAGCACGGATGCCGGCGAGGGAGGCGCCAACGATGACGACGGATTCGAGGTCAGCCATGATGGCGATTGTGGGAACGGCGGAGGTGGCGAGTCAACCCGGCCGGGGCGCCGGTTTCCAGAGGACGAACCCGAGGCCGAAGATGAGCGCCCAGGCGCCATTGATGGCGACCGCGCCCCAGCCTCCCCGAAGCGCCCATCCGGCCGTGATCAGCAACGCGCCGGCCAGCTCCGCCGCGTAGATCGGCCACTGGCGATGGCGCCAGGCGTGCCGCAGCCGGAAGACCGGCGGCACAGCAAGGACGTAGCCGATGACGAGGATGATCGCCGTCATCGGGCTAACTCGGGCGGTTGAAACGCGTACATCCCGGGAATCGTATCGTATGGCGATGCAGCGTCTTCGCCTCCTCCTCATCCTGCTCGCCCTCGCCGCGGTGGCGGCCGTCCTCGCCCTGGTCGATCCACGTAACGACGAGGCCGAGGCGCTCACCGGCCAGTCCGCCCAGTCGTCCAGCTGACGGCGGTAGGGCATCGAGGGGGAACCGCCAAGACGCCAAGAATTGAGAAGATCCACCCGATGCGGCAGCTGCCGTTCGAGACAACGCGGGGCGCCCGGCTCGCTATTCGCCGTATCTGGTGCCGGGGACCCGAAACCTCCTGAATCTTGGCGGCCTTGGCGTCTTGGCGGTTCAACTCTCAGGCCACATCCAAGGCTGTCGAGTAGTCCGCCCGGCCTGTACCCTAGGGGCCATGGGACAGCTCGAAGGTAAGAAGGCCCTCGTCGTGGGGCTCTCAAACGACCACTCGATCGCCTGGGGAATCACCCAGGCGCTTCACCGCGAAGGCGCGACCCTCGGATTCTCCTGGACCGGGATCATGGATAAGCGCGCCCGGCCTCTCGCGGAGAGCATCGGCGCGACCTTTATGGAGGTCGCCGACGTCACCTCGGATGCGGAGATCGACCGGCTGTTCCAGGCCTGGAAGGACGCGTACGGCGACCTCGACATCCTCATCCACTCGATCGCCTACGCCAACCGCGATGACCTGATGGGGCGCTTCGTCGATACCAGCCGGGAAGGCTTCCGCACCGCCCTCGATATCTCCGCCTATTCGCTCGTCGGCCTCACCCGGGCAGCACTTCCCCTGATGCATGAGGGCTCCGCTGTCCTGGCGATGACCTACTACGGCTCGGAGAAAGTGGCGGCGAACTACAACGTCATGGGCGTCGCCAAAGCCGCGCTCGAAGCGTCTGTCCGCTACCTGGCGAACGACCTCGGCCCCCAGGGGATCCGGGTGAACGCGATCAGCGCGGGGCCGATCCGGACGCTCGCGGCGAGCGGTATCCGCGGGTTCCGAGAGTATCAGAAGACCTTCGCCGGCGCGGCCCCGCTCCGCCGCCACGTCACCATCGAGGATGTCGGCAACACGGCCGCTTTCCTCTGTAGCGACGCGGCCAGCGGGATCACCGGCGAGATCACCTTCGTCGATGCGGGCTACAACATCATGGGCCTCATCCAGGAACAGGCCTAGGCGCCCGCCCATGAGCGCACAACCGGCGCCGCCGCCGATCGCGGTAAGCGGCGAGCCGTTCGAGATCGTCCCCTACGACCGCAACCTGCACGGTGACGCCCCCTGGCACGTCGTGAAGTCGGTCTTCGACGAGTACGGCTTCCCCTTCGACGAGAACGATTACGACGCCGACCTGCTCGACCCCGGGGCCCATTACGACGGCCGCAGCGGCTGGTTCGCCGTCGCCCAGGACACTGAGGGCTGGGTCGTTGGCTGCGTGGGGCTGACGGACGAAGGGGCCGGGCTGTTCGAACTGCACCGCCTCTACGTCCTCGCCGAAGCGCGCCGCGGTGGACTTGGCGGGCGGCTGGTGCAGTGGGTGGTCGATAAGGCGCGGGCGAAGGGCGCACGCAGGCTCGAACTCTTCAGCGACATCGCCTTCACCGACGCGCACCGCCTCTACGAGCGCTTCGGCTTTCGCTGCACGCGCTTCCGTTACGCGCCGGACCCCTGGCAGAGCCGGGAGTGGGGGTTCGAACTGGACATGGAGAAAGACTGATGGCCCGACAACGCTGCCTCTGGTGCATGGACGCACCATTCGAAGAGACCGCCGTCCTCAAGTGGCGGGGCGAAGAGAAGGAACGGCTGACGGTCTGGCTCTGCCGCAAGCACCTGATCAAGCTGAAAGAAGCGGGCGACCGCGGCAAAGAGACGAAGGGCTACTTCTATAAGGTGGGCTGGTGGTGAGCGCCGAGACGCCCGCCACGTAAACAATCAGCGCCAATTCGGTGAAACCATCGCCAGCAGCCGTATCGTTTCGCCCTCTCCGGCCGCTCTTGAGATATGGTCGAGGTGTGAGAACGCCTCCGACCTCCGGGTCGCCGGACTGAACAGGAGTAGCTACATGAATGAACCACAGCGCTCGCCCGTGAGGCGGCTGGTCAGCCGCCTCGGCGGCCGGGCCATCGCCGGGCTCGCCCTGGGGGCGATCCTCGTCCCCCTGCTCGCGGTGACTGCCGTCGCCGGCCTCGAGGGGAGCGACACCACCCAGGCAGGCGCCATCCAGCTCCAGGCCGTAGATGACACCGGCACGGCCACGAGCACGCCCACGCCGTTGAGCGCGGCGATGGCCGCGCGCGAAGACGGCAACGGCTGCGACGACGAACTCTTCGCGGATGGCATGCATACGCCCACTCCGGGCGGCCCGTCCGAGTGCACTGTCGGCAACAGCGGTGACAACCGCAAGAACGGCCAACAATTCGCCACCGGCACACCCACGCCGACCGTCGATCCCAGCGCCAGCCCATCGCCCACGGCCAGCGCCACTGCCAGCGCGAGCGCGACCGCCACGGGCCCGCATAGCAACGGTAAGGGCTGTGACGATGTGCTCTTCAAGGATGGCGCACGGCCGCCAGTGAAGGGCGGCCCGGCCGACTGCACCGTCGGCAACAGCGCCGACCACCGCCAGAACGGGAAGAAGGACGGCACCGCAACGGCGACGCCCAGCACCACGGCCACGGCCACCGGCACCGGGACGGCCGCCGCCAGCCCGACTTCGACCAGCACCGCCGCCTCCGGGCCCCATGCGGACGGCAACGGCTGCGACGACGTGAATGAACGCCAGCCCGGCGGTCCCCAGGGCTGCGAGGTTGGCAATAGCGGCGAACACCGCAGGAACGGCGCCAATAACAGCTCGACCACGACACCGGCACCCAGCCCCAGCGGCACCGCGGCCGCGGGCACTGCTACCGGGAGCAATGGTCCCGGCAACAGCGGCAACGCCGGGAAGAAGAACAAGTAACGGCAGAAACCGGACCGTCTGACGAAAAGAGGGCGCCACCGTAACGGTGGCGCCCTCTTTTCTTGGCCTGCGGCCCGGGATCTGTCAGCGCGAGGCGGCAGGCCTCGATGGTAGAATGCGGGGAAGGGAGTCGAGGACGATGACCCAGCTTGCAAGCACCACCGAAGCGCTTGCCGGCAAGGCCCGGGTCTCGTACGAGGAGTTCCTCCTCCTTCCCGGCAACCCTCACGCCGAGTGGGTCGATGGCCAGCTTGTACCAGAGGCCCCTGTCTCGCTCTCACACTCGCGGGTGCACACACACCTCCTCCTCCTCATGGGGCGCTTCCTTGAGTTGCATCGCGATCTGGGCGAACTGCTCTCGTATCCGTTCCAGATGAAGCTTGGCGGCGGCCTCCCCGGCCGCGCGCCCGACCTCTTGTTCGTGGCGGCCTCACGCCTCTCCTGTCTTCACGAGAACTTCCTCGAAGGGCCGGCCGACCTCTGTATCGAAATCGTCAGCCCGGGGAACGCGGCCACCGACTACGTGGACAAGTTCCGCGAGTACGAAGCTGGTGGCGTCCCCGAGTATTGGATCATCGACCCCTTCAACGAGACGGCCGACTTTTTCCAGCTCGCCGATGGCAGGTACGAACGTGTCCACCCGGACAAGGATGGGGTGTACCGCTGCGCCGCCATCCCCGGCTTCTGGCTGAGGGTGGAGTGGCTTTGGAAGCGCCCGTCGATCAGGCTGGTGCTGGCCGAAATGGAACGCCCGTAGCCGCGGCCGTCGCGGCCGCTGGA
>JBJXGC010000107.1:0-3785 GCA_046154545.1 Dehalococcoidia bacterium | reverse complement strand
GTGAACATGTTCAGGCTCGGGTACATGACCTCGCCCACGATCCCGTCCTGGAGCTGCTCGCCGAGCCGCTTCGCGGGGTCGAGCACGCCCGGGTTGAGGCCCTCGTAGCCCCGGGCGATACGCTCGTGCGTCTTCGGGTCGTCGAGGCGGCTGCCGGCGATGCCGAGCCGCCCCACCGGGATCGGCCCGATCCCGGGGAGCACGAGCCAGTCGCCCCGCTGGCCGTTGTAGTCGTGGACGATCCGCGGCGCCCGCTCCCCGAAGCGCGCTTCGAGCCCATCGAAGACGACCGCCGGTTCGACCACGTGTGAATCGCAGGAGTAGTAGCGCATGGTTTCCTCCTAATACCCGAGTTGCTTATCGACCACGCCCAGGAACGGCTCACCGCTGCGGGCGCGCCGCAGGTTGTCGCAGAAGCGGGCGATGTTCCGGGGGCCCCGGAGCTGGCTGGCGCCGGCCGTATGCGGCGTCATCACGACGTTTGCGAACCCCCAGAGCGGGTGATCGGCCGGCAACGGCTCCTGGGGCGCAACGTCGAGGGCGGCACCACCACACCGGCCGTCCTGGAGCGCCCGGACGAGCGCATCGCCATCGATGATCTCCCCCCGGGTCACGTTCACGACGAGCCCACCCCGCTTCATGGCTGAGAACGCCCGGCCGCCGAACAGCCGGCGGGTCTCCGGTGAGAGGGGGCAGCAGATGGCCACGACGTCCGACATCGCGAGGAGCGGCTCGAAGCGGTCGAGGCCCCAGACCTCGCCAACGCCGTCCGAGGGCTCGACCGGCCAGGCATCGACGGCGCACAGCTCCATCCCGAAGGCGGCCGCGCGGCGCGCCATCGCCCGCCCCGTGCCACCGAAGCCGACGACGCCCATGGTCAGCCCTTCGAGTTCGACCTCGACCTTGCGCATCGCCTCCCGTTCGCCCCAGCCCGCCGGGCCCATGCGAATGGCGGTGGCGATCTGGCGGGTGAGGGCGAGGAGGAGTCCGAAGCCAGTATCGGCCAGGTGGCCGCCGACCAGCCCCTTCTCGCCCGTGAGGATGACGGCCGAGTCCTTCATCGCAGGGTAGAGAAACATATCGACGCCGGATGCGATGGCGTGCACCCAGCGCAGGCGCGGCGCCGCCTGGAAGAGCGGCTCGGGGATGTACCCGAAGATGATGTCCACATCCGCCGCCGCGGCGATCCCTTCGCGTATGCCGTTCACCACCCGCACGGTCGAGCCAGGCGGCGCGGCCTCGCGGATCCGTTCCGTGTCGGCCTTGCTGATCTCAGGCAACGTGAGCCCGAGGATGACGAGGATGTTCACGGGGCCGTCGATCTTCAACGCACTCATGGGAAACGCACCTCGACTTCGCCGACGCCTGAGAAGGTGGCGCGCCACCGCTGGCCGGGTTTCACCTCGCGGCGGGCGAAGGCGCCGGTGATCACCCGCTGCCCGCTCTCCACGCCGCGGCCGTGGCGGCCGAGGGCGCGGACGAGCGCGGTGAGCGAGTCGAAATGGTCGTCCAGTTCGTCGCGGCTCACCCCTTCGTAGACCGGCTTACCATCGCACTCGAGACGGCAGGCGATGGCGCCCGTGTCCGGTACGCCTGCGGTGGACACGCCGCTCCCGGCGACGATGCCCCATTGCGTCAGCCGGTCGGCGACGAGGGCGGGGAGGTCAGGGCGGACGCTCCCCCGGCGCGCTTCGTTCACTTCGAACCCCGCCGAAACCGAGGCGACAGCAGACATCACCTCGTCGCGTGGCACGTCAGCGCCTGATACCGCCCGGCCGAAGGTGAAACAGAGTTCCGGCTCGATCGCCGGGCCGCTGATCTTCGAGGCATCCACCGTGGCGGGCGCCTCGAACACCTTGCCCGCCAGGATGTAGCCGAAGGGCCGGACATCGGCGTTGAGGGACGCCCGGGCGCGGGGCGAGGTGAGGCCGATCTTCCACCCGGCCAGTTTCTCGCCCCGGGCCAGCTCCCGGTCGAGGAGGAGGAGCTGGGTGGCGAGGGCATCCTCCAGGGTGAGCGCCCCGTTCAGCCAGGCGGGGAAGGGGTCACCGGCCTCGCGGCTCTCCCAGAGCCGTGCCGCCGTTTCGCCGGTCGCTGGTTGAGCCATGTCCATCCCTCACAGGCGGCGCGCGATGGCGTCGCAGAACTCGCCGGTCTTCGCCGTCCCGCCCTGGTCGGCGGTCAGCGTTGCTCCCTCGGCGTAGGTCTCCTCCACGGCCTTCCGGAGGCGCGAAGCGGCGTCATCGAAACCGAGGTGGTCTAGCATCATGACGCCCGAGAGCAGGGTCGCCGTGGGGTTGATCAGCTCCTTGCCCGCGATGTCGGGCGCGGTGCCATGGGCCGATTCGAAGTAGGCGTAATCGTCCCCGTAGCAGCCGCTGGGGGCGAGGCCAAGGCCGCCGATCAGTCCCGCCGCCGCATCGGAGAGCACGTCGCCGTAGAGGTTCGGGAGAAGGACGACATCGAGCCGGTGGGGCTCGGCGATCAGCCGCCGGGCGAAGTCATCGACGATGTAGGACTCGAACTCGATGTCCGGATAGTCCGCGGCGACGCGCATCGCGACCTCGCGGAAGTAGCCGTCGCTCCCCGGGAGCATGTTGTGCTTCGTCCCGCAGGTGACGCGCCCGGGGTGGCCGTCGAGGCGCCGGCGGCGGGCGAGTTCGCAGGCGAAGCGGGTGACTCGGACGGTGGCGGCCTCCGTGATCACCTTCAGGGCGAACCGGCCCGGCCCCATGCTGTTGAGCTCCTGGCGCCCCGTCCCGGTCACGAACTCCAGCGGACGGAGCGTTTCAAGGTCGCCCTCGATCCGCACGTACATATCCTCCGAGTTCTCGCGGACGATCACGAAGTCGATGCCCTCTGGCTGCTTGAGGGGGCTCAGGCAACCCGGGAACCAGCGGGCAGGACGGACGTTGGCATAGGTCTGGCGGCCCCAGCGGAGGTAGGTGAGGGCGGCCCCGCTCGGCCCGCTGGTGGACCCGAAGAGGGTCGCGTCGGACGTGTCGATGGCATCGCGCGCCTCCTGGGGGAAGGTGGAGCCGTGCGTTTCCCGGGCCGCCAGGCCGACCGGCGGGTAGACCCACTCGATCGGCAGTTCGAGCCCTTTGAGCAGCCGCACGACCGGACGCATCGCCTCCGGCGAAGCATCCTCCCCTTCGATCACGACAACGCGCTTCATCACGGCGGGCGCCACGCCTTTCGCCGGGGAATCTACTCCGCCCGGCGCGGCTCCGCCAGCGGTCCCCGGCGATCATCCGCGAACGGCCTACGGATGGATCAGGCGATCCGTCTGGCGGAGGCGGCGGGCGAGGAGGCGCATCACGTCCATCGCGAAGAACGGTGTCTGGCGGATCATGAGCATGAACCGGGCCTGATCGACCGGGACGAGCGTGGAGTCAACCTCAGCGATGGCGGTCGCCGTCCGCGGTTCGTTGTCGATGAGGGCGAGCTCACCGAGCAGGCCACCCGGCCCGACGGTTTCGACCACGACGCCATTCACGAGCAGGGTGACGGAGCCGCTCTGGACAGCGTACATGGTGGTGCCTGGCTCACCTTCCGAAAAGACGGCCTGTCCGGCGGCGTAGGCGACGCCGCCGTCGGCATGCTTGAAGAGGGCCGTGGTATCGGTCTGTGTACTCATCGTCCGGATCATAGGATCGAGTGTGATCGTCTCGTTAACAGCGGCGCGGCTCGCGGGCCGCGACGCAACCTGGCGGCGGTGCACTCGTGGGAGCACCGCCGCCAGGCAGCGACGGCCCACCCGGGGTGCGACGCCAGGCGTCGCA
>JBJXGC010000105.1:0-4401 GCA_046154545.1 Dehalococcoidia bacterium | reverse complement strand
CCAGCATCAGGTTCTGGGCGCAGGTGATGACGGAGTTGGCCGGGGCCGGCTTGCGGGCGAGGACGAAGACGATCGCCGGGGCCTGCCCGATCTCGTCCGCCAGCCGCATGGCGCTGCGCGAGACGCTCTTGCCCGGGGGCAGGTCCTCCGGGCCTTTCCAGCCCTCGAAGTCGCGCCGCTTCGCCCACCAGGCCTCGTGGTAGAGCCGGCCGAAGTCGCGGAGCTGCTCGCGGTCCGTCACTACGAGGAAGCGGGCCCACTGCTGGTTTCCGCCACTGGGCGCCTTGACCGCGGCTTCGAGGATGAGGCGGAGGTCGGCCGCGCTGACGGGGTCGGGCCGGAAGCGGCGGATCGCGCGCTGCGTCCACATCGCCTCGCCGATGGGCATCGTCAGCCGCTCCGGGCTGCCGCTCACGTTGCCGCTCCGACGGCCAGCGTCCAGGGTTTCACGCGCCACGCCGTGACGAGGCCGTTCAGGACGTACGGGTCGGCCCGGGCGAACTGTTCGACGGTAGCGGGCGAATCGCAGTCGAAGACGATGACGGCGCTATCGACCGGGTCGCCGGCGGCCCCCGCCATCATCACGGCGCCGCGCGCGTGCAGTGCGCGCAGGGCGTCGAGGTGGGCCGGCCGATGTGGCTCGCGGCGCGCAAGGATGTCCGGGACGTAATCGTAGAGAAGCAGGTAAAGCATCGCGCGATGCTAGCGGAACTACGCCGCGGTGCACCAGCGCGGACCGTCAGGCTGGGCGCCTGGTCCGCCGAGGGAGCGGTACGGGGGCCATCACCGGCGACGGCCCGCTCGGCTCGAAGGCGGCGATCACGGCCGTGACGCAGACGGGACAGATGCCGTGAGAGATACGCGAGCCCCCCGGCCGCATGACTTCCGCACACCACGCGCACACGACGGTCATGCTCTCGTCCACGGGTAATCCGTCCTTCGTCTCCTGCCTGTGAGCCGTCATCGTTACCAAAATGTGCCTTCCGGGTATCCAAAGAGTGAAGAGGTGGTGTCAGTTCCATCACCTCCGCCGTATCGCGTGCGACCTCGCGCACGCCGCACATTACGCCGGCCGAGCGGGGCGGAACTATGAGGTGGTTCACACAAGGAGGCGATTCTCACCAATTCAACACTCAACGATTGCGTATGCGGCTCGCGTGAGCCGGTCGTGGAGCGCCCGGCCGAGCCCCGCTTCCGCGAATTGGCAGACGACGATGACCTGGGCGCCGCGGGCGTCGAGGGCGCGCAGCGCCCGGAACACGCGCGCCGCCACGGTTGCCGGCTCATCCCGCGGGCCGGCGTCTTCGGCGATCACCTCCGGCGGCAGCAGGGGCAGGTCCTCGCTGCAGATGAACGCGCCCACCCGCTCGCCCGCGGCCAGGGACTCGCCTATCGCCCGGAGCATCGCCGGCAGCGTGCGGCCTGGTGCGCCAGTCACGTAGATGAGGCGGGCGCGGGGCGCATAGTGGCGTGCCATCATGCCGGGCGAACGGCGCTCAGGGCCGTCCCCCGGCCCAACGGCGAGCGTCCCCTGGCCGCCATCCCTGAGCGCTTCCTCCAGCTCCTCGGCCGTGATGGCGCCATGTCTGAGGACGCGGACCTCGCTCCCTTCGACCGCCACCACGGTCGATTCGATCCCGGCCGTGGCCGGGCCGCCATCGAGGACGAGGTCGATCCGGCCTCCGAGGTCCTCGATGACGTGCCCGGCGGTGGTCGCACTCGTCCGCATGAAGCGGTTCGCGCTGGGGGCGGCGATCGGGATCCCGGCGGCCATGAGGAGCGCCTGCGCGATGGGGTGTGACGGTACCCGCACGGCCACCGTATCGAGACCGGCCGAAACCGCCGGGGCGACCGACGGGTGGCGCTCCAGGACGATCGTCAGCGGCCCCGGCCAGAAGCGGCCGGCCAGGAACGAGGCGAGCCCGGGGACCGCCCCGGCGACCCGGTCCAGTTCGTCCGCACTGGCGATATGGACGATCAGCGGGTCATCCTCGGCCCGTTCCTTGGCCGTGAAGATCGAGCGGACAGCGGCCTCGCTCGTGGCGTCGGCGCCGAGCCCGTAGACCGTTTCCGTCGGGAAGGCGACGAGCCCGCCCGCCCGGAGGATGGCGGCCGCCCGGGCGATGACCGCCGGATCGGGCTGCTGGGGATCGACCGTCACGACTTCCGTCGCGCGCAGGCGATGGCCGGTCACGGCGCCACCGCACGGCCGGCGGCCACCCGGCCGAGCATCGCGCGCAACCGGCCGATGGCCTGTTCGAACTCAGGGATGCGCAACGCCAACGCGACCGCGGCGTAGGCCACGCCACCAGCGACCGCCCCGGCGATGGCGATCACCGAGTTGTCGAAGCGCCCGCCGGTGTCGAACGGTGCAAAGCCGACAGCGATCGTCATCGCCATGACCGCGGCGCAGACGCCGAAGAGGGCGATGGCCCGGAGGTCGCGCGCGGCCGCGGCGCCGGTGCGCCTGCAGTACAGCCGGTAGAGGAGCATCCATTCGAGCCAGGACGAGAAGGAGATCGCGAAGGCGAGCCCTTCATGTTCGAACGGCCCGTAGAGGACGGCGCTGAGGGCGAGGTTCACGAGCACCGCCCCGACGGCGAGGATGACCGGCGTGCGCGTATCGCCGAGCGCGTAGAAGCCGCGGCTGTGGACCTCGATCCCGGCCTGGGGCAGGAGCCCGAGGCAGTACCAGCCCAGGGCCGAGGCGGTGATCGCGGTGCTCACGGCCGTGAACTCGCCGTGTTCGAGGAGGAGTGTGACCACTGGCACGCGGAGCATGGCGAGGCCCACGGCCGCCGGGATGGTGAGGAACATCGCCAGCCGCAGCACCCGGGACAGGGTCTCCTGGAGGGCGGCGTAGTCCCCATCGGCCGCGTTCTCCGCCAGCCGCGGGAAGACCGCCGTCGAGAGCGCCATCCCGAAGAGGGCGAGCGGGAGCTGGGCGAGGAGCCAGGCGTAGTTCAGGTCGTTGAAGGCCGACGAGCTGATCTTCGAGGCGAAGAAGGTCGTGATCAGGAAGTTGAACTGGGCCGCCGCCAGGCCGAGCACCCGCGGACCCATCAGGCGGCCGACTTCGCGGGTGGCGCCGTCACGCCAGTCGAAGCTCGGCCGGTAGCGCATCTTCTCCCGGAAGAGCCCGGGCACCTGCACCAGGAGGTGCAAGCCCGAGCCCACGACCACGCCGATGGCCAGCCCTTCGACCCCGAACGGCCCGGCGAGGACAAGCGCGCCGAAGATGATCGCCAGGTTGTAGAGCATGGGCGCCAGGGCCGTCAGGACGAACCGCTGGCGCCCGTTCAGGATGCCCGTCACCATCCCGCTGATGGCGAAGAGGAACGGGGAGAGGAGCATGATCCGGGTGAGCTTCACGGCCTCGTCGATCAGCTCATCGTGGCGGCCGATGTCCTTGCCGAGGTCGGGGGCGAGGAGCGGCACCAGCAGCGGCGCCAGCACGAACGAGACCAGGCAGAGGAGCGCGGTCCCGGTCGTGACCAGGTTCAGCATCGTGCTCGCCAGCCGCCAGGCGCGTGCCGGCCCATCCCGCCGGTAGAGCCGGGCGAAGACGGGGATGAAGGCGCTCCCGAGGGTGGCCCCGGCCAGCACCTGGAAGATCAGGTCGGGGATGCGGAAGGCCAGGTTGAAGGCGCCGAGTTCGGGGCTCGAACCGAAGGCATCGGCGATGGCGGCGGTGCGGACGACGCCGAGGAGGCGCGACCCCAGGAAGCCGAACCCGACGATCGCGGCGGCCAACACCAGTCCACCGCTCCGCGACGGGCCGGCGGTGGGCGCGGCCGCGGCAGGTTCAGCCATCCCGGCCATGCTAGCGCGCGCCGCGGGTGTGGTCGTCAGCGCCACGACCCGCGCGTGTCAACGCGCAGGCCCCCGGGCGGCGTACAACACCCGGCGCTGCGCCACCAACCCCGGCTCCAGTGTCTACGCGAACAGGGAGGCGACCCTCAACGCAAATCCGTCCACCGCGAATCCAGCGTCGTCGCTGTCCAAAACGGCGGATTCGTGATGGATCCTCGCCGTCCCATCCGCCCGGTAGACGGTGACCGTCCGCGACTCGGGCCGGACTACCCAGACCCGCTCGCTCCCGGCGGCCAGGTACTCCAGCACCTTCGCGCCCACATCCTGGTCGCGGTCATTCGGCGAAACGACCTCAACGGCGAGGGTGGGGGCGGCTGGGATGGCTCTCGTCTGATCACGATGCGGGTCGAGGCGGCCGGTCGCCATGAACCCGACATCTGGATTCACGACGCGGTCAGGCGTGCGGCGAAGGACGAAGCAGGTGTCGAACCGGACAATGCCCAGGGAACGTTCGCGAACGAACGGGACGATGGCGCAGTAGACGCTGCCAGCCGTCCTCCCGTGTTGCTCGCCCGAGAGCACCAGGCG
>JBJXGC010000103.1:0-5979 GCA_046154545.1 Dehalococcoidia bacterium | reverse complement strand
TCAGCCTAGGCCCCGGCGCTCCAGTTCGCGCCGCATGCGCACGGCGTCCGACTCGAGCATCGGCCCACGCTGCTCCGGCGGGAGGACGCCGGCCGTGTCGAGCGCCATCTTCCGGCCGTCGAAGGTGATCCACTTCTCCGGGACAACCTCGATGATCACGCGCAGGGGCGAGTCGAGCCGTTTGACGAAGTCCTCGGCGGCGTCGCCGGTAAGGCCCTTGTAGGAGAGCGCCGGGTAGAACCAGGCCTTCGTCTCGGCATCTTCGTGGACGATGCCGCGGCCCTTGATGGTCACCGTCTGGCCAGGGCCGTTCTTCGTCGAGGCGCTGGAGACGACGACCGACACCTTCGGGTTGCGGCGGATGGCCGCGACCCGGTGCCGGTGCACGCCCATCGTGATCCAGACCCGGCCGTCTTTCCAGACGAAGCTATGCATCACCCCAACCGGCCAACCGTCGCGGGTCGACCAGTTGAGGACGCATTCGCCGGCCTTTGTCATGAGCTCCTCGATCTGCCCCTGGTCAAGGGGATAGACCGACACGACTTCGTGATCTTTCGCACCCTCGGCCACACTATCCTCCGGAAACTTGGATGTTCAGCGCGGACGGTGTCAGCAGGGGCGGCGGTTGTCAACGCCCAGATCTGGTCACAGGCATGAGTACGGCTGTGCCGCATCACCCCTACCGGTCAGCCTGGACCATCTGGAGTTTCGCCGTCTGGGACTGGCGAGCGTTGCCGAAGATCACCCCCCTGACCGGGCGTACGTCGTCGTAATCACGGCCGTAGGCAACGGGGACGTAACGGTCGTCGGCGTACTGGCCAGCCGTCGGGTCGAGACCGATCCACCCCGTCCCGGGACGGTAGACCTCGACCCAGGCGTGCATAGCGTCCGCTTCGATGCGGTCCTGGAGGCGGGCGTCGGCCGCGAAGAAATAGCCGCTCACGTAGCGGGCGCACCAGCCCCAGCCCCGCACGAGCGAGAGGAAGACGTGGGAGAAATCCTGGCAGACACCGGCGCCAGTGGAGATGACGTCCTCGACCGTCGATTCCGCGTCCGTGGCGCCGACATCGTAGCTGAATCGCTGGGGCATCCAGTTGAGTGCTGACTCGATCGCGGTCCAGGTGGTGTGGACGCCCGGCAGGTGCCAGCCGAGGGCGGCGACGGCGCTCGCACGGACACGGGCGCTGTCGCTGGTGTACATGATGAACTCGTCGTCTGTCGGAGCGACGTCCTCCTCGCGTGGTTCCGTCTCGACCGAGGCGCGCAGTTCGAAGCGGAAGCTGGCGTGTGGCTCATGGGTCTCGATCAAGTCCACCTGCGTGCCCCAGCCGTCGATGTAGGACTGGACGAGCTTGCCCGGCGCGAAGACGACGCGCGACTCGGCGACCGTCAGCCCGTGACGCGAGCGGGGGCGGAGGCGGAGGGCGGTCAGCCCCTCACTCACCTGCTGCGTGTACCGGTATCTCGTCGCATAGGCGACCTCAAGCTGCATGGCGGGTCGACCAGAAGAAGGCTTCGCTGACCGCCGCATTCATCACGCCAATCGTCTCCTGGGTGGTCTGCAGGAACTCGTGCAGACCAGCGCCCACGAGCGTTTCCGCGGTTTCGAACTGGAGGCGGCTGCGAAGTTGGGTTACGTCGCGCATGGCCGGGTTCCGGAGGTGCGGGTCCGCCCCCTCCGTGGCACCGTTGAGCGCGCCCTGGAGCGCATCCACGCAGGCGGCCAGCGAGCGCGGAAAATGCTCGTCGAGGACCAGGAAGTCGATCACCTGGTTCGCGTCCACAGTATCGGCGTAGGTGCGCCGGAACGCTTCGTAGCCGGACACACTCCGCAACATGGCTGTCCATTGGTGGCGGTCCAGGGCGCCCCCGACCTCGTCCAGCGAGGTCATGAGGAGGTGATACTTGGAGTCCACGATCCGGGTGATCATGTCCGCCCGTTCCAGGAGGACGCCGACACGGAGCCAATGCCAGCCCTCGTCATGCAGCGAGGTGTTATCGGCCGTGCCGTGGAACAGCTGGGTGCCCTGACGGATGCTGTCGCAGAAGTCGTACAGCCCGTCCGAGACGATCCCCTCGAGGCTGCGCTCGGCGGTGCCGTGATAGAGGCGGTTGATCGCCACCCAGGTTTCGCTGGAGAGAAAGTCGCGGACGCTGCGGGCGTTCTCCCGCGCCGAGGCGAGCGATGAGGCGATGGAGGACGGGTTCATCCGGTCCACCGTGAGGAACTCGATGACATCGGTCTCCGTCATCCGTTTGCGGGGCGAGGCGGCGTAGCTCTCGTCCTGGCCGAGCGTCGTTACGAGCGCTTCCCAGGTGTTGACCGCGCCTGCGAGGTCGGAAAGATGCGGCTCAAGGCGTCCGTGGTAGGTGACATCGAGCATGCGGGCGGTGTTCTCCGCGCGCTCGATGTACCGTCCCATCCAGAAGAGGGCGTCGGCGACCCGGCTAAGCAGCGCCATCAAGCACCCACGTATCTTTGCTGCCACCACCCTGTGATGAATTCACGATGTAGGAACCCTCCTCTAAGGCGACGCGGGTGAGCCCCCCGGGCAGCACCCACGGCTCGGTACCATCGAAGATGACAAACGGCCGCAGATCGACGCGCCGCGGCAGGAAGCGCCCGTTGACGACGGTCGGGCAGGTCGAGAGGCGGATGAGCGGCTGGGCGACGAACCCTTCCGGATGGGCCGAGACCTTCTCCGCGAGCGCGGCGAGCGTCCGCTCATCACTGGCAGGGCCGATGACGACGCCGTAGCCGCCGGAGGCGTTCGTCGGTTTGACGACAAGGTCGCGCAGGTTGGCGAGGATGTGCTCGCGCTGCTTCTCGTCGGCCGCCCAGAGCGTCGGCACGTTCGCGAGAATGGGCTCTTCGCCGAGGTAGAAGCGGATCATCTCCGGGACGTACGGGTAGATCGACTTGTCGTCGGCGATGCCCGTCCCGATGGCGTTCACCAGGCAACCCGCGCCGGAACGGTAGACGTCGAACAGGCCCGCGACGCCGAGCTGGGAATCGGGGCTGAAGTTCAAGGGGTCGAGGAAGTCGTCATCGACCCGGCGGTAGATCGACCCGACGGGGAGCATCCCCCGGGTAGTCTTCATCACCATCCGGCCGTGGTGGACGGTGAGGTCCCGCCCTTCGACGAGCTGGGCGCCAAGCTGCTTGGCCAGGAAGGCGTGTTCGAAGTAGGCGGCGTTGTAGATCCCGGGCGTGAGCACCACAGAGGGGGCGTCTTCGTGGCCTATGCGGACCGTCTCACGGAGGCGGTTCGTGTAGTCATCGACGGGCCGCACGCCGCTCTGGGCGAACAGCCGGGGGAGTGTCCGCATGCTGATCTGGCGGTTCTGGAGGACGTAGGAGACGCCACTCGGCGTCCTCAGGTTGTCTTCGAGCACGTAGAGCGTGCCGTCGGCGTCGCGTACGACGTCGATCCCGGCCACGTGAATCCAGACGCCACGAGGAGGGGTGAACCCGCGCATGGCGGGTTGGTAGTTGGGCGAAGCGAACACGACTTCGCGCGAAATCAGGCCCGCACCGATGATCCGCTGTTCGTTGTAGACATCCTGCACGAAGGTGTTCAGGGCCATGACCCGCTGCTTCAGCCCGTCCTCGACTCGCCGCCATTCGGCGGCTTCAATCACGCGCGGGACGAGGTCGAAGGGGAAGATGCGTTCAACACCGTCACCCTCGCTGGAGACGGTGAAGGTGATGCCGAGGTTGTGAAAGGCGAGGTCGGCCCGTTTCTGCGCCTGGCGCAGGTCGAGCCGTCCCAGCGATTCGAGGGCGTCAACAACCGCCCGGCAATGCTCGCGGGGGACACCCGGCGACGAGAAGATCTCGTCGTAGCCGGTGCCCGCGTCGTAGGACTCGCGGAAGCTCTCCATGGCCCGAGCCTAACAACCGCCTGTTGCCCGGGGATATGGCTGCAGCAAACACTCGGTAAACCCGGGACATACGCAGTCGTCGTTTACCGAGTGCCGTCTTCCGATACTTCGTCGCCCCTCAGGCTCCCGCCAGGATGGCTGACCGGCGCTCGCAGCCAGTAGGCGCGGCCGTCGGGCTCACGGTCGAGATAGCCCCAGTCGTAAAGCAACCGGCGGATCAGCACCCAGTCCGGGACCGTCGCCCAGTCCTGGATAACGCGGTTCACCTGCTTCTCGGTGTAGCGCACCTCCGCCTCGAACCGGGTCGCCAGCCAGGCGATGGCGGCCCGCTGCCGCTTCTGGCGGGCCGGCCACTGGCGCAGGCGGCCCGCCCTGTCGGCGAACCCCTGAAGTTCTGCGGGTAGCGGTGGCAACTCGGGCTGGGCGGCGCTGGAAGTGTCCATCAGGTTCAGCTCACTGGGAACTGGGGACTGGAGACTTGGGGGGCCTCGGAACTCGGAACTCGGAACTCGGAACTCCCTACTCCCACTCAATCGTCCCGGGCGGCTTGCTCGTAATGTCGTACACCACCCGGTTGATGCCCGGCACTTCGTTCACGATCCGGTTGGACATGCGGCTCAGCACCTCGTGCGGCAGGCGTGCCCAGTCGGCCGTCATCGCGTCGTCGGCGGTCACCGCCCGGATGGCGACGGCGTGGCCGTAGGTCCGGAAGTCGCCCATGACGCCGACGGTCATGGTGTCGGTGAGGACGGCGAAGGCCTGCCAGGTCTCGCGGTAGAGGCCCGCCCGCCTGATCTCCTCGAGGACGATCCGGTCGGCCCCGCGCACCATCTCCAGCCGCTCCCGGGTGACCTCGCCCATGACCCGGATGGCAAGCCCAGGGCCAGGGAACGGGTGCCGCCAGACGAGCGCTTCGGAGAGCCCGAGGGCCTCGCCGATGCGGCGCACCTCGTCCTTGAAGAGCGAGCGCAGGGGCTCGACGAGCTCCATCTTCATGTCGGGCGGCAGGCCGCCCACGTTGTGGTGGGTCTTGATCTTCGCGGAGCCCTTGCCCGCCGAGGCGCTCTCGATCACGTCCGGGTAGACGGTCCCCTGGCAGAGGAAGCGGGCGTCCTCGAGCTTCCGGGCCTCTCGCTCGAAGAGGCGCACGAACGTGTTGCCGATGCGGATGCGTTTCGTCTCCGGGTTCGTCACCTCGGCAAGCTGCGCCACGAACTCGTCCTGCGCCTGGACGTGGATGAGGTTCAGGTGTTCGTGTTCCGCGAAGCTCTTCACCACCTCTTCCGCCTCGCCCGCCCGCAGCAGCCCGTTGTCGACGAAGATGCAGGTGAGCTGGTCGCCGATCGCCCGGTGGACGAGGGTCGCCGCGACGGAGCTATCGACGCCACCGGAGAGGCCGCAGATCACGCGCCCAGCGCCCACCTGGGCGCGGATCGCGTCTATCGTCTCGTCGATGAAGTTGCCCGCCGTCCACGTCCCCGGGCAGGCGCAGACGCCGTGCACGAAGTTGCGCAGCATCTCGCGGCCGAGGGGCGTGTGCACCACCTCCGGGTGGAACTGGAGGCCGTAGTAGCCGCGGTCCACGTCCGCCATCACGGCCACCGGCGAGTTCGGGGAGTGGGCGAGCGCCTCGAAGCCGGCCGGGAGCGTCTCGATCCGGTCGCCGTGGCTCATCCAGACCTCGACGTCCGCGGGCATGTCGGCGAAGAGGGGGGACGGGTGCTCGCGTGTGATGACCGCCGGGCCGTACTCCCGGTGCATCCCCGGGGCGACGTGTCCGCCGAGCTGATGCGCCATCAGCTGCATGCCATAGCAGATGCCCAGCACGGGAATGCCCGCTTCGAACACCCACGCCGGCGCCATGGGCGCGCCGTCTTCATAGACGCTGTTCGGCCCGCCGGAGAGGATCACCCCCCGCAGGTCGAGGTCCTTCACCCGTTCCCACGGCGTGTCGAACGGGAGCAGCTCGCAGTACGTGTCCAGCTCACGCACGCGCCGCGCGATCAGCATGCTGTACTGGGCGCCGAAGTCGAGGACGACAATGGTTTCGTGGCGCTGGCCCGGCGGGCGGGTCTCTGCTGGTTCGGTCAGGCT
>JBJXGC010000081.1:0-2694 GCA_046154545.1 Dehalococcoidia bacterium | reverse complement strand
TCGCAGCGCATGGACGTCCCCGCCGTCGCGACCTACATCGGCAAGGGCAAAGTGGTCGAGGTCGCCGAAGCGGCGAAGGCGGCCTCAGCGAACGTCGTCATCTTCGACGACGAGCTCTCGCCCTCGCAGCAACGCAACCTCGAGAACGCCCTGGGCACGAAGGTCATCGACCGGACGGCGCTCATCCTCGACATCTTCGCCACCCGGGCGCAGACGCGGGAGGGCCGGTTGCAGGTCTCGCTCGCGCAGATGCAGTACCTGCTCCCCCGGCTGGCCGGGCAGTGGAGCCACCTCGAGCGGATGGAGGGGGCGATCGGCACCCGGGGCCCCGGCGAGACCCAGATCGAGACGGACCGCCGGCTCATCCGGTCGCGGATCAGCCGGATCAAGCGCGAGCTGGAGGACGTGCGGACGCAGCGCGCGCTCTACCGCCGGCGGCGCGTCCGCAATGGCCTGCCCGTCGTCGCCCTCGTTGGCTACACGAACGCGGGCAAGTCGACCCTGATGAATGGCCTGGCCAAGGCCGGGGTGCTCGCCGAAAACCGGCTCTTCGCGACGCTCGACCCCGTCACCCGCCGCCTCCGTCTGCCCACGGGCGAAACGGTCCTGCTGACGGACACGGTGGGGTTCATCCAGAAGCTCCCGACCGACCTCGTGGCCTCGTTCCGGGCGACGCTGGAGGAGCTGGGCGAGGCCGACCTGGTGCTCCACGTGATCGACATCTCCCACGCCAACGCGTTCGAACAGTCGCAGACGGTGGAGGCGACCCTCCGCGACCTCGAGGTCGTGGAGAAGCCGACGCTGCTCGTCCTGAACAAGTGCGACCTCCTCAGCACGGCCGATGGGGGGAGGGTGGAGAGCCTGGACGATGCCCGCTCCGTGGTGGCGGCGGCGGGAGTGCCCCCGGCCAACGTCGTGATGGTCTCCGCCCTGAAGCGCTGGGGCCTGGACGATCTGCTGGCCCGCGTCGCCCGGGCTCTCGACGGTGACCTGGGGGATGCCCGGGCGGAAGGAAGCGCTTTCCTGGCCCATAGCGGGTGACGTTGAACGAGGGAGGCGCAGGCGGTAGAACTGCGGACATGGCAAGCCCCGCGCCCGTCCCGCACCCGCACCCGTCCGGCCCGCTGGCTGGCTATCGCGTGCTCGACTTCGCCGACGAGAAGGGGCAGCTCGCGGCCCGGCTCCTGGGCGAACTCGGGGCCGACGTCATCAAGGTCGAGCCGCCCCGGGACGGGGACCCGACCCGCGCCAACGGGCCGTTCTACCGCGGCGACGAGGGCATCGAGACGAGCCTCTACTGGTGGGCCATGAACGCCGGCAAGCGCTCGATTACCTGCCAGCCGAAGCTCCAGGCGGGCCGCGAACTGGTGCACCGCCTCGTGCAGACGAGCGACATCGTGATCGAGACGAACGCGCCCGGGAAGGCGAAAGGGCTCGGGCTCGACTACGAGACGCTAAGCGCCGTGAACCGGGGCGTGGTCGTCCTCAGTGTCACCAACTTCGGCCAGACTGGGCCGTACAGGGACTGGCAGGCGACGGACATGATCGGCGTCGCCATCGGTGGCCACATGTACCTGAACGGCGACCCCGAACGCGGCCCGGTGCGGACCCTCGCGCCCCAGGCGTTCGCCCAGGTGAACACGCAGGCTGCCGTGGGCGCGATGATCGCACTCTATGCCCGGGGCACAAATGGGGGGCTGGGCCAACACGTCGATGCCTCCATGCAGGAGGCGGTGGCGAACGCCATGGACAACGCCCAGCAGACCTGGGACATCCGCCGCATCAACAATCGGGGGCCGGGAGACCGTCGCATGATCGCCGGGGCCGTGGGGCCGAAGTACCTGTACGAGGCGAGCGATGGGTGGGTCACCTGCCTCGCGGCCGGCGGGCTGTATGGCCCGGGCGCGAACGCCATCATCGATTGGTTGGCGGAGAGCGGTGAGGCCGCGGGCCTCGATGGCGCCGGCTGGCGGGCGCGCCTCAGCGCGCTCGAGCCGATCGCGCCGGAGGAACTGGCCCACCTGGAGGCGACCCTCGCCGCCTTCTGCCGGACGCGGCCGAAAGAGGCGCTGGTGGCCGAAGCGCAACGACGGGGGGCCGGCTGGGCGCCGGTCTTCAGCCCGCGCGAAGTCGTGGAGAGCGCGCAGCTGGCCGCCCGGGAGTACTGGGTCGCGGTGACCCATGACGACCTCGGCGAGACCTTCATCTACCCTGGCGCTCCCTGGAAGTTGAGCAAGACGCCGTGGATGCAACGGGGCCGGGCGCCCCACCTGGGCGAGCACAACGGAGCGGTCTACGGTGGCCTCCTCGGCATCGCCCCGGACGACCTTCGCCGCATGAAGCTGAGGATGGTGATATGACCGCGACACGAAGCGGGGCCTTCGCGGGGCTGCGCGTGGCCGATTTCGCCTGGGTCGGCGTTGGGCCGACCGTCTCGAAGTACCTCGCCGACCATGGCGCTGAGGTCATCCGGATCGAGTCGAACACCTACCCGGAGGCGGTGAGGCGGGCGGGGCCGTTCGTCGATGACATCCCCGGGGTGGACCGTTCGGGCTATTACGCCAACTTCAACAGCTCGAAGCTGGGCATCTCGGTGAACTGGAAGCACCCGCGCGGGCCCGAGCTCCTGAAACGGCTGGTAGCCCGGTGTGACGTCGTGACCGAGTCGTTCACGCCGGGCACGATGGCCCGTTT
>JBJXGC010000077.1:0-4193 GCA_046154545.1 Dehalococcoidia bacterium | reverse complement strand
CCGCCGCTGGTGAAGCTCGGCGCGTTGTTCACGACGACAAGCGTGTCGGTGTCGGTCGCTGAGTTGTTGGCGGGCGCGGGGTCTGTCGCGGCCGACGACACGGTGGCCGTATTCACGAGGGTGCCGGGCGAGGCCGCGCCCGAGATGGTCGCCACAACGGTGTACGTCACCGATCCACCGGAGGGAAGATTGACCGTATCGCTCAGATTGCCGCTCCCGGCCCCTGTGCAGGTACCGCCGCCGGCGCCGACACAGGTCCAGGTGGCGCCGCTGATGGCCGCCGGGAAGGTGTCCGCGACCGTCGCCGCGGTCACGTTACTGGGGCCGGCGTTCGAAGCCACGATCGTGTAGGTCGTCGTCCCTCCCACGGCGACGGTCGTGACGCCGTCCGTCTTCGTGATCGCGAGGTCGGCCTGGGCGCCCAGGCTGTCGGTGTCGGTCGCGCTGTTGTTACCGGGCGCCGGGTCCGCCGGGTAGGAGACCGTCGCCGTGTTGGCGAGCGTGCCCGTGGCGCCGGCGGAGACGGTACCTGTCGCCGTGTAGGTAACGGAAGCGCCGTTTGGCAGGTTCACCGAGTCGGCGATGCTGCCGGTCCCGGCCGCCGTGCAGGTGCCCCCTCCGGCGCCAACACAGGTCCAGGTGACGCCCGTGAGCGCTGCCGGGAAGGTGTCGGCAACGCTGACTCCACTGACGCCATTCGGGCCACTGTTCACCACCGTAATCGTGTAGGTCGTTTGGGCGCCCGGCGCCAGCGTCGCGACACCGTTGGTCTTGGTGATGCTCAAGTCGGCACTTGGGAGGACCACGGGCGTGGTGTCCGTAGCGGAGTTGTTCGCCGGGTCCAGGTCGGCGCCGTCGGCGCCGTCGTCCGCGATCGCGGCGGTGTTGCTCAGTTGCGCCACCGCGCCCGTCACGTTCACCGCGAAGTTGACCGACCCGCTCCCCCCAATCGCCACCGCACCAACCGCGAAGGTGCAGCTACTGCCGGCGTTTGCATTCGGCACGCAGGCCCAGCCGGCCGTGCTCGCGCCGGCGTTGAACGAGCTGCCGGCGGGGACCGTCTCCGTGATCACGACCCCGGCCGCCGCGGCGGTCCCGCCATTTGAGTAGCCGAGGGCGTACGTGACCGTCCCGCCGGGCGCTACCGTGACCGCGCCGTCGCTCTTCGTCAGGGCCAGGTCCGGCGCCAAACCGGTCACCGTGACCGTAAACGTCTGGAGCGGCGAGAGGTCCACGCCACCGTCGGCCGTACCGCCGCTGTCCTGCACCCGAACCTGGAAGGTCGAGCTGCCGGAGGCGTTCGCCGCGGGCGTGTAAGTCAGCGTGCCGTCGGCGGCGACGGCCGGCCCGGCGCTGAAGAGGGCGGGATTACTGACGTTACTCACCGGATAGGCCAGCGCCGTCTGCGTGGACTCGTTCGCGGGCCCGGGGCTGAAGCCGGTGATCCAGCTTGCGATGCTCTGCGCCCCGGCGTCTTCGACCACCGTTGGAGGGTTCACGGCCGTGAAGCTGGGGGCGTCGTTCACGCAGGTCACGGTCATGCTGACCGTCGCCGTCGAGCCCCCGTTCAGGGTGTAGGTGAAGGTGTCGAGCGTCGTCCCCGGCGGCGTGTTGCAGTAGTTCAATGCCGGCGCGTAGGTCAGGCCGGTGCCACCGCCCGTGATCGCCACCGCGCCGTTCGCCGGCTGGGTGACGGACTGGACGAGCATCGGACCGCCGTCGGGGTCGGTGTCGTTCGCGAGGACGGGGATGGCCGTGGCGCCTGCGTCCTCAAGCACCGTCGCCGGGTCATCCACCGCTGTTGGTGGCGTGTTGACGACCAGGACCGTGATCGTGAACGACTGGGCCGCGCTCGTGTCGACGCCACCGTTCGCCGTCCCGCCGTTGTCGCTGAGCGTCACACTGATCGTGGCCGTCCCTGTCTGGCCGGCGGCGGGCGTGTAGGTTAGGGCGCCTGATGGCGAGATCGCCGGCCCGGCGCTGAAGAGGCCCGGGGTGCTGTTGCTGGTCACCGCGAAGGTCAGCGTTTGCGCCCCTTCGTTCGCGGCGCCCGCGCTGACTGTCGTGGCCCACGGGTTCACGGCGTGGGCGCCGCTGTCCTGGTCCACCGACTGGTTGGGCCCGGCCGTGAAGGACGGGGCGTCGTTCACGGCGGTCACGTTGATCACGAACGACTGGGCGGGAGAGGTGTCGTTGCCGCCGCCCGAAGTGCCGCCGTTGTCCCGCAGGACGACCGTCACCGTCGCCGTCCCGTTCGCGTTGGCGGCCGGCGTGAACGTGAGCGTCCCCGTGGGGCTGACGGCGGGGCCCGCGGCGAAGAGGGCGGCGTTCGTGTTGCCGGTGACGATGAACTGGACGGGCTGGGCCGCCTCCGGCGGTGTGCCAGAGCTGATCGCCGTCGCCCAGCCGTTCACCGTCTGCGGACCGGCGTCTTCCAGGACCGTGACGTCGGCGCCCTTCACGAAGGAGGGCGGAGTGTTGCCGGGCACAGGCACGGGGGTCGGCGTCGCCGTCGCGGTCGAAGTCGGGGTCGGCGTGACGAGCGTCACGGGCTGCGGGGTGGGCGTGGCCGTCGATGTCGCCGCCGGTGCGACGAACCCGGGCGAAATCACGATGATCGGCGGCGTGGGCGTCACCAGCACCGCCTGGGAGGTGGTCGTGGCGACAGGCGTGAACGGCGCGCCCCGGGCGGAGTCAGCCGCCAGACCCGGGAGAAACGCCCTGAACTGGCCCCGCGGCTGGGCCGCGACCGAGCCACCCCAGCCGAGGCTGACCGCCACAACTATGAGCCCGGCACCCACGCCAGCGAGGGAAAGCGCCAACGCAAGCCGGCGCATCCGTGGCATCCTGGTCAATCTACGACTCCATCGTCGCGGCCCGC
Source organism: Dehalococcoidia bacterium (assembly GCA_046154545.1). Taxonomy (GTDB): domain Bacteria; phylum Chloroflexota; class Dehalococcoidia; order Tepidiformales; family Tepidiformaceae; genus JBJXGC01. The sequence continues at coordinate 1,312 of JBJXGC010000077.1, read as the reverse complement.
GTAGACGGGGCTGCCGCTGATGAGGGGCATTCTTCCACAACCGCGGGATACATGACAAGCCTTTATGTCCACGAATAGGGAAGAGCTGGTGCCGTGCTGGTGACGTTTTGGCGAACAGGGCGCCGCAAGACCGGGCAAGGGGTTCGCGCGACGAATCTCCACAGCGCCCTTGCGGGCCGGCTCGCAGCGCTCAGCGCCCGGGTTCTACTCCCCGATCGCCTCCCGCAGCCGGGCAAGGTATTCGCTGCGCGGGATCTCGACCGCTCCCATGCTCGCCGTGTGGGGGTTGAGGACCTGGACATCGACCAAGGTGATGCGTTCGGCCTCGACCCACTGCATGAGCCCGGCCATGGCCGCCTTCGAGGCGTCGGTCACCGTGTGGAACATCGATTCGGCCCCGAACATCTGTCCCACCCGGATCCCGTACAGCCCGCCCGCGAGGACGCCATCGGCGGTCCAGGCTTCGACACTGTGGGCCCAACCGAGGGCGTGGAGCCGCGTATAGCCGTCGATCAGGCGCGGCGTGATCCAGGTGCCCTCATCGCGGTCCGCACAGGCCTGCATCACCTCGGCGAAGCAGGCGTCCACCGTGATCTGGAACCTGCCCTGGCGGAGCGTCCGGGCCAGGCGCCGCGACACGTGGAGGCCACCGATGGGGATGATCGCCCGCGGGTCCGGTGAAAACCAGAGCAGCTCTTCGCCGTCGTGCGGCCAGGGAAAGGCCCCAGCCTGGTAAGCAGCGATGATCGTCGATGGTTCGAAGTCGGCGCCGAAGGCGGCGGGCCTCTCCGCTGGGGCCACGCGCATGTCGTTGAACACGTAGGGGCACCGGGGCAGTGGCCGCGGCGGGCCCGCCGTCCGGACCTCCATCGGCAGCAGGAGCGTCTTAACGCGGCCGTCAGTCACGCTCACCGGCATCCATATAGAGTCGCGATCGGGTGATCATCGACGCCGATTCTACGGTCCGCCGCTGGCAGACGGTCGGCGGCGCGATACAGTGGACGGATGGCGAAGACGACCGCTTCGGAGGCACGGCGCAGGCTCGACCGCCTCCGCGCTCTCAAGGCCGACCCCCCGCGCCAGGCGGACTTCGCGGCGGAGATCTTCGCCGATGAAACCAATGCGGACGTGCTCATGTCCGTCCTCTCCGCCCTGGCGGCCCACCCACGGCCAGCGTTACGCCCAGCGCTCGTCGAACGGTACGGCTGGTTCGACTCGCTCGGCTCGAAGCGTGACCCGGGCGGGATGGTGCGCAGCGGCATCCTCCGCGCCCTCCGCGACATCGCCCACCCCGACGACGGGGAGCTGTTCG
>JBJXGC010000066.1:0-12902 GCA_046154545.1 Dehalococcoidia bacterium | reverse complement strand
TCCCAGAAACCGGGCCTGTCCTGGGGGATGAACTGGATGCCGCCGATCCACTTCGCGCTCTTCCAGAAGTAGAGGTGGGGGACGACGAGGCGCATCGGCCAGCCGTGCTCTTTCGACAGCTCCTGGCCGCTGTGGCTGTGGGCGAACATGACCTGGGCCTGCATGAGGTCGGCGACGGGCACGTTCGTGGTGTACCCACCGTAGCTCTGGATCATGGCGTATTTCGCGGTCGGCTTGAGTTTGATCGCGTCGAGGAAGGCGGAGAAGGGCACGCCCTGCCACTCGTTGTCGTACTTGCTCCATGTCGTCACGCAGTGGATGTCGTTCTTCTCACTGGACTGGCCGAGGGCGTTGAACTCCTCCCAGGTGAAGGACTTCTCTTCTTCGACTTCACCCCAGACCTGGAGCTTCCAGTTCGCGAGGTCGATGCGGGGGATGCTGCCGTAGTGGAGTACGGGCCAGCCGTCGGTCAGCCGCTGGCCCGGGGGCAGGCGTACCTTCCCATCGGGTCGCATCTCTCTGGTGGCGGTCTGTGCCATGTCGTCTCTCCTGAAAAGCTTCATGCCGGGGTAGTGCAAGCGTAGCAGGTGGGCGTTACAGGGGGCTACGGTACGGGTGGTAAGGGCGCTTTTCACGACCTGGCGGGCGCCGCCGTGCTACGCTGGCGAGGTGGAAGAGGCGACAGCGCGGCGACGTACCCGCCAGTGGCGGATCGTCGCACGCCCGCAGGACGCCTGGTTCCTGGCTCTTGCGGCGGTCATCGTCGGCCTTGACCAGTTCACGAAGTGGGTCATCCGCGCCGAGATCGAACGTGGCGACGCGACGCTCGACCTGGGCGTCGTGAAGATCGTCCACATCGTGAATACCGGGGCCGCGTTCGGGCTCTTCCAGGGGGCCGGTGGCCTGCTGGCGGTGACGAGCGTCGTGGGGATGGTGGCCATCCTCGTTTACCTGTTCAACCCCGGCTTCGCGCATCCGCTGATGCGGCTTGGCCTGGCGCTGATGCTGGGCGGCGCCATCGGTAATCTGATCGACCGCGTCTCGAACGGGGAAGTGGTCGATTTCATCAAGGTGCCCCATTTCTGGGCCTTCAACGTTGCCGATTCGGCGATAACGATCGGTGTGTTGGTGTTGTTATGGACGATGTTGCACGAACGGCCCGAGGAGAGTCCCCCCGCGAACTCGTAGCGGCCCGGTCCGGCCGGGTCGATGCCGTCCTGGCGGATGCGCTGCCGGGAGTGAGCCGGGCGCGAGTGCAGCGGCTGATCGCCGATGGGCATGTCTTCGTGAACGGCGATCCCGTGCGGAAGTCCGTCCAGGTCGATGCGGGGGATGTCCTGCTCGTGGAGGAGCCGGAACGCGAGCTGGCGGCGCCGGCTGATGTCGATTTCGACCTGCCGGTGCTCTATGAGGACGACGCTGTGCTGGCGGTCGATAAGCCCGCGGGCCTGGCCGTCCATGGCGCCCCGGGCGACACGGGGCCGAGCGTCATCGGCTGGTTCGCGGCCCGCCTGCCAGAGCTAGCCGGCCGCTTCGACGCCGAACGCCCGGGGGTCGTCCACCGCCTCGACAAAGACACGACGGGCGTGCTCCTCCTCGCGAAGACGCCCGAGGCCCAGGCTGCCCTCGGCCGCAGCTTCGAGGCGCGGGAGACGGCCAAGACCTACCTCGCGGTCGTGGACGGCGTGCCAGGCAAAGAGCGCGCGATCATCGACGCCGCCATCGCCCGCCACCCCGGGGACCGCACGCGCATGGCGCTTGTGAAGCACGGCCGGGCCTCCCGCACGGGGTATGAAGTCCTCGGCGGGGACCGCGACCAGTCCCTGCTGCTCGTCCGCCCGGAGACCGGCCGGACGCACCAGATCCGCGTCCACCTCGCGGCGATTCACTGCCCCGTGGCCCGTGACCGTGTCTACGGCAGGCGTACGGCCGTGGACCCCGGGGGCCGGCAGCTGCTCCATGCCTACCGGCTCACCGTCCCCCACCCGGACGGTGGCACGGTCACGATCACGGCGCCGGTCCCGGCTGATATGGAGGCCGCCATTCGCGCGATCGGCCTGGATTCGCTAGCCTCTGAGTACGCTGCGGCGGCCCCACCGGAGCGTTGCCCGGGGCCGATCGCCACCATTGAGAGTGCAGACCTGATCACATGACCGTCCGCACGCGTTACGCGCCCAGCCCCACCGGTGACCCGCACGTCGGCAACATCCGTACGGCCATTTTCGCCTGGGCCATGGCCCGGACGAACGGCGGGAAGTTCCTCCTGCGCATCGAAGACACCGACCAAAACCGTCTTGAGCCGAGGTCGGTCGAGGCTATCTACCAGAGCCTCCGCTGGCTGGGGATCGATTGGGACGAAGGCCCGGACGTTGGTGGGCCGCACGCGCCGTACGTGCAGTCCGAACGGATCGAGCTCTACCAGACGGCCGCCAACCGGCTGATCAGCGAGGGGAAGGCCTACCGTTGCTTCTGCACGGCCGAACGGCTGGATGCGGTGCGTGCATCCCAGGCGGCGGCGAAGAAGCCGCCCGGCTACGACGGGCTGTGCCGCGCAGTCCCGGCTGGCGAGTCAGAACGCCGCTCACAGTCGGAGCGCTTCGTTGTCCGCTTCAGGATGAAGCGCGAAGGGCAGACGGTGCTCGACGACATCATCCGGGGGAAGGTGGTCTTCGAGAACGCCCTCCAGGACGACTTCGTGGCGCTCAAGTCGGACGGGTTCCCCACCTACCACCTCGCCCTGATCGTGGACGACACGGAGATGCTGATCACGCACGCCATCCGCGGCGAAGAGTGGATTTCGAGCGCGCCGAAGCACCTCCAGGTCTATGAGGCCCTTGGCCTCGAGCCGACGAAGTTCGCCCATCTCCCGCTCATCGTTGGCCCCGACCGGAAGAAGCTGAGCAAGCGCTCGGGCGATACGGCCCTGCTCGACTACCGCGAGAAGGGGTACCTGCCCGAGGCGATGCTGAACTTCCTGGTGCTCCTTGGGTGGTCGCTGGACGATAAGACGACGATCATCCGCCGCGATGATTTGCTGGCTCACTTCACCCTTGAGCGGGTAGTGCCGAACCCGGCGGTGTTCGACATCGAACGGCTGGACTACCTGAACGGGCAATACATCCGCGAGCTGCACGAGGCGGAGTGGCTGAAGACCGTCGAAACCTGGGCGGTGCGGACGCTGCCTCAGGATGTCTACGATCGCCTGGAACCAGGGGTGCTGATGGCCGCAGCGCCGCTCCTTCGCGAGCGAACCGCCACGCTGGCAGCGATCGGGCCATCCCTCGAATTCTTCGCCGGGGCTGAGGCGCCGGAGTACGCCGTCGCCAGCCTCGCCGAGAAGATCGGTGGCGACCCGGCGGTCGCGGTGCCCATCCTCGATGCTGCGCTGGTGGCACTCGACGCCATCAGTGAGAGCGGCTGGGACCGGGAGGCGATCGAGGCCGTTATCCGGGGACTCGAAGCGACGCTGGGGCAGAAGCTTCGGAAATTCGTCTCGGTTCTCTATGTGGCGGTCGAAGGCTCGGCCCAGGGCCTGCCGTTGTTCGACTCAATGGCCATCCTGGGGAGGGAGCGTTCATTGCACCGGCTGCGGGTGGCGCGGGCGAAGGCGGGGTAGGACGTTTAGCGACGGCCGGTCCAGAAGCCTGGGTGCCGGCTGGTGTTGGCGAACGCGAGCACGCGGATACCGCGAGCCGTCTGGCGGTAGACCACGATGAACGGGTATCCCGGGACATGAAACCGGCGGATATCACCGGCGATCCGTGCACCCGCTTGCGGATGACTGCGAAGCGTCGCCATTGCCGAATCCACAGCCGCCATGAAGGCAGCTGCCGTTCCTGGGCTCCGGTCGAGGTGCCAGGAAAACGCGTCGTCGGCCTCGGCCTTCGCCTGCTTATGCCAGGTGGCTCGCCGCACGCGCCTTCAACTTCGCCTGCCACTCGTCCCGGATCTCGGCCCATCCCACGGTTTCATCACCGCGGTTCATTTCTTCATCTCTAGCGTGAATCTGGGCGATGAACTCCGGCGAGAATTCGGGCTCGACCGAATCGAGCAGCCGTTCCGCCAGGTGGACGCGATCTTGCTCAGGGAGCTGCATGGCCTCGTCGTAGAGCCGTTCGGCGGTGCTCATGGGCTCGATTCTACCATAAGGCGAAGCCCCCTTGGAGCCTCACCGGGCCGCGTGGTATTCTGGATGCCGTTGTCCACGCTGGGGACTCGTCTAATGGTAGGACAGCAGATTCTGGATCTGTATGTGAGGGTTCGACTCCTTCGTCCCCAGCCAAACCCCCTCAACGCCCCTTAGCCGTCAGTCTACGATCGCTGCGTTCACCAACGTTTGCAGCTCGCGCCGGATGGGGTAGGTGCTCGAGGGCAGGAGCTGCGTCATGAAGATGACGATGAGGTCTTCGCGGGGGTCTATCCAGAAGGCGGTGCTGGCTGCGCCGCCCCAGGCGTACTGCCCGGGCGAGCCGCTGATCTGGGCCAGGCGTTGGTCCAGGAGCACCGAGAAGCCGAGGCCGAAGCCGGTGCCGTTCGTCGCCGCTTCGCTGAATTGGCCTGGCGGCGCGAGGGCGGCGAGGTCGTGTCCGCCGGCGAGGTGGTTGAGCGTCATCAGCTCGATCGTCTTGCGGGAGAGCAGGCGGGCGCCGTCGAGTTCGCCGCCGTTGAGCAGCATCCGGCAGAAGCGGAGGTAGTCCCCCGCGGTCGATACGAGGCCGCCGCCGCCGCTGAAGAGCTTCGGATGCTTGCGGTAGAGGCTGGTCTCGGGGTCGTCCTGGAGCACGCGCCTGTCGCCGGGGGCGGCGGCGTAGCAGGCGGCAAAGCGGTCGAGCTTCGGGTCGGGGACGCTGAAGCCGGAATCCACCATGCCCAGCGGCCCGAAGATGCGCTCCTGGAGGTAGACGTCGAACGGCTTGCCGCTGATCACCTCCACGAGGTAGCCGCAGACGTCGGTCGAGATAGAGTAGTTCCAGGCGGTGCCGGGCGCGAAGAGGAGGGGCAGCTTCGCGAGCTTGTCGATGCTCGTGGCGAGCGTCTCTTCCTCCGCGCCGGGGCGGGCCTCGCGGGCGGGACCGAGGACGCTGGGGCCGCCCCGCTCCATCACGCCGAGCTCGCGGTAGGCGGCATCGACCGAGTTGCGCACCTGGAAGCCGTAGGTGAGGCCGCTCTGGTGGGAGAGCACGTCGCGCATGCTCATCGGCCGCTCCGGCGCCTTCGTGACGAAGTTCGGCCAGGCGCCCGCAACCCAGACGCCGAGCTTTTCCCAGGCGGGGATGAACTTGTGGACAGGGTCGTCGATCTGGAAGGCGCCCTCTTCGTAGAGCATCATCAGGGCGACCGAGGTGATCGGCTTCGACATGGAGTAGATGCGGAAGATCGTGTCCTCGCGCACGGGCTTGCCGCGTTCGGCGTCCATCAGCCCCTGGGCGGAGCAGTGAGCGACTTCGCCCTTCCGCGAGACGAGGGTCAGCGTGCCGGCGTAGCGCCCGCTCTTGAGGTAGCGTTCATCGACGAGCGCGTCGATGCGCTTGAGACGGTCGGTAGACATCCCGGCGATGGTGGACATTGCTTCCTCCGCTGATCCGTGTGGGCGCGGATTCTACGCCCATGGCCGCGAGTCAGCCCGGAGCGGATCGATGACGCCGGTTCGCGTCGAAGCGCTCCCTCGCCGGCTGGCGTATGGTGCGCCGATTCACGCACGGAGCAACTGCCATGAGCATCACCGACCAGTTCCTCGTCACCGGCCGCACGGCCATCGTCACGGGCGCCTCGTCCGGCCTCGGCGTCACGTTTGCGCGGGTCCTCGCTGAAGCGGGCGCCAACGTTGTGCTCACGGCCCGGCGAGCCGACCGCCTGGAGCAGGTGGCAGCTGACATGAAGGCAGCGGGACACACGGTCTTTGTCCAGGAGTGCGACGTCTCCTCTTCGGCCAGTGTCGCGACCATGGTGAGCGCCGCGTGGGAGCGCTTCGGGCGGGTGGATATCCTTGTAAACAACGCCGGGGTGGCGGCCGACTCGGGCATCTTCCCCGAGCGCATTCCCGACGACCTTTGGCTACAGACGGTCGGCGTCAACCTGAACGGGCTCTACTGGTGCTGCCGCGAGGTGGCGCAGCGCCAGTTGGCCGATGGCAAGGGCGGAGCGATCATCAACGTCGCCTCGATCCTGGGGCTGACTGGTTCGCAAAACATCGCTGCCGCCTACCAGGCCTCGAAGGGGGCGGTCGTGAACCTGACCCGCAACCTCGGCGTGAGCTGGGCCGACCGCGGCGTGCGGGTGAACTGCCTCTGCCCCGGCTGGTTCCCCTCGGAGATGACGGACCCGTACTTCGCCATCCCCGAATTCAACGAGCGCTACTCGAACTCGGCGCCGATGGGCCGCCGCGGCCTCCCGGACGAACTCGGTGGGGCACTGCTCTTCCTCGCCAGCGATGCTTCCAGCTTCGTCACCGGCCAGACGGTCGTGGTCGATGGAGGTTTCGCGGCGGCGGGCGGCACGACGCCGCGCTACTCGGAGCGCCTGTTCGCAGTCCAGGGGGAGGTCGTCGGCGAGCTGGGGACGCCTATCCGGCCGCCGGCCTGAGCTTCGGGCACCGTGGAGGGCGGTCGAACCGGCGGCAGCGGCTACTTCAGGTGGGGCGGGAGGTCGGTCCACGGGCCGAGGCCTTCCAGGTTCTCAGGAAGGCCCTTCAACTGGTCGTACAGGCCGAACGCCTTGAAGTTCTCGCGCAGGTTTGCCAACGTCTTGCCCCACCACATGCGCTGCCGCCGCTCTTCCGGCGTAAGGTCCGCCTCGGTGACGACATTTGGACCTAGCTCGACCCGCGACGCCTGGCCTTCGCCGGTGGCCGCCTGTTGCCAGATGGCTGCGCCCATGCCCACGTAGTAGACGAAGAGGACGGTCGCCATCGTCGCGTACTCGCTTCGGAATTTCTCGTAGGTGTAGTCCTTGTAGACCTTCGTCTTCGCCATGAACTGTTCGTAGAAGGAGTGCAGGACCTTCTCCACGTTCTCGCTGGCGTATACCTCCGGGAGCACCGAACCGCTGTTCATCAGATAGGCCAGGTCGGAAGGGATTGGGCCGCGGAAGAGGAGCTGGAAGTCGATACAGAGCCAGCCGTCGGGGTACTGGGCGTTGGGTTCGCAGAAAAAGATGTTGTCGCCGCGGAAGTCTCCATGGGCGAGGGTGCAGGTGGCGCCGCCGGAGGGATGGGCGCTCGCGAAGAAGGCGTCGATCGTCTTCGTGAACAGCTCGCAGATCCCCGGCCCGCCCAGGTAGGTGTCCCAGGTCGGCGAGCCAACCACACTCGACCCCTCTATGGTGGTGAACTTGTCGAACAGCCTGGCACCGCCGGGCATGACGGCCTTGTAGAGGGCGAGGTTGGCCTCCGAGGCCCAGAAATCGACGGCCAGGCCGGCCAGTTCGTCAGCCTTCGGGCCTTCGTGACAGCCCTCCCAGGCGACGGCGACATCGACCAGCTTCGGCAACATCTTCATGACTTCATCGAGGTTGAGCTCGTTCTCGTGGACTTTGTGCTCAGCGAAGGAGTCGGCATCCTCCATGACCAGCGCCCAGCGGTCGCCCGCTTCGTCGAAGGCCGCCAGGAAGGCCCTGGGGTGTGGGTAGAAGCGCTCGGTGGGGAAGAGATAGGACTTGATGTCCTTGATGAACATCGCCTTGATGGCGTCCTTCGGCATGACCTCGAAGAGCGGCCACGCCTTCACCACGAACGAGTCCTGGGCGTCCGTGGGATCCTTGTAGGCGCACTTCACCTTCTTTATCTCCGAGAAGTAGCCGGCCGTCATGCCGACGCCCTTCTCCTGCTGGGAGACCACCTCGTTCGTCGCGCTGATGACCCCAGCCTGGCGCAGGACCCGGGTCATGAAGGTTGCGTCCACGTCGGCGAGGCTCCGTGGGAGTTCGAGTGCGGGGTTGGTGTCAGGCAACGTGACGCTCCTTCAAATCGCGCCAGGCTCAGGTCCTGCGCGAGCGATGCGCAACACTACACCTTCGGCCGCCCCGGGAAACCTGCGGCCGAAGCGCGAGAGGCGGCTGACCCGAGCGGATCTGCGCGGGGAGACGGGCCGCCGGAACACCGCAGACGCACCACCGGCCCCCAAAAGCTCGGAGCAGTCGTTCAGCAGTACCAAACCATGCAAGAGGCCGCTATGATGGCGCCCATCGCACGGGCCGCGGACTGCGGCCCCCAGGAGGAGGTACCGTTTGGCCGCAACTGCGACCCAGGCCCACACCGAAGAACGCGTCCAGGTTGCCGGGAAAGCGACCCGCGTGCTCCGCGGCGGATCGGGCGACACCATCGTCACGCTCCACCACTCGACCGGGAGTGTGGGGTGGCTTCCGCTCCACGAACGTCTGGCCGAGAACTTTTCCGTCGTAGCCCCGGACATGCCAGGCTACGGGCAGTCGGAACGGCCCGAATGGGCGCGTGACCCGCGTGACCTCGCCATCCTCGTCAACCACACGCTGGAGAAGCTGAAGCTCGACCGCGTGACACTGGTCGGCTTCGGCTTCGGTGGCTTCGTAGCCGCCGAGCTAGCGACGATGGATGCGTCACGCCTGAAGAAGCTCGTCCTCGTCGGCGCGGCCGGCATCCTGCCGAAAGACGGCGAGATTATGGACGGGATGCTGATGGACCTGAACGAGTACATGGCGGCGGGCTTTCGCGACGACGCGGCCTTCCACGCCGTCTTCGGCGAAGAACCTGATGCTTCGGTCAAAGAGCTCTGGGACTTCAGCCGGGAGATGACGGCGCGCGTCTGTTGGAAGCCTTATATGTACAACCGCCACTTGCCGCATCTCTTGCAGGATGTGGCGACGCCAACGTTGCTGATCTGGGGCAGCGAGGACAAGGTCATCCCGCCGGTCTGCGGTGAGCAGTACCGGGACGCGCTTCCGAACGCGAAGCTCGAGGTCATCCCGGGCGCGGGGCACTACGTCGAGTTCGAAGACCCGGCCCGGATCGCGGGACTTATCGCCGCGCACGCCCGAGCCTAGCCCGTCACACGAAAAGGAGCACTGTCATGGTTTTTGTTGGGTACTTCACGGAACGGCCGTACCAGGATCCCAGCTCGGGTTACTTCGGCGCCACCGGCCGGGACATCACCGACCTGGGCATCAGCAACGGCCAGTACGACCCCAAGCTGGGCGCCGAACTCTATAACCGCTACCTCGATGAGAAGGTCTACGCCGAGGAGATGGGTTTCGACGGCCTGATGCTGAACGAGCACCACAGCACCCCGTTCTGCATGGGCGGCGTGATGAATGTCGAGGCCGCCATCCTCGCCCGCATCACCAAGCGGGCGAAGATCGTCCTCCTCGGGAACGTCCTCCCGATCTGGGACGACCCGCTCTGGCTGGCGGAGGAGCTTGCGGAGATCGACATGATCTCGCGGGGCCGCCTGGTCACCGGCTGGGTCCGCGGCACCGGCCGTGAGAGCGTCGCCCACAACGGACAGGCGCCCTACAACTGGGAGCGCTTCCAGGAGGCCCATGACTTCGTGGTGAAGGCCTGGACGACGCCTGGGCCCTTCCGCTGGGAGGGCGACCACTACAACTACCGCTACGTGAACCCCTGGTCGCGGCCGTACCAGGAGCCGCACCCCCCGATCTGGATCCCGGGCGTCATGTCGAAGAACACGGTCGATTGGGCGGCGAAAAACCGCTACCCCTACGTCATGCTCGCGACCGAACTGGAGCCGACGAAGCAGTCGTACGAGTACTACGCCAGCCAGGCGAAGAACGAGTACGGCTACGAATCCGGCACCGAGCACAAGGGCTACCTCTTCAAGGTGCATGTGGATGAGACGGAAGAGCTGGCCGAGGCGGCCGCCCGGAAGTACATCCAGGGCCCGAGCAACCCCTTCCTCGAAGGGAACCAGGGGAACGTCCGGGCCGCTATCCAGAACCTGCCAGGGCTGACGTCGCGGACGGCGCTGCTGCCCACGGTCACGAGCTTCGCCGCTGCCCAGGCGCGCGGCCGCGGCGCGGACTTCAACAAGACGGCCACCGCCGAGCAGAAGCAGGAAGCGGCCGACTACCTGGGGACGTTTGAGCAGCAGACGGACAAGATGAGCATCATCTGGGGGACGCCGGACACGGTCATCCCGAAGGTGAAGCACGTCCTCGAATACATCCGCCCGGGGAGCATCTTCTTCTGGGACGGAGACGGCGCGATGAACCACGACGACGCGATGCGCAGCCTCCGCCTGATGGGTGAGGAAGTCATCCCGGCCGTCCGCGAAATGGGCAAGTCGCTGGACCTTCAGAGCCCGTTCGAGGTTGGCGGCGGCGCCGCCATGGCGGGCATCAACGCGTCGGCGCGGCCGGCCTAGTCGCCGATCAACCATACCTACGTCATGGGGCGCCGGGCATTGCCCGGCGCCTCGCGGCGTCCGGCGGCGCCGGATTCTCGAGGGCGACCCATGCGGCATTCGAACACCTGACCGTATGGCTTCGCCGCTTATACTTCGTGGCACCTTTCACAAGCGGGGGACAGCCCATGCAGGCTGAGCCGACCATCCAGGAATTGCGCGCCGCCGTGGCTGAGTTCGAAGAGGGCAAGGGCCACGTGATGCCGGCCTTGCACAAGGTCCAGGAGCGCTTCGGCTACGTCTCGCGCCCGGCTATCGAGGTCATCGCGCGCCAGCTCAACACGACTCCGGCGCTGATTTACGGCGCGGTCTCGTTCTACAGCGACTTCCGCACGTCGCCGCCCCCGAAGTGCGAAATCGCCTGGTGCAGCGGACCGGCCTGCCGACTGCTCGGCGGCGACCGCATTCGCGAGGCGATGCAACAGGTGCTGGAGCTGCCGCTCGGCGGGCACAGCGAAGACCACGCCTACGGCCTGCACATGGCCCAGTGCAACGGTACCTGCAGCGAGGCGCCGCAGGTCTGGGTGAACGGCAAGGTCACCGGGAACCTCACCGTCGCCTCGGCCATCCGGCTGGCCCGGAAAGTGAAGGCTGGCGAATGAACCCCACGCTGACAGCACTGATTGAAGACGCGCGGCGGGCCTGGGCCGCGGAAAAGTCGGGCGGCCGCGTCCACATCGGCGTCGTGATCGACACCTCGTCCGTCGCTCGCGGCGCCGAGGACACGCTCGACGCCATCCGGACGGTCATCGCCGAACGCCAGATCAACGCCGAGGTGACGGTCACGGGCACCTGGGGGTTCAATTGGATGGAGCCCTGTGTCACGGTGCGCTCGGCTGGCGGCACTCGCGCTGTCCTCTACGCCAACGTCACGGCCGACCGTGTGCCTGACTTCATCGAGCGGGCCGTGGTCCAGGGCCTGGACGTGCCCGAACTGGCCATCGGCGTGGTCGAGGGGAACGCCAGCGAGGGCGTGCCCCTCCTCGCGGACCATCCCTTCATGCGCGGCCAGGAGCGGCGCCTGATGGCCAAGATGGGGGCGATCGACCCGGAGAACATCCAGCATTACATGGCCCTCGGCGGCTACGAAGGGCTCGCCCGGGCGCTCGATATGACGGACGAGGAGATCATCGCGGAGATGCTCGAGTCGGGCGTCGGTGGCCGGGGCGGCGCCAACTTCCCGGTCGGCCGCAAGTGGGACTTCCTCCGGACGGCAACGGCCGCGCCCAAGTACCTCGTCTGCAACGCCGACGAGGGCGACCCCGGGGCGTGGGTGAACCGGACCGTGATGGAGAGTGACCCCCACCTCATCCTCGAGGGCCTGATGATCTCGGCAAGGGCGAGTGGAGCCCGGGAGGCGTACGTCTACATCCGCTACGAGTACCCGCTCGCCATCGAACGGATGCGCACTGCGGTGAAGCAGGCGGAAGCGTGCGGCCTGCTCGGCAAGGACATCCTCGGCCTCGGCTGGGACTTCGACATCGTCATCTTCAAGGGGGCCGGGAGCTATGTCTGCGGCGACGAAACCGGCCTGATCAACTCCGTCGATGGCTTCCGGGGGATGCCGCGGATCAAGCCGCCGTTCCCGGCCCAGGCGGGCCTCTGGAACAAGCCGACGAACGTGAACAACGTCGAATCGTACGCGAACGCGCCGCTCATCCTCGCGAAGGGCGCGGACTGGTGGAGCAACCTCGCGCCCAAGGAGCAGCCGGAGAAGGGCACGAAGATGTTCAGCCTCTCCGGTCAGATCAAGTGGGCCGGAGTCTTCGAGATCCCATTCGGATCCGGCACGATGCGCCAGATGCTGGAACAGTTCGGCGGCGGGATGCGCGAAGGCAGCGTGCTGAAGGGCTTCCAGCCGGGCGGGCCACTTTCCGGCGTGCTCCCGGCTTCGGACATCGACCTTCCCCTTCAGCTCGGGCCGTATCGCGAGCGCGGGATGTTCCTCGGCGGCGGCGGCATCTGCTTCTTCGACCAGACCACCAGCATCCTCGACCTCGTCCTCTGGATGACGGGGTTTTGCGAGGACGAGTCCTGTGGACGCTGCACCACCTGCCACGGTGGCAGCCAGCGCGCGGTCGAGATCCTGCGCCGGATCTCGCTTGGCGGCGGACGGGAGAGCGACCTCGACAAGCTGGACGACATCGTGAAGACCCTCGTCTGGTCGAATTGCCAGCATGGCCAGCTCACCCCGACCGCGATCAAGCTTGCGATGAAGGCCTTCCGGCCCGAGCTTGAATCGCTGATCAAGGACAAGATCGACCCGACGCGAACGTTGCCCGGCTTCATCCGCTATGTGGTCCGCTCGCAGACGGACGAGCAGCTCCCCGACGCGGTCGAGATTTGCCCTACTGGCGCCATCGTCCAGGATGCGCATGGCCAGTGGACGGTCGAGGATCCGCTCTGCGTCCTCTGCGGCGCCTGTAAGGAGGTCGCCCCGAACGCGATTGAGGTCCGTGACCGGATCGAGCGCCCGTCGTTCGCGGTGGCGGCGGCCGCTGGCGGGGCGTA
>JBJXGC010000065.1:0-7880 GCA_046154545.1 Dehalococcoidia bacterium | reverse complement strand
GACCTCTGACCGGACGCTGTCCGGGAGGTCATCCGGGGGCCTTCCAGGTCGCGACGACGTAGCCGGCCGAGGTGTCCGCTGACTCCTCGCCCATGAGCCGGAACCTCACTCCGGCGGCGCCTTCGAGCCGCGAGCGGAACAGGCTCACCCCGGCGCCAAAGACGGTGAAGGCCGCCTCGGTGATGTCGATCGTGAACAGGTGAAAGGGACCCTCGGGCCGCCAGCCGGTAGCCGCCACGAGCGCCTGGCCATACCGTTCCCGGTAGGCTTCGTCCCTCACTTCCGTGGCGTCGCCGTAAAGCTTCATGTCGCCCTGGAGCCCGTCCTTATCGCTGGTTGTGCTGTGGAGGACGCAGCGAGGGTCACGCTGCAGGTCGAGCAGCTTCTTCGACTGCCACATCCCACCGATGAACAGGTCGTCCTCAAAGAAGAAGAACTCGATCGGCGTGACCCGCGGCCGGCCGTCTTTGCGGAGCGTCCCGAGCATCACGAGGTCTGTTGATCGAAAGCGCTCCAAGCAAACCGCCGCGAGCGCGGGAGCTGAGTCGGCGAACTGCTTCCAACTGACCATGGGCTCACCTCAACGGTATGGTGTTCGCCCAGGATGTTGCGGCGCTGGCACGACATCCCATGTCGTCCCGCTCCGGGAGTCGCGTCAGCCGCCGCCGTGGACTGGTTCGGGGATGGTAGCCGCGGGCAGGGGAGGAGCCGCCCGGGCCGCTGGCCGGACGCGCCGCAGGCCAGGCGCGAACAGCGTCACCACGACGCCGAGGCCGAGCGCCGCCCATTCCAGCGTGGGCACCACTCTCTCCAGGCTGAACTCCTGGCCGGCGTAGCTCACCGGGCCGACGGCGAGCATCGAAAAGCCCATCACGAGCGGGAAGAGGCCCATCACCCGGCCGCGCATCTCCTCGACAACCGTGTACTGGATGATCGTCATCGCCGTCACCAGGGCGCCGGCCATGGCGAAGCCGATGCCGAAGTTCGCCACCGCCGTCACCCAGACCACGCGCGAGTGGCCGAAGACGATGCCACAGGCGCCGAAGAGCAGGACCATCGCCGCAAGCGTCGCGCCACGCCGGGGCACCCCGGCGAGCAGGACGAACGTGACCGACGACGCGACCGCCCCGACGCCCCAGAGCATGGCGACGAAGCCGAACTGAGCACGCGAGAGGCCGAGCACCTCGGTCATCCAGACAGGCCCGAGCATGCCCACGCCGGGCATGCCCACCACCTGCATGATCACGACCATCGCGATAACGGCGAGGATGGTCGCGTCGCGACGGGCGTAGCCGAGGCCAGCCTTGATTTCGCCGATGAACCCCGCCCCGGCCGCCCGGGGCACCAGCGCCCGGCTGCTGTAGCGGAGCGAGGCGATGATTGGGATGATCAATACCCACGCACCGAGCGACACAGCGACCACCTGTCCCGGCCCAAGCGTCTGGTTGAGGATCCCGATCACCGGGAGGACCACCGGGAACGTGAGCTGCTGTGCGACGTTGCTCAGGCCGATCGCGCTGCCCATCTCCGCGGGCGGGACCACCGCCGGGATGCTCGCCGACCGCGAAGGCCCGTCGATCGCCATGATCGCGGCCGACAGGAACACCAGCGCCAGGATCGCAAGGACGGTCACGCCGCCGAATGGCATCCAGATCATCGAGCCCGCCATGAGGGCCGTCACGGTCACGGCCAGCAGTTCGCAGCAGAGCAGGACGCGGCGCCGTTCGAAGCGGTCGGCGATGGCGCCACCCAGGAGGCTGCAGGCGAGCATGCCGACGCCGCGGAACGCGACCATGAGCCCCGTCACCAGCACCCCGTTGTCCGGGTAGGTGTCGATCGACCAGAACGCGAGCGACATGAACTGCGCGGGCATCACAAGGTTCGTGAGCACCGTCCCGAAGAGGAGCAGGCGAAAGTCGCGATGGCGCTGGAGAAGGCGGAGGAGAGTCATACGGTTAGCCCAGCATAAACCATCGTTGCCGCAACCGGCGCGCGCCCTGGCAGGAAGATGGGCCAACGCCAGCAGGCCGGTAGAATCAGCGCATGCCGCGCCCGCGCCCCAAGCCCAACGCCACCCCCGATGACCTCGCTTTCGGCGTGAACCCCTGCGCGATGGCCATCGAAGCCGGGGCCGCGAAGTCGCTCCTCTACCTCTCCGATACACGGAACCCCCGCGTGCTCGACCTTGTCCGGGCCGCCGAAGAGCAAGGGCTCGCCGCCCAGCCCGCCGACCTCCATCGCCTCGATGAGCTGACCGGCGGCGGCGTCCACCAGGGCGTCCTCGTCCGCCTGCGGGCGCTGGAACCCACCGACCTGAAGGAGGCCACGGGCAAGGGCACCGGGCCATCCCTGGTCCTCTTCCTCGATAGCGTCACTGACCCCCAGAACGTTGGCGCCGTCCTCCGGACGGTCGTCGCCGTGGGCGCCGATGCCGTCGTGCTGCCGCTCCGGCGCGGCGCCCTGCTCACCCCTGGCGTGCACCGGGCGAGCGCGGGGCTCAGTTTCATCGCGCCGGTGGCCGCGCCCCAGAACCTGAACATGGCCCTCGCCACCCTGAAGGAGGCCGGCTACTGGGTCGTTGCCGCCGATGCCGGCGAAGGCTCGGTCCCGGCGACCTCGTTCGACTGGCCGAAGCGGACGGCCCTCATCCTCGGCAGCGAAGGCGAGGGCGTCGGCCAGCTCCTCCTCCGGGAGAGCGACTTCCGGGTGGCGCTGCCGATGGACCCGCGGGTCGAATCGCTGAACGTGGCGGTGGCCTGTGGGGCGCTCTGCTATCTCTGGCGAAGGCAGTGGCCCGGTGAAGCCTGAACTCACACTCCGGCCGATGACGCGCGAGGCCATCCGCGCCGCCCTCCAGGAGCACTGGGGTGGCCTGGTGGTCACGCCCGAACGGACCTACACGGCGGATGACATTGAGGCGTTCGTTGCCCTGGACGAAACGGGCCGGGCGGTGGCGACGGTCAGCTTTCACCGCGAACCGGGTGGCGCCGAGATCGTGACCCTCGATGCCCTCATCGACGGCCAGCGGTACGGCCGTCGCGCACTCGCGCAGGTCGAGGCGATGCTTGGCGACGAAGGACGCCGGTATACCCGGCTGTTCACGACGAACGACAACCTCCGCGCCATCACCGTCTACCTGCGCATGGGCTACCGCGTGGTCACCGTCCACCTCGGCGCGATGGACCAGGTGCGGGCGCTGAAGCCATCGGTGCCATTCATCGGCGAGGACGGCATCCCCTTGCGTGACATGTGGGAGCTGCGCAAAGAGCTGACGCCCCGCAGCATCCGGTAGTTACGTCTGCTACCTCTGGCGCTGGCCCGGCGGAGCCTGAATGGAGCCAAGGCCCCTCGACCGGGTTCACCGGCTCGGATCGGGGTTAATCGCCTGCGGGTTCACCGCCAAGATGCCAAGGTCGCCAAGCGGCGCCAGCAATGGGCGCGTGCGTGGGAATGCATCTTCGTCCTGGCGGCCCTTGGCGTCTTCGCGGTGAGATGACACCCGGCTTCTAAGGTAGTTTCTCGCGCGGCCTAAGGCGGTTGCCCAATGTAAGCGGGCTGTCCGAAGCGCAATCTCATCCAGCCGCTCCGCCCGGGGCGAGCCAACTGGAAGAGGTCTTGCGCAAGATGAACCCCAGGTTCGGTCCTGCCGCGGCGAAGCGGCTCCTCCTCGCGGGGGCAGCGCTCGCCGCGCTGTCACTCGGCGTCACGACAGCCGCCGGCCACGAGGACGACGATCGTGGCACGACGACGACCCGTCCCATCTCATGGACCATCCCGGCCGGGCAGTGCTCGCTCTTCCCGGCACATGCATTCGTCTCGGGCGAAGGCACGTTCACGGGCTACTATGAAGAGAAAACGCACCGCGACGGCACCATCACCCGCATTTACCGCGACCACGCTGAGGGCATAGCCACCGACGGCCACGGCAACAAGTACCGCTTCGTCTACGACTTCCGGGCCCGCATCCGGAACTCCGTTGGCAATCCGAACCTCTTTGTCGGGACGGCCACCGACTTGTTCCAGCTCAAGGGACGTGGCCCGCTGCGATCGACCTCAGGGTTCGTGGCGGACTACACCGAAGGCCTCGATGGCCTCACCGAATTCACGATCTTCCCCCGTTCCACGGTCGGTGACTCGATCGCCTTCCCTGCCATCAACTCCGTCGAATCGCACTGCGACCCCATCTAAGCCCCAGACACGTTCGACCAGGACGGCGCGCCGGGAATCCCCTTCTCCGGCGCGCCGTCCAATCCCCATCGTCACGAGGGATAGCTCCATGAGCCGCCTCACCCGCATCTTCATCCCGCTCTTCTTCGCCGTCGTCATCATCCAGGGCATCCACGTCTTCGAACACATCGTCCAACTCGCCCAGGTCTACCTGTTCGGCGTCTCCGATGACGACGCCTTCGGCCTCCTCGGCTACGTCTTCAAGCCCCAGAACACGGAGGAGTGGCTCCACCTCGGCTTCAACGGCAGCTACCTGGCCGCCCTCTACCTCCTCCTCATCCCGCTCCTCGCGCTGGCACGGGCCGGCGCCGTCCCCTGGCGCGCCTTCGCGGTGTACGCCATCGCCGGTGTGGGCCTCGAAAGCTGGCACGTGGTCGAACACGCCGTCATCATCTCGAACGTCGTCCAGAACAACGGCTGCCCCTGCCCGGGCATCGGCGACCGCGTCCTCGGCGTCACCGACACCCAGCTCCACTTCGTCTACAACGCCATCGCCTACGCCGCGACGGTCGTCGGCTTCTGGTTCGCCCTCAACGCGACCAGTGGAAAGGCCACCGATGCGTCGCAGCGCGACACACCCGCGCTTGCACACGCCTGAGTGCGTCAACCGCCAAGACGCCAAGGTCGCCAAGAACGTTGAGAGTGGCCCGTTCACCCCGTGGGTGAGGGCCCGGAGGCAGTGATGTTAGACCCGCTGATGCTCCACGTGGCGCACGCCGCCACGACCACGGATGGCATCTTTACCCTGGCGGGCGTTGCCCTCTCTGGCCTTGGCCTCGGCGGCGCCGTCCTCGCGGTGCAGCGGGCGCTCGCTCGCCGGGGCCGCACGCGGGCCTGAGACGGCTTCACCGCCAGGACGCCACGGTCGCCAAGAAACTGCAAGGCCGGGAAATTCGGTTCCCGCGAGCGCCACCTCTGTGATCTTGGCGGCCCTTGGCGATCTTCGCGTCTTGGCGGTGAACCGCTCAGGCCCCGAACCACATTCTCGATCGCGTATGATGCGCCCGTGGTGCGGCGTATCTCCAGCCAGGTCTTCATTGGGCGCGAGGCGGAACTCGGGCGGGTAGCGCTGTTGCGCGCCGAAGCGCTCGCCAGCGGGGGCGGCGCGACCGTCCTCGTCTCGGGCGAGGCGGGCGTCGGCAAGACCCGCTTCAGCGCCGAACTGGCCGCCGGGGCACGGGCCGATGGATGGATCGTCCTCCAGGGTAGCTGCGACGAGTTCGGGGGCGAGTCACGGCCATTCGCCGCCCTCCAGGAGATGGTGCCAGCTATCGAGGCCTTTCTCCACGGGCACTCACCGGGGGAATTGACCCGGCCGGCCTGGCGGGCCATCTCCGGGCTCACGACGGGCGAAAGGGGCGGCGGGGGCTCCGTCTTCCAGCTCCCCCAGGCCCTCTTCCAGCGGATGGCGGCCGTCAATCCACTGCTCGTCATCTGCGACGACCTCCACTGGGCCGACGAATCCTCTCGTGTGCTCTTCGAGACGCTCGCCCGCGGCCTCCGCAACTCGCCCGCCATCGTCGTCGGCAGCTACCGAGGCAACGAGGTCGGCCATGGCCATCCCCTCCGTCCGGTGCTCGCCTCTGTCCACCGCAACGCCCGCCCCGAGCTCCTGCAGCTGCCCACATTTGACCGGGCCGAGGCGCTGGCCGTCGTCAACGCGATCGCCGGCGAACTCGACGCCGCTGCCTTCGACCGCCTCTTCGAACGATCCGGTGGGAACGCCTTTCTCCTCGAAGAGCTCCTTGCCAGCCCGGGAGGAGAGCTGCCCCAGGGCGTGCAGGACACCGTCCTCGCGCGCTTCGACGCCCTCAACGCCGCCGCCGCCCGGGTTGCCGAGGCGGCGTCGCTCGACACGGCGGCCTCGCGTGCGGTGCTCGCCGCGGTAACCGGCCTTCCGCCAGCGAAGCTCGGCACAGCACTGGACGAGCTTTCAGACCGCGGCTTCCTGCTCGGGCGCGGGGACAGCTTCGCCTTCCGCCATCCGCTCCTCCGCGAGGTGGTCTACGGCCGCATCCCGCCCGGCCGCCGTCCCGTAATGCACGCCGCGATGGCGGACGCGCTTGAGCGTCTGGAGCCCGAACGGTCAGCCGAAGCGGCTCGCCATTGGCGCGAGGCAGCCGTGCCGGAGAGGGAGTTTCGTGCTGTGGTCCGCAGCGGCCAGCAGGCGAGGAATGCGGGCGCCATGGCCGAGTCGGCGGTCGCGTTCGAACGAGCGCTCGAACTCTATGACCTCGTGACGCTGGCCCGGTCGGACGGGCGAATTAACCGGACCGACCTCGCGGTCCGGGCAGCCCTGGCGCTCTTCGAATGCCGGCGTATTCCCGGCATGATTCATCTGTTGCGGGCGGAGCTGGCGCGAACTCAGGTAGCCGCCGAGCGAGCTCTTCTTGGCTGGTGGCTGGCGTCCGCCTGCCGCGAATCGACAGATCCCGCGGAAGTCGGCCAATCGGTCACCGTCCTCCGCGCGGCCGCGGCCGCTGTCGACCAATCCGTCCCCCCTGACATCGCCGTGCTGGTCCTGGCGGTAGCCGCGATCGAACTCGCTAATAATCACGGGCTGGATATCGAAGCCGCGGCGATCGCCGCTCGCATTCCCGCGGGTACCCCCGAGACTCTGGCGACCGAGACAGCCTTCGTGCTTGCCTCCGCCCGGGGTTGGATCGCGATCGCGCTTGGCGCTCCCGTTCAGCAGCATCTCGACCTGGCGTCCACGCTCGCCGTTTTGCCGATGCAGCAGGTGGACCGCCGCCGGATGTTGAGGCTCCTGGGCCCGCACGAGCGAAACATCGAGGAAGGCGTGCCCGTTTGCGGTCGGCTCTTCGATGAAGGCTACGGCCCCATGACCGGCTCAGAGGCGGAGTGGGCGATGTCCCGCTCCTTTGTCCGGCTGGGCCGTTACGCCGAGGGACTCGACCGGCTTCACCAGATCCGCGAGAGCACAGGGGACGACGACTGGTTGAAGTTAGTGACGCCCGGCTGGGGCCTCATGATGGTCCGCATCGGCAGGTGCGACGACGGAACGTTCATGTTCGAACCTGAGTCCCTCCCATTCGGAGACACGCTGCTCCCCGCAATGTGGGGTGAGTACGCGTCAGCTCGGGTTGAGGTCGCGCGATCGCGGTCCGACCCGCTCATGGCGCGTGAAACCGTCAGCGCGGCCATTCCCCGGCTCCAGGGGCACCTGATGGCCACCGGCTCCGAGGCCCTCGCCTACGCCATCGGCCTCGAAGCCGACCACGCCTTCAGCCACCGCGGGCCCGAGCCGGAGGCCCTCGCCCTCGCCGATGACTGGGTTGGACGCCTCCAGGTCTGCCTCGACGAAGCCCCCGGCCGGGCCGTCATCGACGACCTCGGCGTCTTCATCGTCCAGGCGCGCCTGGAACGGGAGCGCTGCGAGGCTGCGACGACCCGGCCGCGTGGGAACAGCTCGCGGCCGAGTGGGAAGCGCTCCCGCGCCCCTACGACGCGGCCTATGCCCGGCTGCGCGCGGCGTTCGCCCTGCTGACGCAGCCTGGCGGGTCGCGTGGCGAAAGCCGGGTCCGAGCGGGCGAACACCTGCGGGCGGCGCTCGCCACCAGCCGCGAGATCGGGGCCGTCCACTTCGAACAGGAGGTCCTCGACCTCATGCGCACATCCGGCATCCACGAAGC
>JBJXGC010000064.1:0-3482 GCA_046154545.1 Dehalococcoidia bacterium | reverse complement strand
AGGACTCAGGACTCAGGACTCAGGACTCAGGACTCAGGACTCAGGACTCAGGACGAGCGTAGACTCGGGCGGCCTGGTTGACACATCGGCCGGGCTGAGGTCGCGGACATGGATACGAGCTTGAAGGTCCTGATCGTGGCGGGGACGGCCGTCCTTGCCTATGCATTCGCGCTGGGGGTGCCGATGGCGCTGGCGCGGCAGAAGGCGCCCACGGCGCCGCGCCACCTGGTGAACGCGCACATGGAGGGTCTGATCGGCGGGGCGATCCTGCTCGCGCTGACGGCGGCGCTGAGTTTCGCGGACATGGCGGACGGCCTGGCTACGACAGCGGCCGTGCTGGTGTCGGCGGGTGTCGTGAGCGCCCTCGCTGGTGGGACGCTGAACTGGCGGCAGGGCGTCGATGACCCGTTCGCCGCCCGGTCGCCGGGCTTCATGCTCCAGGCGGCGGCCGGCCCGCTGAACCTCGTGGGGATCGCGATCATCCTGATCGGCGTCCTGGCCGGGCTGTAGCCTCGCGCCCGCCACCGCTCAGAGGCTGAGGCGGACCCAGGCGGGGTCGTGGTCGCTGCCGTCGCCGGAGTGTTTTGTGCGACGGTCGATAAAGGCGCCGGTCTGCTTCGACGCGAGGGCGGGACTGAGCCAGACCTGGTCGAAGAGTTCGTAGGCTGCCGGCTGGCCCGATTCCTTGAAGCGGTGCGTCCAGGACTTCGACGGCGGCGGCGGGTTGTCGGGCTTGGCCGGGCGGGTCTCGGTGGGGTCGGCGAGGCCGTTGACCAGGCCGAGGGACGAAGCGGCGAACGGGGCCAGGGGGTGCGAATCGGGCGTGTCGTTCATATCGCCGACGATGACGTAGCGGCTCGAGGGGCGCATGCGCGAGGCGACGATCTCGGCGATCTTCTCGGCCTGTTTGCGGCGCCGGATAGGGTGTTGGGTTGGGTCGTCGCCGAGGGCGACGAACTGGCTCTTGAGGTGGTTGTTGAAGACGGTGAAGAGGACCTTGCCGTTGGGCTTGTCGAGGACTTCGACCTGGAGGAGGTCGCGCCCGAAGATCGGGCGGCCGCCGTCGTTCTTGTACGTCGCGTGTTGCCAGGAAGTGACCGCGCCGAGCGGGAACTTCGAGAGCAGGCCGATATCGATGAGGCGTGGGTCGTTGCCCTCGATCAGGACGACGTGTGGGTAGAGCCCGCCGAGTTCGGTGTGGGCGAACCGCTTGAGCGTATCGATGTCCTCTACTTCCTGGACGGCGAGGACATCGACGTCGATCGCCTTGATGCGGGCGGCGATGACGGCGCGCTCAGCGGCGGACTTGGCGGTCACGAGGCGGCCCTGGTAGGAGCGGATCTCGAAGGAGTCTTCATCGTCGAAGGTATAGGCCGCGGTGACCTCGACTTCGGCTTCACCCTTATGGACTGCATCGATCTGGGCGCGGAAGTTGAAGCGGGAGAAGAGGTTGTTCAGGTTGAAGGTACCGACGGTGACGTCCACGGAGGCCTCCGGTTGGGCAGTGTGCCAACTGCGCACCATACGCCAGGGTGAGCAATGGTTGCGATTCGGTGGGGCTTTACGAACCTTTCGTCCACCCGAAATCGATAGAGCGTGGCTATAATGGGAGCCGTAGATATCTATGCAGGCCCTTGCGATGCCGCCATCCACCATCCATTCCCCTCCTCTGACCTGAAAGACCAGGCCGGGGTGGCCGACTAGTAGCGAGAGGGAGAGAGACACATGCGCGTTTCAACGGTTGCACCGAACCAGACCGAGGCCGCCTGGCCGGGCGAAAACGAGGGCGACGACGAACCGGCGCAGGCGTTCGAGCCAAGGCCGATCGTCCACGTGATGCCGCTGGCGGTAGCGGCCGCACGCGTCCAAACACCGGTCCCGGGCTGGCACGTGCGGCTCGACCATCTGGACGCGGAGGGCAGGGTCTTCGTGAGCGAGGCGCCGGGGTCTGGTGACGCCCATGTGCTCGTGAAGCTGTTCGGGAGTGGGACCCGGAGCGGGCTGCTGATGGAAGCGGACGTGCGGGGTTCGTGGCTGGCGGCGACCTGCTCAGACGCCCAGTCGGACGAAGAGCGAGCGTGGCGGATCGTGCGGGCGATCAACGACATCGCGGGGCTGCCGAACCAGCACACGGTGCGCGTCGCGCAGATGGCGTGAGGCTGTTAGCTGTTAGCTGTTAGCTGTTAGCCGCGAAGGTTAACGACGTTGAGTTCAGCGGCACGGAACTCGGCGTCGCGAAGGATGGCCTCGCCATCGACGCAGGCGACGACGGGCAGGTCGAGGGCGCGGGCGAGGATGCCGGCTCGTTCGCGGGCGCGTTCGATGTCCGATTCGTCGATGACCATCGAGAGTTCGATGGCGACGTAGACCTCGGGGTGCTCGGGAAGGCTTATGTCCGTCGCTGTAGCGAGGACATTGAGGGCGATGATATTCCCCCATTCTGCCTTGCTGAATCGACCTTCACGCCGGGCGCTCACTAGCGGCGCCACGTTGCCCGCGACCAGAAGCCGTGGCCGGTCAAAACGCTCGACGAGGTGCGAGGCGAGGTTCTCCGGGTATTTGGTTTCGAAGCGCCATCCTTCGAGGCGCCCAACGCGGCCGTCGATGCTTTTGAGCGCGGCCGCGAGCTGCCCAACCTGGACCTCGATACGATCCATCCGCTCAGCAAGCTGGTCCATTCGCTCTGTGAGCTGGTCCATCCGCTCAGCAAGCTGATCCATCCGTTCGCCGAGGCGGTCCATGGTCCGCGGGAGTGCCTGGAAATCGTCGGAGAGGATGGCGGCGCGGGCACGCTCACGCAGGTCCGCGCTGTTGTGGAGCGCTTCGATGAACTGCTCGATGTCGGCTTCGGTGAGGGCCATGGCGTATCCATCGTAGCAGAGAGGCCTGATGGTCGGTTCCGTCGATGCGACCTTTAGTGCGTCGATGCGGGTTTCGGACTGAGGCTGGTGGCTGCCAAACCGGCGGACGCAACCGCCATAGCCCACAACGTTTCCGTTACGGATACGACGACCTTGCCCAAAACAACGTTCATAGCTACCTCCTTTGACCCGGCCCACTTGCGCGGCAGGCTCGGCAGCCGCAAGAGCGACACGCCGATGATGACAGCCATGGAGATTGCAGCCGCCACCGGAATCGAACCGGTCCACCAACCGCAAGCCTCAGTCAGAAACCAACCACAGTTTAGCAGCGGTCGGTTAGATCGGTTCGGCGCCTTTACTCTTCGCGGAGCCGCAGGACCGCCATGAAGGCTTCCTGGGGGATCTCGACGTTGCCGACCCGCTTCATCCGCTTCTTGCCCTCGGCCTGCTTCTCGAGGAGTTTGCGTTTGCGGCTGATGTCGCCGCCGTAGCATTTGGCGAGGACGTTCTTGCGCATGGCGCGGATGGTCTCGCGGGCGACGACGCGGCCGCCGACGGCTGCCTGGATGGGCACGTCGAACATCTGGCGGGGGATGAGTTCGCGGAGCTTGCTGACGAGGA
>JBJXGC010000054.1:0-29718 GCA_046154545.1 Dehalococcoidia bacterium | reverse complement strand
GTTGATCCGATGTTGGAGGACTGGCATGAATTCTGACCCGCGCGGCTCCGCGAAGGACCTGGTTTGCGGCATGACGATTACGGAGAAGGATGCAGTTGGGACCGCCGAATATGACGGGGTCACGTACCACTTCTGCTCGGAGGGGTGCCGCCGGAAGTTTGCGGCAAAGCCCGCGGAGTTTGGTAAGTGACTACGCCTCGAACAACAGCGCTGTCCCGCGGGATGGCTTCGGCATGGCACCTGGCGCTCCGCAACCTGTTCCAGGATAGGCTCCGTTTCGTCCTGAGCGTCGTCGGGGTTGGCCTGTCCCTGATGTTGATCCTCTTCCTGCTCGGACTGCGAGCGGGCGCGCTCCGGAGCGCCGTCGTCTATCTGGACAACAGCCCGGGATCGATCCAGGTCCTCCCGACGGGAGTCCGGAGTACTTCCACCGGCTCGGCCCAGTTCCTGGCTCCGGGGACTGTCAGCGCCATCGCGGCCACACCAGGCGTCGCCCGCGCGGTGCCTATCGTCCTCACGATGGGGCTCTCTGAGATGCATGGGCGGAAGGAGCTCATCAAGTTGATCGGTTATGACCCCGCGTTGGGCGGCGGCCCGTGGAAACTCAAGAGTGGCCGCGAGCCGGCGACTGACGATGAGGTCGTCCTCGACCGGGCCGTCGCCAGCCGTCACGGTGTGAACCTCGGTGAAACGTTCGAGATCGGCGGGCGGACGCTGACCGTCGTCGGCCTGTCTCGCGAAACGAGTTCCTGGACCGGGAGTTACGCCTTCGCCCGGAAGGCCTTTGTTGAATCGCTGACGCTGGCACCGGGGGCGGCGAGCTTCGTCGTGGTCACCCTGAGGCCGGGGATGGGCCGCAACGAACTCCTCGAACGCCTCGGGGAGGTGCCCGGGACGAACGTCCTTCTTAAGAGCGACGTGATGGCGAACGACCAGGAGATTGTCGCCGGCGTCTTCGACCAGGTCATCTTGCTCATGGTGGCCGCCGCGTTCGTCGTCGGCGCGCTTGTCGTGGGCATGGTGATCTACACAGCAACCAACGAGCGCCGGGCCGAATACGGAATATTGAAAGCCATCGGGGCCCGCAGCGGCGTGCTCTACCGGGTCGTCGCCGCGCAGGCGATCGTCGCGGCGGGGTTCGGCGCCGTACTCGGAGTCGCGTTCGCCTATGTAATGGGTTGGCTGGTGACGACGGCAAGGCCCCAGTTCATGGTCGCGATCGAACCCACCGCAATCGCCATGACCGTCGCCGCCGGTCTCGCGATGGCGCTCCTCGGGGCGCTCGTGCCAGCCCGGGCGGCGGCTCGCCTGGCGCCAGCAGAAGTCTTCAAGAGGTAGGCCCATGTTTCGCCTCGCTCTCCGCAACCTGACGCAGAACAAGACTCGTCTTCTCCTTTCGGTTGGGGGCACCGGATTGGCGCTGACTCTCGTCCTTTTCTTCGACGCGGTCTTCACAGGCGCCACGAGCCGGTTGACCGTCTATATCGACCGGGCGGGCGCTGATCTCTGGGTCTCCCAGGCGGGGGTCCGGACCATGCACATGTCCGCCTCGGCGTTACCAGCTTCAGTTTCGGACGACGTGGCTAGCGTGCCGGGTGTCGAACGGACCGTGCCGATACTCTTTTCCCAGGACATGATCGAGGCGGGAGGCGGGCAGTACATCGTGTATGTGTTTGGAGTGCCATCAGGCGCTCCCATGGGCGGCCCGTCGCGCGTAGTCGAGGGGGACCGGGATCTGGAACCGGGTGATGTGATCCTCGACCACTCCATCGCAGAGCGGTCGGGGGCCGGTGTGGGCGACACGGCCACGGTGCTGGGTCAGGAGATGAGGATTGTGGGCCTCGTTGCCGGGACCTCCAGCCTCGTCAGCTCCGCCACCTTCGTGACGATTGAGGATTTTGGCCGCGCCCGTGGCGCCGGCGCCATCAGTTTCGTCCTGGTGAAAGTCGCACCGGGCGAGTCTCCCGCGGCGGTCTCGGCCCGGATCACCGAGCGCGTGAAGGGCGTCACAGTCCAGACGCGTGCTGAATTCGCCGCCCAGGAACGGCGGTTGGTCAATGACATGAGTTCGGACCTCATCAACATCATGAATACCGCCGGCTATCTCACCGGTCTGGCGGTTGTTGCCCTCACGGTGTACGTCGCGACGATTGCGCGCCGCCGGGAGTATGGCGTGCTGAAGGCCATGGGCGTCCGCAACAGCCGCCTCTACCAGGTCGTGATGTTGCAGGCGCTCATGACTGTGGCCATGGGGTATTTCGCCGGGCTAGGCATCACCCTGTTGCTGTCCGAGGTGATCCCGCGCTTCAACGAGTTTCTCGTGCTCTCGCTCAGCGCGGGGTCGGCGGCCCGCGTGGGCCTGATCTCGGTGTTCCTCGCCGGTCTTGCGGCACTTCTTCCAGCCAGGCAGATCGCCGGCCTCGAACCGGTGGCCATCATTCGTGGGAGGTAGTCAATTGAACGAGGGACTCAAGGTCGAAGGGTTAACGAAGCGGTTCGGCTCAGGTGATACCGAGGTGGTCGCCGTCCACGACGTTTCCCTGGGTGTTGAGCCGGGCGAAGTCGTGCTGATTATGGGGCCATCGGGCTCCGGCAAGACCACGTTGCTGCTCATGCTCGGTGCGTTGCTCAGGCCCACGACTGGCACCATCACGCTCGCGGGCCTCGAACTGAGCGCCATGTCGGAACGCAAGCTGCCAGACGTGCGGCTGCGCCAATTCGGATTCATCTTCCAGGACTTCAATCTCCTCTCGGCGCTCAACGTCCAGGACAACGTGGCCTTCGCCGCTGAGCTCACGGGCGTGAGCCGTAAGGTTGCCCGCGAAAAGGCCTCCGCCCTGCTGACCGAACTCGGGCTCGGCCAGCGGCTGCACTTCTCTCCGGAGAAGCTCTCCGGCGGCGAGAAGCAACGAGTCGCTATCGCCCGCGCTCTCATTAACGACCCGGCCCTGATCCTTGCCGACGAGCCGACCGCGAACCTCGATTCGAGCCACGGTCGCGAGACGATGCGCCTGCTACGCGAAATCGCCCAGAAGCGTTCGCGGAGCGTGGTCATCGTCTCCCACGACGCCCGCATCAAAGATATCGCCGACCGTGTCCTGTGGTTGGAAGACGGTCAGTTCAAGAGCATCGTCGAGATGGCCGTGGACCCGGTTTGCGGCATGGCGGTCGAACGCGGCCGCGCGGTGTCCGCGGCCCGCGAGGGCGAGACCTACTACTTCTGCGCCAGGGGTTGCCGGGACGAGTTTCTAGCCGCCTGAAGACCACGGGCCCGACCGTTGACCGCCGGGTCGCTGCCAGCGTTCATGAGGGGGCCCCGCGTCAGGCCCAGGTTAGCCTGTTCTCCCTTCTCCGACCTCGTCAGCGGGCGGTTCGTTTGGCGCGAGGGATCCAGCGAGGTGAACGCGATCCATCAGTTCGCGACGCGTGATGAGCCCCACCATCCGCCCGTCCGCGAGCACCGGCACCTGGTTCAGCCGGCGCTCACCGATCACCTGGAGGACGTCGAGTGCCGGGGTCTCCGTTGACACGGTCACAACCTTATCGCGAGGCGTCATGATCCGCTGGGCAGGGGTGTTGGGCCAATCAGCGCGGGGCACGCGCTGAACATCGGTAACGGTGAGGATGCCAAGGACGGCGTCGCCGTTCGCGACCATCACAGCGCGCTCCCCCTGCTCCACGATGTAGCGATCGACCACCTCTTGCACTGGGATCCCCGGCGGGACGCTGATGAAGTCCTGGTGCATCACATTTTTGGCGCGAAGCGGTCGAAGGATCGTGTCGAGCTGGAGCTGCGATGACTCACCTTTCGCGGCGCCCAGCAGGAACCAGCCGATGAAGGCAAACCAGATCCCGTTCCAGATGAAGCCGTTGAGGATGAACAAGAACGCGAGGCCCATCAGACCGTAGGCGAAGATCTGCCCGACCCCCGCCGCTACGTTGGTGGCCCGCCGGAAACTGTGGGTGCGACCCCAGACGATCGAACGGAGGACGCGCCCGCCATCCAATGGGAAGCCAGGCAGGAGGTTGAAGATGCCGAGGAGAACGTTGACGGCGGCCAGGTAGCCGAAAACTCCTTCGACTTTCTCGTTTGCAGTGCCGACCGTGATGGCCAGCACTCCGGAGAGGGCCGCGATGACGAGGCTCGTTGCCGGCCCGGCCGCGGCAATCACGAACTCCGCGCGCGCCGTCTCCGGCTGGCGTGCCAATTGCGATACGCCCCCGAAAATAAAGAGGGTGATGCGCGGCACCGGTAACCCGCGGCGGATTGCGACAATCGCGTGCGCAAGTTCGTGGATGAGAACCCGTAACGAACAAGAGGACGGCGGAAGTAACCCCGACTGTCCAATAGGCAGTAGTGCTCCACCCGTCGTAGTGATCAGGAAACACGCCATCAGCGAGAGTCCACGAGAGAAGCGCGAGGACGATGAGCCAGGAGAAGTGGATCTCGATGTCGATCCCGGCAAGGCGGGCAACGCGAAAGGTTCCTCGTGGCATGCCGTTATACGTCCCGCGTCGGACCATCGCCCGAGGGCAGGGGTCGTTCGAGTCGGAGGCTCGTCTTCCGTTGACCGGGTGCTGGCACGCTCACGATAACACCTCTCACAAGCCCGCTCAGCTGCGGATACTACAGACTATAGTATGAAGGCAGAATGGCCGGCCGGGTTGCAGGCTCTGGGCCATTCTGCCCCGGGGCCAACCCAGTTAGGGGCAGCTCCACTGCCGCCTCGCTTCGCCACTCAGGAGTCTAACTTGCTCTGGGCGCTGAACGGGCAGGCCAACGTCCTCGTACCTCCTCGAACGGACGATCGGCCCCACAAACGCGGGCCGTGAGGACAGAGTGTTTCGACGACGTCACGTAGTAGATTGAGGACACTACGCGGGAGGTACGGGGATATGGCATCACGGAACATCGCCCTGCGCGTTGCCGGCCTCGCGGTCCTCGGGATGATGGCCGTCGTCTTCACGGCCTGCGGCGATCATGATCCCGGGGCTGCCACGCCCACGCCGGATACAACAAGCCCCGAGGCGGTTGCCAGCCGCTTCTTTCACTGGTACGCGAGCGAACGAAACCTCGGACGCGACCCGATCGCCTCGGGTGCAATCGAGGGGAACGCGGACGTGACCCCGGGACTCAGACTTGCATTGAAGTCGGCGGCCGCCGGTGGCCAACCGGGCGTCGACCCAATGTTGTGTTCGATGTCGATCCCGCACGCGTTCGAGCTCGGGAAAGCGGAGGTTTCCGCGTCCTCCGCGGAGGTGACCGTCGGGGCTGAGTCGCACGCCAACGTATGGCGGGTCGAACTCCAGAAGGACGGTTCGGCGTGGAAGATCCACGCCATCACCTGTGCCGTCGGGTGAGACACGTCAGTGCGAGGGGGAGACTGGGAACCGCACTCTCTCAACTCGTCCCTGGGCCTCCGCTCCGGGCGCGTCTATCGCGCCCGGAGTTGGCGCTCCACGGTAGTGCGGCCCTTTCCACGCTGGGCATAGGATTGGTTGTCCCGATCCTTCCCTCCTTCGCCTTGTCCCTCGGCGGTTCGTCGGCGCTCGTCGGGCTGCTCATCGCGGCGTTCGCCGCAACTCGGCTGCTGGTCGCCCTCCCGGCGGCCTGGCTGGCCGGGACAGTCGGGCACCGCCGGCTGCTGATTGCCGGCCCGGCGGTTACCGTCCCGGCCGCGCTTCTCTGCGCGTTGGCGGGCGGATTCTGGACGCTGGCCGTCTTCTGCGTTGTGGAAGGGGCCATGGCCGGGACCTCCTCAGTCGCGGCGACGGGACTAGTGCTGGTCGACTCGGAGCCTCGCAAGGCCGGTCGCGTTCTCGGCTCATACCAGGCAGCGTCGCTGGCGGGTGCCTCGCTGGGGCCTCTTCTCGGCGGTCTCATCGGTGGTCAATCCGGTGTCCGTGCCGTCTTTGTCGTCTACGCGGCTATCGCCGCCGTGATCGCACTTTGGTTGCATGCGGCCGTGCGCCGGCCAGCCGGCCCGCCGCTGCCGGCGGCCGGCCGCGCTCAGCGTGGACACCTGGTGGTATGGCGTGTGTTGGCCGCCCGCGGGCTGTGGCCTCTTTGGCCGCTCGCATTTGCCCTGGCGTTTGCGCGAATAGGCACACAGCTTGTGGCTGCGCCGATTGTCGGGGCGCGTCGCCTGGGGCTCGGCCCCGAGGAGATCGGCATCGCCCTGTCCATTGGTGGGTTCGCGTCACTTGCGGTCTTCTACCCGGCCGGCTGGCTTGCCGACCGGTTCGGACGGAAGGTCGCCATTGTGCCAGGAGGGCTGGGGAGTGCCCTCGCGCTGATATTGCTCGCCGTCAGCGACGACTACCTCGACTTCCTCGGCGTTGCCCTCCTGCTCGGGATTGCCGTCGGCCTCTCCGGGCCCAGCCCCATCGCCCACTTGGCGGACGCGGTGCCGGTGACCCAACGCACGCTGGGCGTGGGCGTCTATCGCTTTGCTGGCGAGGCTGGCGCCGTTTCCGCGCCGGCCCTGCTCGGCTGGTCTGCCGGTAGCGGCGACTTCAACCTTGCGCTGTTCGGTTCGGCCATTCTTGTCGCTACGGCGGTCGCTGGCTTCGCCTGCCTTGCCGCGAGCCCGGAACGCACCGGCGGCCCGCTGCCTTAAGGGTCAGTCGCACCGGCGAGGAAACGGGCCCGCGGCGGCCCAGCGAGTAGCGCCGGGGCATGACTCATGAGTGGCCGCCGTCTCCACGTCCACCTGCTGGCTTCGACTGCCACCTCGCGCCGCCCGGCCATTCACCAGCCTGCGTCGGCGAAGAGAAGACAACGACAAGATGTAGTAGGTTTGGCCAAGCAGCTATTGAGGCAATGCCCCCCACGTTCGGGACAGAGAGAGGTGCTACACGAATCGATTCCACAACTGGTATTGCCAATCCAGCCTCTGGCGGCGAACCCTTCAGGGCTCCATTCTCCCCTGGGCGTTGGAAGGCGCGGCGCTCGGCGATGAGCTCCTGGAGATAGGGCCCGGGCCGGGCCTGACGACCGATGTCCTCAGACTGCGTGAACTCAGGTTGACCGTGATCGAACACGATGCCCGGCTGGCCGACAGGCTCCGCGCCCGTATGGCCGGCAAGGACGTGACCGTCGTTACCGGTGATGCCACGGCCATGCCGTTCGAGGCGGATGGTTTCAGCGCCGTCGTCTCATTCACCATGCTCCACCATGTGCCGTCAGTCGCCGCCCAGGATGCGCTTCTGCGCGAGGCTTTCCGAGTCCTCCGGCCCGGTGGCTTCTTCCTCGGGTCCGACAGCCGCACGAGCCTCGTCTTCCGGACAGCGCATCTCTTTGACACCATGGTGCTGGTCGATCCGGTCCAGTTTGGAGGGAGACTCGAGGCAGCGGGCTTCGGCCAGGTGCAGGTGGAAAGCCGGAAGCGCACGTTCCGCTTCTCGGCCCAAAAGCCCGTGACCACGGACTGACCGCGAACGAGTTCGGCGGGCCGCACTTGTGTCCGGCGGTCCAACCGATTCGACTCTGGCCTCCGAGGATCGACGCACTACCCTGGCGATGATTGCTGAAGCGGTCGCCGGGACAGTGGCCCTGGAGCCAGGCTTCGACGATGATCCAAACGCCCCAGGCCACGCTCAAGGCGCCAACGATCACGATTGCCGCATTGGCGAGGTCTCTCCCGCGCTTGCCTGTCGCGCTCCGGGCTGGTGAAAAAAGAACTCGCAGCTCCAGCCGATGGCGCGCGGTCACCTGGTGGCGATGGCCGCCAGTACGATGATCGCGACCATCGGGATGCAGCAGAGCAGCATCATCCCGGCCATGCGCCAGCCACCATGACCACTGGCGGCCTCCGACTCGGGCGAACCCGGAGCGTTCGACTGGTCTTCGGCGGACGGCCTGACGTGACGGTGGTTCATGGCGCCAACCTCCTGGCACGGCGCCGGGCCAGCCAGGCGTAGAGCGGGCAATGTCCGCGTGCTCCTGTCACCACGAGGTCGAGCCCTGCCGCGGCGAGGGCCAAAGCTCCGACGCCGACCAGCAAGGACGGTACCAGCGCCAGCCAGACAATGGCACCGGCCACTCCGCCGGTGCCGGCCACCACTCGCACTATCCGCTCGATTGGCGTGAGGTTGATGCCCGATGGCCGAATCACGGTCGCCATAGCCTGCCTCCGTTGTCTTACTACGTACGTAGTATAGCGTGGCGGTTTCGCGCTGCGGGCGGGCCGAATGGGCGTCATCCAGGGGCCCATCGGGCCTTCGAGAGTGCCCGCACGCCCAGCGGCTGTGGAGGCGTGACCCGAGTCGGGCGACCGCGATTGCTACACCCGGCGTGGGTGCGGCGCGTATTGTCAGCTACGTGAAGTGCGTTCCGCCCCAGGCCGCCGCCGCGATGGCACCCAGGTGGACCGCGAGGGCCGGGGCAACCGCGAGCCCTGCCAGCCCGAGGAGAATCATGGGGGAGCGGCGCGGGAGTGGCAGAGCGGGGTCAACCAGGCGCATCAGCCGGAACTCGACATTTGTGTCCGTCAGGCCAACGGCCAGCGGGACTGAGCGGGACGTCGCCGCCGCCACGATCGCTTCGAACAGGTCGAGCCGACCGGCCCCGCTACGGATGGCGCTCTCGTCCGCATGGCATTCCGCGCACAGCGCCTCGGCCTCTACCAGCTCGCTCACCACCGGGATGAACGAGAAGCCGCTCCCAACGGCCTGGAGGAGAAGCCGCCAGCGCAGGTCCTGGCGGCGCTTGTGCGCCTCCTCATGCAGAAGCGCCGCCCGCAGCCGGGCGGGACCCAGGACGGCTGCGGCGCCGGTTGTGACGAAAGTCACCGGTCGAAACAACCCCGCGGTGAACACACTCACCCCGTCCGACGGGAGGCGGCGGTAGACGAACTCCTCCAGATGCGCCGGCTCGCTATTGCCAATGAGCGCGTGCAAGTGGGTTGACCCCCGCACCGCACGGACGAGGACGACGACCAGGCAGTACGCCGGGAGGAGCGTCACCAGGGCGACGAGGAGGACACCGGCCACGACCGGGTGCGTAAGCTCGACGGGCAGATCGGTCAGGCCGGCCGCGGAGAGATGGGGCACCGTGGGATGAACGACCAAGAACGGCGCGAACAAGACGGCCGCCACGAGCGTGACAAGCGCAAGGTGGCCGCCGCGGCTCATGTCTCCGGCTCCTCGAGCTGGCTCCGGAGCATCGCCGCGAACGCCGGGTCGAGGCGATTCGCCTCGGCGAGCAACGCGGAGAGGCCAGCGTTGCCCAATTCGACCATGGCGCTGGCCAGAAACGCTCCACGATGCTCCGAGAACTGTTCGCGTGAGAGCGCCGCTGAGTACTTATGTGCCTTGCCCTCGCCGCGGCGGGAAACGAGCCCCTTCCGGTAGAGGCGCTGGAGCACCGTGAGGATGGTGGTGTAGGCCAGCCCTCTCGGCTTGCCCACGCGGTTGAACACATCCGGCGTTGAGAGTTCGCCATCGACCCAAAGCGTCGAGAGCACGCTGGCTTCGAGCTCTCCAACCGACGTGATAAGCGTCGTCCTCGTCGCTTCGCCCATTTCGTCATGGTACCCGAACCGGGACGCGGTGGCATGGACCGTTCGACCACTGAAAAGGGTCCGCCCAGCCATCCCGGTGGCGGTTCGCGGGAGACACATTGAAGGAAGTACGACCTCCAGTCGTACGACAAGGGAAGGAGTAAATGATGGTGACACCTGGTCGCGCAATCATCGCGGTCCTGGCGATCGCGGTCGCTGGACTCGGTGCCGCGCTCGGCATCACTCTCGCAACGGACGACGACGACGGGGAGACGGCCCAGATGATGGTCCAGGGGCAGGGCGTCGCCGGGATGATGTCGGCCATGGCCGCCATGGACTCCGACGCGATGCTCGTGCACATGAAAGAGGTCCTGGGCGAGGACGGGTTCCAACGGATGCAGCAGCACTTCCGGGACCACGCGTCCGGGGCGCCGATCACCGGCATGGCGGATATCGACCAGATGATGCATCGGATGATGGACGGCATGATGGCCGAGATGCCGCCCGACGTGGACAACATGCTTCCCCGCTCCGGGCACCGCGATATGCCCCGTGCGGCGAGCACACCAACACAGGCCCGATAGCCTGAGGAGGGGAATCACCATGTGGGCAGCGCACGACGGTATGGGCTGGTGGATGCTCTTCGGCAGCGTTTTCTGGGTCGTCTTTATCGGCGCCCTGGTGTACCTGTTCGCCTCCACCTTTGGCCGCGGGACGGAGACCTCAGAGCGACGATCCGAGACACCGCAGGAGATCGCGAAGCGGCGCCTGGCAGCCGGTGAGATCTCTCACGAAGAGTACGAGCGGCTCCGGGAGATTCTGAATCGGTCGTAACGCGGCAGGATGCTGGCCTCGGAGCGTGCTCTGTGTCGATTGCCGCCGGCCAGATCAGCCAGCCTCGCCCGCCGCCAGACGGTCATTGGAGAACAATTGTCCTGGGGGTGACTTGTGATCTGGATGATGTGGATGCCGTTCCTGGTGTTGGCAGCCATCCTGCTCGCCATTTGGTCGCCGTGGCAGGAGGGCGCCGCAGGTGGCGGCCAACCCATGGACATCGCCCGGCGCCGGCTCGCCTCGGGCGAAATCAACCACGAGGAGTTTGAGCGGCTCAAGCAGCAGTTGGGGGTCAGCCAGGGTTGGCGTGGGTCGTCGCCGGCCCTGCTGCTTGCACTGCTGAGCGTCTTGCTCCTCGTCGCCCTCGGCTCGACCGTGGCCTGGGCATGGCAGTCCGGCGACTGGAACTGGGGTTGGGGGCCCATGGGCGGCCCCATGATGGGTGGTGGCCGCAACACGTCCGCGGAAACCCCGCGGCAAGGCGGCACGGCCACCACCGTGGTGATCGCCGACTACGCGTACAGCCCCGGGAACCTCGAAGTACCCCTTGGCGCCAACGTCACCTGGACCAACCGCGATGGCGCGCGTCACTCGGCGACGGCGGACGACCGCTCCTGGGACACCGGTCTCCTTGCCCAGGGTGCGAGCGAGACCATCGCATTCGACACCCCGGGGACCTTCGACTACTTCTGCACGCTTCATCCGGCGATGAAGGCCAGGCTGGTGGTCCGATGAACGGGGCTCATCTTCGGGTGTGCCGCCAGCCGCGAGTCTGGCGCCGCTGTCCGCCGCGCAGCGGCCTCGTCCGCAGCCAAACCGCGCCTTAACCCGTAGGTGTCTGGTTGGATTGCCCGGTGCCCGGGCAGTGGCTACGCTCGTTTAGTACGACACGTGGTCGTAGAAAGAGAGTGAGTCGATGCCGAGGCGTCTGTTGGTCCTGTTCCCACTGGGGTTGGCCGGGCTGGTGGGCCTCCTGGCCGTCGCGTGCGGCGGCGGGGATGACGACACGCCGGAACAGGCTGGCACGCCCGCTTCCGAAGTGACGGTGAACCTCACGAACTGGGCCATGGAGCCTTCGTCGAAGACGCTGGCGGCGGGCACGGTCACGTTCGTTGCGACGCACGAGGCGGAGCACGGCTCGATGGACATGGCAGGCCAGGAGGGCGCCACCCACCAGCTCATCGTTGCGCGCCTGCCGGCGGGCGCGAAAGCCGGCCAGAGTAAGTTCAGCGACCCGGTGGTCAACCTCACGGACATCAAGCCCGGCGAGATCAAGACGGCCGAAGCCAGGCTCGAACCGGGGACCTACGAACTCGCCTGTCAGGTCGTCGAAGAAGTGGGTGGAAAGAGTGTCAACCACTACACCAAGGGGATGTACACCACGGTGACGGTGAAATAGCGCCGAACTGCCAGCACACACTGCGGCGGTTGGGCCGCAGACCAGTTAAGGTTCGCGGAACGATGGTGTGACCATGATCAACCGGCTATTCGCCCTCGCCGTCCTGGCAATCGGTGTCTCCCTCGCTCTCGCCGGCTGTGGCCAGGACGACGGGGCGCCCAGCGGGGCCCCGGCAGCGACGAGCGCCTTGGCGCAGCTGGGAGACGACCCGGGCGTCCTCCATGTCCACGGTCTGGGCGTCGATGGGCGGGACGGTAGCCTGTATGCCGCGACCCACACCGGCCTCTTTCGCATTACGAGCGAAAGTCGGGCTGAGCGCGTCGGTGCATTCCAGGACCTGATGGGCTTCACCGTGCAGGCGCCCGGTGTCTTCCTGGCGAGCGGCCACCCGTCGCCGCAGATGATGCGGGACGAGAAGCTTCCGCCACATCTCGGTCTGCTGCGCTCGACGGACGGCGGTGAGGCCTGGGAACGCCTCTCGCTGCTCGGTGAAGCGGACTTTCACGTGTTGAGAATCGCGAAGCCCGCCGGCATCTACGGCTACAACAGCGTCCGCGGCGAATTGCTCTACTCGCAGGACGGGAAGCAATGGCAGACGCGGTCGCGCCCGCAGGTGTTTGACTTTGTCGTGAGTCCGGAGGATCCCGAACTCCTGTTAGCAACGACCGCGACAGGTCTGGCGCGAAGCGTGGATGGCGGGCGATCGTGGACCGCGGTGGAAGGGCCGCCCCTGGCCTTCCTCGCGTGGGAGACTGCTGGCGCCGTCTACGGTGTCGCCCCTGACGGACGAGTGTACCGCAATAGCGACGGGGGCCTCGCCTGGGAGGAACGATCGAGGCTCACAGGGAAGCCTGAAGCCATGCTGGTGCACGGCGACCAGCTGCTCGTGGCGGTCGATGGGAGGGGCATCGTCGAGTCTCTCGACGGCGGCGCGACGTGGACGGACCGCTACCGGCTCCCATAGCGTCCCCAAGGGGGCGTGAGTGAGATAACGTGGGTCGACACCGGACGAACATGCAGGCGAGGACCAACATGAAGACGGGACACAGGTGGTTTGCGGCTTTCTGGGACCTGGCCTCCCGCCACGAAGGGGGGCCGCAACGGCGCGCGCGCCGGGCCGTCACCGAGGGTGTGCGCGGCAGGGTTCTGGAGCTTGGCCTTGGGGTCTGTCCAACTGGCCGTATCTGCCGGCCGACGTCAGCTACGTGGGGATCGACCCGGATCGGTACATGATCGCGAGGGCCCGCCGGCACGCAAAGGAGCTGGGTCGCGAGGTTGAACTCCACCAGGTCGCTGCCGAAAAGCTGCCCTTCCCCGACCACTCCTTCGAGACCGTATTCACGACGCTCACTTTCTGCACGATTGAAGACGTGCCGCAGGCTCTCGCAGAAGTGCGCCGTGTGCTGAAGCCGGGCGGCGAGTTCCGCTTCTGGGAGCACGTCCGGCCGCGGGGCCGTGATGGGGGGCGCGCTTTCGACCTCATTACTCCGATCTGGCGCCGCGTCGGGGCCGGCTGCTATCCGAACCGGGACACAGCTGCCGCCATCGCGCGAGCGGGGTTCGACGTGGGGGAGCTGGAGCGTGAGCGGATGGGCCCGCTGCCGACTATCCGGGGCGTGGCCGTGCCACGAGCGGGCAGCGTAGCGCCGTCTGCGCCAACGCTCTGGTCGGGCGACATGGGTCGCGCGCCCACCTGAGCCCCTCCGAAGTGGGATGCTCTCGCGGGAATTACTTAGGATCCCGGCGTCACGAAGTCGTCTCTCATTCGAAACGCCGCTGATGATCCGTTCTCGACCAAGACGTCTAGCAATCTGAGGACTGCGTCCTGGAGGTCAGCGTCTCGCTTTAGCTCCAGAGGCCTCCCATAGACATGCCGTTGCAGCAGCACTTCGAGGCAAAAGACAGTGTCCGCCCGCGCCAGCATCGCCGGAGCGTCGCCACGCCGAAACGCAGCCGCGAGCCGGACAAAGGCCTCGGGTAGCGACCGCTCGCCTATGTGGTAGAGAAACCGAACGTATTCGTCCAGTACGACGGGTACTGCCGGCAGCTGTTCGAACAAAGCGTGGACGTGTTGGGCGTAGCCTTCCAGGGCTCCCCAATGCCTGACGTCATCCTTCCACCAGCGTGTCATGAAGATGGCGGAGAGCATCGGCGAACCAAACGTGTAATCGCTGTCAAGCGAGCGAACCCAAGGTGCTTGTGTTATGCCATCCGCAAATAGATTCCAGAGACTCCAGAAGTGCTCGGTGTTGCGTTCCCGATTCTCGATGACTCTCAATCCATCGACAAAATCATCGATCTTGTCGGGATGTCTTCCAATCGCGTCCAGGATCGGCTGCAGCACCGTCCGTGAGGAAACTTGCGCCGCCCGCATGACGAACTGCTGCAAGAGTCGTGAGATGGTTTGCTCAAGCTCAAAGTTCCGCTCTTGGCGTCGTGTGTGATCCTCACCGGCGTCCCACCACTCCACTAACGCCCGGCTAGCCCGCTCGAAGGCCGACGTGGCCATCGGCTCCTCGGGGACCGAGCCAAAGATTGCCAGGATCAAGCTGAGTGCCTCCGCACACGCCCCTTCCGACACATCGAGCGCATCGAACGCAGTCTCCGAGATTGCGGATTTCTCCCAGAAGCGGTGGCGAACTGTGGCTGCGGCCTCGGCGCGGATTTCGGCGTGGGCCCGGCGCTCGTCCCACGGACGTCGGTACTCCTCCCTCATTGCTTCATCTACCAGCGCAGCTTCCGTCGCGATCGCGTTTACAGAGCACATCGCCGTGTCCCCGTTGGTTGCCCAGAACTCGGAGTCGATGCCCCAAATGGCGTGCCACCTCACCTCTTCGACCGGATGCGTGAGGGCTAGCACGAGTGCGCGCCGGACGCTCTCCGACTGACGTTCCGTAAGCGTCTTGCCGAACAATGTCGGCGCAACGGAAGCGCAACACCCGTCGGCTCCCATTGGGAATCGCTGCATGCCCGCGTAACCGTCCCACGCGTCCGATCCGCGAGCTATCTCCG
This sequence comes from Dehalococcoidia bacterium, assembly GCA_046154545.1. Lineage (GTDB taxonomy): Bacteria > Chloroflexota > Dehalococcoidia > Tepidiformales > Tepidiformaceae > JBJXGC01. The sequence goes on along the minus strand of JBJXGC010000054.1, from coordinate 14,970 downwards.
AACAGACGACCTTGATGCACCACTCTCGGTCGTCTGACGACAACTGGTCCCAATGGTCGCGGACGCAGACGGCGGCAACCACTCCGGGTCCGTTCCGGCTGCCGTCAGGGTATTCGAACTCTCGGTCGATCTTCCGCGCGTTTGCGAGCACCGAACGCCAACGGACAGCGATATCGCCCGCGCTCTTGCGTTCGAATGTCTGAAGTCCCCACCCGAAAACTCCAAGCCGCTCCTCCACGGCGCCGAATCTGGTCGCGTTCTCGTCAACCACAGCCTGCATGTCGGGGGCAAGAGCCTGGGGCTCAAGTCGAACGGACGTCCGTGTCAGCTGGTTGCCGGGTGTGCCCGGTTCCGGAGCCTGTTCCTCGGTCTCAGTTGATACCGTGTATTTGCGGAGATCCATTCGATGGAGGGCCAAGCGCCACCACAGGTCAGAACTGTCGGGCTCCGGAGTTTGCGGCAGTGCTGCGCGGTGGAGGTCGAGGATGGCATGCGCGCGAGGCGCAAGCGGCCCGAGTTGAAGATTCGCAACCGCTGCCTCGATGTGCCGTCGGCGATGCGGGAGGCCATCTGCCTCCCTGCGTTCCTGCGTGTAGACGACGTTCTCTGCTCTCGGATCTGGAAGCAAATCTGAGAGTGACGACCCCATCGAATCAGTTCCCATGCGGCGTTGGTCGAGCCGGATGTAATCCGGTGCGCTGAGGAGCACCAGCAGTGCCTCGCCGGATAGCTGCGGGTGACCCGTGGCTACACTGGCGACAACGGCAGCGAGCATCGCCGAGTCGCTCCGGCGCAGCGTGTCCACCAGAACCGCATCAAGCTGCTTTGAGTCTAAGGCTGCCAGTTCGAGAAGCCACTTTTCAAAGGCCATGAGCAGCGACTGCAGAGCATAAGGGCCAACTGATGTCCCGCGGTAAAGGTTCCAGAGTCGCGGACTACACCAGTGCGTGCGCATGGTTCCGTCTGCGAAGGTTAATTCCACCTCCCAGGCCGACTCAAGTGCCTTGGATGGGCGAGGATGGGCGTACCAATCGGCGCTGTGGTTGAAGACGTCGATGAAGAAGTCCAGAGCCAAGCGCGGGTGATGTCGCAATAGCGTTATCCAAGGGCCTCGGTATGCACTTGGTGGAAAGAAATCGCTGATCGTCCCCTCTCGAATCCCGAAGGACATCCCTACGCCGGGAGACCAACTTGCATAATTGCTCTTTCCTACATCCGCGTCTGTTGCCAGCAGGTGCTCCTTGGTCACTGACACAAAGAGCACCGGGAGGTCGCGTGCCGCAGCGGACCCTTCGGACGTACAAAAGAGAATTTCGCGCAAGTCATCTGCGTTGACATCGCGCCCCCGAGGTGAGGGCGGCTGACCTCGGAGGACCCTCTCAAACGCGGTGGGGTCCGCCAGAGGGATCTTAGCCAGCACTCGAAGCACCCGCTTGCGCCACTTTTCAGCGCCGTAGTGGTCCCGGCCGGGAAGAAGCCGATGCGCGATACCTGCAACGGACTCTGCGCCTTGGAGATTGGGTGTCCGCCAGCTCACGCTCCGAACAGCATCCTCGATCAGCCCGAGAAGAGCCGGCTCGTCATCGGCCGAGAAGTCGTCAAGGTGACGGTGCACCAGGCTGAGGACCGCCGCCCAGGCCGGTCCGTCTGGTACATTCAAGACGGAGCCGTATTCTTTACTGCCGGCCAGCCAATCGGGCAACCTCACACAAGCCACCCGAAGTAGATGAATGACACGCTTGAGGATCGCCTGATCGTCGGCGAGAAGCTCGGTTTCATGCCGAGTGACGAACTCCGGTGCAGACGGGGCTTTGAGAAGCGATACGAGAGTGTCGTCGCGAAACTGAGCGCTTATCTCGCGATCGGCAAGAGCTGCTCTGAAAACACGGTCCGCTGCAGGCGGGTCGCGATCAAGAAGCTCGGCGAGCCATGTTCTGTAAGAGCGCCGGATCGCTGGATGTGTCCCAATCGCGTCGGACAGGTCTTTGAACGAGCGCTCGCCATCGGCGCGCTGCTCGATCCAACGGAGGATGGCCCAGTCTTCCAATACGTCGTGCGCAGTCGCCAGTCGCGACGGCTGCTCGTCGGGAGAGATGATTAGGGAATCACGGCGTAAGGCGGCGATTGCCTCAGCATCAAGGTCGTCGCAGACGACGTAGTCGGTGAGTGCTTGCGCGCGGCGCACAGCGATCTCGGAGAACGCGCGCTCCCGGCGCTGCGCCATTCCGCCCGCCGTGTACTGCTCCTGGCGCACGATCTGCCGCCAAAAGAGCGCACGGAACTCGCGCTCGCTGTCCGGAATCGGACGGTCCGCCGACCAAGCGATGTGAAGGGCCTGGTCGAGGAAGTAGGGATTGCGCAGGATGTCGCGTAAGGCGTCGTTCGCGAGCGGGTAAGCAAGTACCGGGACGGCCAGTCGGATCTCGTCGAGTTCCGCGTCCATCAGCTCGGGCACCCTCACCATCGCGTGCGTGATCCGCTCCGGCTGGAGGAAACTCGCGCGCACCAACTCGAGCGAGTAGTCGCGGCATGTGAGGATGACACGGAGTTCGGGGTCGTCTGCCACCAGGCCCATGAGATCGCTGAACGCGTCGCGAGTTGTCTTCTCGAGTAAGCGCTCGACGCTTTCGATGAGGACGACCTTGCGAACCTGCCCCGCGAGGATCGCCGCCAGGGTCGCCGCAGTCGCTCCCACCTGCGCGGCTTGTAGCACCTCGTCGATATGTGCCTTCGCGAACTCCTCCGCACGAAAGGCGAAGGCAACGTGGTCCTGGGCGAGGATCGAAACCACGTCCTTAGCGATGGCCGACTTTACCACTGCCGGCAGGCCCGGAAACGAGCACCACCTGCGCGGTGGTCAACTCACTGAGCACTTGCTGAACGAGTTCGGCGCGTGGCAAGTGAACGTCGGCGCCGATGGTCCCCTTTATTCTCTCCAAGACCGGCCGGGAATGTTCCTTGAGGTTCTGTAGGATTTTTCGTTCGCGGCCGGCCACCGAGCCATGGCGTTGCAGCTCGGCCGGCAGGTCCGCGCGCCGCAGGCTACGAGCCTCGGGCACGGCCGTGCTGGCAAAGGCGAGCAAGGCGTCCCAAGTATTCGCAGCGACGGCGAGCGGGTCACCGTCTCGTACGGTGTGCGCCAGGAGCGCCTTAATCTGGGCTTCGGCTTGCCGTGTCGACGTATTGAGGTCAAGGCTCAGTACGTGCAGTAAGCGCAGGAATGACCAGATTTTGGCCGCGGCGACCGCCTCCCCTTCGAGGTCTCCGACAATCTCACGTAACGCGTCGCAGTATTGAACCGCCTTGCGGGAGACGAAACCCGGCGTCGCGAGCCTCTGCGCGAATGCATCGCCGTCCGGCGCTGCGCGGGCACACTGAAGAAGAGAAACGAAGTCCTCCAGGAGCACGTTGGTCCCACGTAGCACGACCAAGACGAAGCAATCATCGTCAGGGGAGAACCGCCCCTGGCTCGTGAAATCCTTCCAGAAGTCACTGATCGCTGTCCGACAATAGTCATCCATTGCGCTGACCGTGAAGCTTAGCTTCACCTGACCGACGAGCTTTCGGCGACGGCCGCCCGGGCCTTCGCAATCCACCATGAAGTCGTCGGTCTGCCACCCGAGGTGCTCTGTTTGAAAGCTCACCTCGGCTACGACTGTCTCGATCAAGATCGGGGGAATACCGCCCACGAGCAGCTGCGCCAGCCAGTAGGCAGCGACGTGCTGCTCGAAGAAGGTTCCGGCCCCGCCTGTCGAGGCTGGGCTCGCAACCGGATTTTCTGGCAACGCACGACCCTCCGATCCAGGGTGCCGTCCTTAGGCGGCTCGCGGGACCGGTCAATCCCGACTCAGATAGCTCAGGCATTCGAGAGCCCGGCCCCGTGTCTATGATAGCCGGATGCCGCATACGGCGAGGCCACTCGGCTCGGTTCCGTCATCTGCGGCCACTGCGCTGAGCTACCGTTCCAGAAGGCGGTGTCGATCGGCACAGCGAGTTCCGCGATGCTTCCGGTGGCTCCATCCGGTCTCGTCGTGTGGGGGCGCGAGTTGGAGCGTACTGAGCGGGCGTCCCGCCGACCGACGGTCCAGTCAGTTGTGAGGCGTTCTGCCAGTCCGTAGCATCACCTCTGAGGCATGTCGTGAGCGTGGTAGAGCGGGCGCGGGAACTTGACGATGAGATCCGGGACCGGCTCAAGTCGGTCCAACTGCTCGGCGAACTCATTGATGACGACAGATTGCGTCGCGACACAGTCGAGAACCTCTACGGACAGGGCTATGACCCTTGCACCGTGTCGCCGCATCTCCTCGCCGTGACGGTCGTAGAGGTGGCGAATCGCCGTTCAGACGGGAAGACCGTGTGGCCCCACGTCTTCGGCGAACTCAGGAAGTACGCGAGTGATCGAATCGACGACGTGGTGCTCGAAGGGCGCATAGGCCAGGCCTTCGAGCAGGTCGTGCGGAACAACGGCCTGCCAACGTTTAGCCAGCTCGTGGACCAGGGCGCCCACCGGTTCGTTGCCCCCATCCTCGCGCACGCCATTATTCCTCGGAGCCTCGTAGCCGTACTCTTGGACAGGGTGATCGCGCCCGCCCTCGATGGCGGCCTGGTCAGTGGCATCGCGGTATACGACTTGGAGCAGCGGTTCGGTCGGACGAACTCCGGGCTGCCACGTACCGTAGAACGCTTCCTCACCCATGGCGGAGCGGTTACGCGGGATCTTGTGGAGCGCCTCATCCTCTACGTCGCAAACGAATGCGAGATACCTTTCGGGCTCCCCCCGTGGCTACGCCACGAGGTCGATGAGTGGTGGGAAGCGCGTGGGGCGGCTGCGCGGCCGCCCGCGGACTCGGGTTCGCGAACAATTCTGCTCCCGTCGCCAACGCTCCAATATGACCCGGGTTCGGGCACAATCAACGTGGCACTGCCCTATCTCGAGACTTCTGGTCGCGCGTGGGTGATCACGGCCGACTCCGCACGAAGCCGATACTTGGCCAATGAACCGCTCTGGCGACGTGACGGCGCTCGTCGCGTCGTTGTGATCGAACGGCCACCATCAGCCCTTCGGGTAGACCTGGTGGATGAGAAATCCGGCGCTACGGCGCGGGGTTGGGCGCTTGCCGGCATACCCCACGAGCGCCCGGTGCTCTTCTTCGGCAGTCCCGGCGGACGCGCGTTGGCCAGCCAGGACGTCATCCTTGGGGATCGCTGGTACATCGTGAGGCCACGCGGCTCCGACTACGGGGCACCGCAGGGAGGCACCATTCGCACCCTTGCCCGGCTGGGGTCGCCGCAAGGTTGGGACGGGTTCGAAGTGGACGAGGTCGAGGTGAGTGGCGTCGCCACAGTCGTGGTGGGGAGTGTCACGGCTCGAATCGCCACCGAGGTCCCCGCCGCTCGCATAGAAGCTCGAAATCTGCCTGATTACCTGAAGGCGCTAGACGCCGACGTACTTGCCAGCGCTGGCGCATTGCCGGTCGTGCGGCTTCCAGCGGACAGCGAGACCCGGCTCGACCTCTGGACCGTCAAGTGCGAGAACGATTTTGGCAAGACCCGGACCAGCACCGCGCGCCAACTCGGAGCCGTCCTGGACGGCGTCGAATGGCTCGTGCCTCTCACGGACCTTCTCCCCGAAGCCAGTGGAACCTGGGATATCACCGTCACAGGCCGGCTCGGGGAGGGAACGGCCGCCCGGGTGGCGCTGTTACCGGCCGATTGGGAGATGCCTGAGCCGCCGATTGTCCCGGCCTTTCGGGGGCGCAAGCGGCCTGTCGTACTGAGCACTGCCGCCGCGGTTCAGGCGCTGGAACCCGACGACAGGGCGACTCGGATGGAGAGCGGTGAGTGGCTCCTCATCGACGAGAGCGGTAATGGCCGGATCCCGCTCCAAATCGACGGGGACTCCGGAACGGCGATGAGGGTGCTGCTCAAACTACCTACGATTTCGTGGCGGTGGGAGGTGGATCAGGTCCCCACCAAGTGGGGCAAACCAAGGGCCTTCACGGTGGAGGATCTGGGCACCGCCGAACTGACCGTGGAGTCGGACGTTGAAGTCGAACTCGTGGTTCGCCTCGTTGACCAGGCCAGTGGCGAGCAGCTCCAGGAGGCGGCGCCCGCCGGGAACGTCCGACGGTGGCGATTCCCCGCACGAGCGTTCTCCACGACAGCGACCGCCACCACAGGTGCTGCCACGTTTGAGCTGCGCGCTGCGCGCCCTGGCACGGACCCGCCGGTTAGGGCGCGGGTCGGAGCCGTGGTTCGGCCGGCTGGCGTTACAGGCATGCGCGTGGAGCCGCGAGAGGACAATGCCTTCGAGTTCAGCTGGCAGCAGGGAAGCCCTGTCGATGTGACGGTCAAACTCTATGACCTGAACCGGCCGTGGGATCAGCCAGCCGAGGACGACATGGTCACGCGAACGGATGGCGTCTACCGCTCGATCTTCTGGGCGCAGCCTGGCGCCTACACGATCGAGCTCTGGAGTGACGACGGATGGTCGGGGCCAGCCCGCATCCATCGGGCCGAACTCCGCGTCGGCCACGATGAGGCCCCACGTCGCCATCTGCTCAGCCTTCCGAGAACGGTCCTCGGACTGCTAGAGCGGTCACTGGTCGAGTCAGCGGGAAAGGATCGCTGTCTCCACCTCGCCGGAATCCGCTCCATGCTCGCGGATGACCCCGGAGGACATCAACTAACAACCCTGCTCGAAGCACTTGCTGACACCATCCGCTACGGTGTCTCGGCGAGGGTCGCGTCCGTGCCATGGTGGGAATTAAGCGACGCACTCTCTCTGCGCGATTTCGACCCGTCGGTTTTGCTCGACGCGCTTGCCATGCCCGGGGACGCAACTCATCTCCCGGAGATGCTCACTTCGCTCAGTATCGGACGCTGGCGATCGCCCTGGAAGCGGCGGGCACGTGTTTCGGCGGACACGCGCCGTGCCTTGTGGCACACATGGGCGCCACTCGGAGCGATGTTCGATGTCGCGGACCCGAGCGAGGAGGCGGCGGACCGCGTCTTTCACCACCTCGACCTCGACCGGAAACGCAAGTTAGGGCCCGTGGATTGGGTCGGACACGTCGGATTCAGCGCTCACGAAGTGGTCCAAGAAGTACGAGCACAGAGAGTCGTGCCGAATGGCAACGAGTCGTCGCATGCACGGTCGAGCATTGGCGCTTACGCCGTCGATGTCCTACGCCTCGATCGTCAGGCCGACCCCGTGGTGTGCCCTCCGTTCGACCACGTAACGGTGGTCCTGAAGAAACAAGGACTGTGGGACGCGGGCGGGTTGCGCTGTGCGCCCAGCGCCGCGCCGATAGAATCCCTGGCAGCGGCGTCGATTACCCTAGCCTGCTGGGACCGTGTCATCGCCCGCGGCCTCAGTGTCGATACAGCAAGCCAGCCGACGGCGAAGCTGAGCGCGCAGGTGGCCCATCTCGTCCCTAACCTGTATGCCCGTGACCTCTGCCTCGCCGAAGCCATTCTTAAGGACATCTACGAGAGGACGCCATGACCGCTTTGGACCCCTTGGCGCTGACGTCAACGATCAATGCGGCGTATCTCCGGTACCTTCGCACCGTGCTCCGGACCAGCGATCCAGACATGAACGAAGCCATCGGGCACGCGCTGGCCCGGGTCGAGGCTGGTCTCATAGTCGGCCCCATCCTGGAGTCAACGCCGCCGTTCGTGCCGGGTCGCACGCCGCGTGAGTTGGCTGAAGCCGGCGTGCTCGGTCCCCGGTGGCTGGACGCCCCGTTCGCCCATCGGCCTGACCAGCCTGAGTGGGCATCCATACCCACAGATCGGCCGTTGCATGCGCACCAGGACGAGGCCGTGACCAAAGCGGCCGCGGGGCGGAACCTGATCGTGGCGACGGGTACGGGAAGCGGGAAGACCGAGGCCTTCCTGATACCGATCCTCGATGGCCTCTTTCGAGAGGCGGCTGCTGGCACGTTGTCCGAGCCGGGCGTGCGAGCATTGCTGCTTTACCCGATGAATGCGCTCGCGAATGACCAGATGAAGCGTCTTCGTCAGCTCTTGGATTGCCATCCGCAAATCACGTTCGGCCAATACACCGGCAATACGAGGAATTCCCGCAAGGATGCCTTGGAGAACCTCAAAGTGATGGGCATCGCCCCGGCCCCGGGGGAGTTGGTGAGCCGGGCAGAGATGCAGGAGCGCCCGCCGCACATCCTGCTCACAAACTACGCCATGCTTGAGTACCTGCTGATGCGGCCCGATGACTCTCCGCTGTTCGAGCGCCGCAACGACCGCACGTGGCGTGCCGTCGTCCTTGACGAGGTCCACACCTACGACGGCACGTCCGGGCTGGAAATCGCGATGCTCTTGCGTAGGCTGCTTGACCGGACCGGACGGGCTCCCGGCGAAGTTCGTTTCGTGGGCACATCTGCCACGGTGGGGACGGAGCCGGACGCCCCGCCACTCGTGGCTAAGTTCGGTCGGGACCTCTTCGGCGCGACCTTCGAATACGAACCGAGCGATGCGACGCGACAGGACGTAGTGACGGCGAAACGCCGCGAGCACCGTGTAGACGGTGCAGCGAAGGACATTGAGCCCGACCAAGCGGACGCGATTGATGACGACGCCGACCGCGGACTCAAGCTGTCCCGGGACGGCCGTGTGAGGGCTCTCCTGGCACGCATGGCGGAGGGCCCCGCGCGAGTGGGAGAGCTTGCCGAGACCGTATTTCCCGGTCTCGGCGATGGAGCGGCCCTGGTGACCCGGTTCGTCAACCTCCTCGGGCGGAGCAAGGCTCCGGACTGGGATGGGCCACTCGTACAGGCACGCTTCCACACGTTCGTGCGCGCGCTCGACGGCGCCCAGGCCTGCCTTCGGCCGCACGGACCGCGTCAGCTACCGCGTGTCACGCTTGGCGCAGACCGCTCATGCCTTGAATGCGGCGAGGACGCGTTGCTCTCTGAGATCGCCACCTGCCGCCGGTGCGGACAGTGGCATCTCCGAGGCGTGATGGATGGTGATCATTTGCGTCGTAGCCTCGACCGCGAGGACAGCGATCAGGCGATCCTCTACTTCGCTCGGTTGGACGAGCGGGGCGAGGATGATGATGACGACGGGGTAGACCCGATGGCGGACGACACGATCCCCGCGGCCGGCGCGAGCCCCACGTCAGCCTCGATTTGCACGCACTGCCTGCGCATGTCGGACACGACCCCGGCGTGCAGTTGTCCCCGCGAGGCGGTGCGCATCTTCACCCTGGCAACTCGCTCACCGGACAGGGGCTTCCTGCGCTGCGTGAACTGCGGAATCAGCGCCGCCACAAGCGGGCCGCGGCGGCTGCGCCTCGGTTCGGACGCGGCGCCCGCCGTGCTGGCGACTGCCCTGTACGACGGCCTGCATGCCGACGAGAAGCACCGGAAATTCATCAGCTTTGCGGACAGCCGCCAGGACGCCGCCTTCTTCGCCTCGTATCTGGAACGCACCTACGGAAGCATCAACCGCCGGCGGATCATCATGGCGGTGCTGAAGGCCCTCTGGGCGCGCCATGGCCGGGTGGGCCTGAGACTCCAGGACATCAGCCTGGAGCTGGAGAAACAGGCGACCGCAGCTGGATACTTTGCGGACGCCCGGATCTCTGCCATCGAGCGAAAACGGCGCATCCAATCCTGGCTGGTGGCAGAACTCACGGCGATCGACCGGCGACAGTCGCTCGCTGGTGTGGGGTTGGTCGCACGGCGCCTTGCACGGTCGACCGGCTGGAAGGCGCCGAAGGCGTTGCTCGAACCGCCCTGTTCATTCAGCGATGACGAGGCCTGGATCCTCGTAGAAGTGCTGCTGTCAGGCCTCCTCGACCGTGGGATCGTTGCTTACCCCGACGGCGTGGACCCGACCTGGGAGATCTTCCATCCGCGCACTCGCCCCGTGTACGTCCGCCGAGAGAGCCGGGGCCACGCCATCGAGGCATGGCTGCCCGCGACGCCAAATGTGCGATCGACGAAGGTTGACTACCTCTCGCGACTCCTCGCGACGAGCGGATCGCATAGTACCGCCGACCCCGTGGCGCTCTTGACCGGGCTCTGGACGATGCTCATCGAAAACCCATCGTTTTCGGGCTACCTCGCGTCCCATCAGGACACAAAGCACGGCACCCTGTTCCAGCTTAATCCGGCGTTCTGGGAGTTGCACCCGGGAGCCGGTAGCTTTCGCTGCGACCACTGCGGGAACCGGTGGCCAGGCTCGGTTCGCGGCGTCTGTCCGACGATGCGCTGCGGCGGACGCCTCCTGCCCGACGGCTCCGCTGACGGAGACCACTATCGCTCCCTTTACCAGGATCCGCCGGCAGCTCAAATGCGAGTCGAAGAGCACACGGCCCAATGGACGAATAACGCCGCGTTCGACGTGCAGAACCGATTCGTTCGGCCTGACGGAGACATCGATGTCCTCAGTTGCTCCACGACGTTCGAACTCGGCGTTGATCTCGGTGACCTGGAGGCGGTCTTCCTGAGGAACATCCCGCCCCGGGCCGCCAACTATGTCCAGCGGGCGGGGCGTGCCGGGCGGCGGGATGATGCTGCGTCGTTCGTCCTCTGCTTCGCACAACTGAGGCCGCACGACCAGCAGGTCTTTGCCCGTGCCGAAGAGTTCGTGGCCGGGAGCGTTCCGCCGCCGCGAGTGGCTGACCTGAATCGCCAGATCGTGGCCCGCCATCTCCATTCGGTCGCCATCTCGCGCTTCTTTCATCAGCACATGGAGTCGACCGAGAGTGTTTGGAAGACGACTGGCGCGTTCTTCCTCGACGGCGATCCAAAGCCGGTCGAACGCTTTCGGACATACCTTGCGCAGAAGGATCCCGACTTATTGGCTGAAGCCCTGCGCGTCGTACCCGGCGAAGTTCACGATGAACTTGGACTCGTCGAGTGGTCGTGGGTGGGGCCACTCCTCGAGGATCGTCTGGATCCAGCCGCATTAAGCATCGAAGCAGACGACTCGCTCTACGCTGATCTCGTCGCCGACGCGGTCCGCCAGGAGAAGTACCGGGATGCCGAACATTACAAGTCCGTGAGAAACACCGTCCGCTCGGAGTACCTCTTGGGCTTTCTCGCAACGCACAATGTCTTGCCCAAGTACGGTTTCCCCGTGGACGTTGTCCCGCTCAAGACGAACCACCTTACGAGAGAGAGCGGCAACCGTGTCGAGCTTGACCGCGACCTGCGGATCGCGGTCTCGGAGTTCGCACCTGGCGCTGGTGTCGTTGCCGCGAAGACCCTCTGGGTCAGCCGGGGCATCCGACGGTTTCCGACACGAGCACTTCCGGAGACCAGGTACTCAGTTTGCGAACGATGCCACCGATTCGAGAGGGGCAGCACCGGCCAATGCGGCCAATGCGGCGCCCGCATCAGCCTGAGCGGGACGATGGTCGAGCCCCGTTTCGGCTTCGTGGCCGGCGTATCGTCGCGCGGGCTGGGCGAAGAGCGGCCTCAGCGCCTTTGGGCGTCCCAGGCGTACTTCTTCGATCGCGACCCGGGCGATGATGGCGCGGCGAGGCTGCCGTTGCCGAACCTCCCCGATGTCTCAGCCCGGTTCTCGCGAAACGGTCGACTGGCGGTTGTGAATAGCGGAAAGGGGAAGGGGTTCTTGTACTGTCGGGACTGCGGCTCCGCCGAACCTGCAACGGTGCCGGGGAGTCCTGCAGGCCGGCGTCCTCGAGACCACCACGATCCGATCTCCGGGCGGACGTGCCGCGGCACGACAGATCGGGTGCATCTCGGGCACGTGTTCGCCACAGACCTGGCTGAGTTCGCCCTCGCCGGAATGGCCGGTGCCACGAGTTCAGGCCTTATCTCGGTGCAATCCTCTCTTGCCGAAGGCGCCGCCCGTGCTCTCAACATCCGGAGGACCGAAATCGACGGCACCTACTACTATGACGGCGCCGGGCCGGTCTTCGTGGTTTACGACACTGTCCCGGGCGGCGCCGGACTGGCGCGCCAGATCGTAGAATGCGCTCAACGGGTCCTGGCGACGGCATACAGCGTTGTCAACGACTGCGACTGCGGCGAGCAATCGTCTTGCTACCGGTGCTTACGCAACTACGGAAACCAACGAATGCACGAAGAGCTGAGCCGGTCCGCCGCAGCGCGCTACCTCCGTGCGTTCGCATCATAGGCGAACGCACGACTTGAATTACCATTCGGCGTGCCCTGCCGCGGCAGGCGCCGACGTCAGCGTCAACTCACCATCTAACTGAACCACAACCGCTCAAGCCACCACGCTGAGAGCCACACCGCATCCACGTGGCTAGTCCGAAGACAGATGCTCTAATCCACTGAGCTACAGCCGCACGATTTGGTGGCGATCCCGCGCAAAAAGTATACCGCGGTGAGTTCCCCGCAGTCGCGCGTTCCGGGAGGTATCCGCAATTTTCGAGTGACACGGCCACCTTCGCGATGGCGCCGCCATTCCGGACGATGCCTCCGAATCACACACCCCGGAGGTAGACCCCATGGCCCTCACCCTCGTGGAAGCGAGCAAGCTGAGCAACGACACGTTGCTCAGCGGCGTCATCGAGACGATCGCCCAGGAGAGCCCCGTGCTCCAGCGCCTGCCGTTCGTCGAAATCACCGGCAACGGCCTCACCTACAACCGCGAAAACGTCTCGCCAACGGCCGCCTTCTTCGATGTCGGCGACAACTGGGTCGAAGACACGCCGACCTTCACCCAGCTCACCGCCACTCTGAAGGTGATGGGCGGCGACGCGGATATCGACAACTTCCTCAAGTCCACCCGCTCGAACATCCAGGACCTGGAGGCCTCGGTCGTCCAGATCAAGGCACGGGCCGTGCGCACCCTCTTCGACAGCACTTTCGTGAACGGCAACGTGAGCACGAACGCGAAGAGCTTCGACGGCATCGACCGCCTCACTATCGCCGGCCAGACGGTGAGCATGGGCGTGAACGGGGCGACCCTCTCGCTCGCGAAGCTGGACGAACTGGTGGACGCGGTTAAGGGCGGCAAGCCCGACATGCTCCTCATGAGCCGCCGCACGCGGCGCAGCCTGAACGTCCTCGCCCGCGCCTCCGGCAGCTTCCTCGAAGCGGACCGGGACGAGTTCGGGCAGATGCTCCAGTTCTACGACGGCATCCCGATCGGCATCAACGACTTCATCAGCGACACCCAGACGGTCGGCACGAGCACGGATTGCAGCACCGTCTTCGCCATGCAGTTCGGCGACGGCGCTCTCAGCGGCCTGACCGCCCCGGGCGGGCTGAGCATCGAACGGGTGGGCAGCCTGGAGACGAAGGACGCGACCCGCATCCGGGTGAAGTGGTACGCCAGCCTCGCCCTCTTCAACACGGTGAAGCTGGCCAAGCTCACCGGCGTGAGGCCGTAGGAGCCGAGAGCCGAGAGCCGAGAGCCGAGAGCAAAGAGCCGAGAGCAAAGAGCACACGGAGGGCCGGCTGAGATGCCGGCCCTCCGTCGTGCGCCTCGCGCGGGAGGAGCATTGCGAGCACGGTCTCCGCGAACCGCGCGTGGTAAGCTGGGAGACGGCGGAGGTGCCGCTCGTGGTGGTCTCGAAGGCCAAGGTCCTTGGCGTTCTCGAGTCGCTTCCCGATGAGTTTGAGCTTGAGGAAGTCATGGCCCGGCTCTACTTGCTGGCGCGCCTGGACCTTGCTGAGCGTGAGATCGTGGACGACAATGGCATCTCGCCGGAGGAGATGCGCCGCCGGGCAGACACGTGGCGGCGGTAAGGTGGACACCGACTGCGGCCGATGACCTGGAGCAGATTCACCAGTTCGTGGCCCGCGTGTCCCCTTCGGCGGCCGTGGTAGCTGCGACCTCTTCAACACGGGAGGCTCACCGCCGTCCGCCCGTGTAGCCGCGGCCGTCGCGGCCGCTGGAGTACGCACGGCCGTTGACGCGCCAGGACTCCAGGCGTGCGCGGGGCGGCGTTCGGCACCCAGCCGCCCCGAGGGCCGCGGCTACGGTCGGCCGCCCGCGCCGGGTGACCCAACCCCCCCGACCCGCGATACTACGCCGCACACCATCCTGGGGCCGCGCCCGCGCGCCCGGCCCAAATCTACGTCTGGAGCGCACCATGCCCCGTCACCCTCGCGAGATCCTTTTCGCCGGCGAAAAGGCCCTTCCCATCATCCCCGCCGCCGAGCACTTCGCCGGCACGGAGGACCGCATCACGAAGGCCTTCCAGATGCAGGAGCACATGGGTGGGGTCTTCGACATCACGATGGACTGCGAGGACGGCGCCCCCACCGGCGCCGAGAAAGAGCACGCCGAGATGGTCGTGCGCATGCAGAACTCGGACCTCAACAAGTTCAACATGGCCGGCGTCCGGATCCACGACCCGGCCCACCCCCTGTGGCGCCAAGATGTCGAGATCATCGTCGGCGGGGCGGCCGAGCGGGTGCGCTACATCACCATCCCCAAGAGCATGAGCGTGGCGGCCTGCGCCATGGCGATCGAGTACATCCGCGAGACGGCGGCGAAGAAGGGCGTGAAGCGCGAGATCCCGATCCACGTCCTGATGGAGACGCAGGCGGCGCTGCACGTCGTCTTCGAACTGGCCGCCCTCCCGAACGTCGAGGTCCTGGACTTCGGCCTGATGGACTTCGTCAGCGACCACCACGGGGCGGTGCCTTCGCACGCGATGCGCTCGCCCTGGCAGTTCGACCATGCGATCCTCCACCGGGCGAAGGCCGAGACCGTGGCCGCGGCCCTGCTCAACGGCGTCGTCCCGGCCCACAACGTGACGCTAGAACTGAAGGACACCGACTTTATCTTCAACGACGCCCGCCGCGCCCGGGAGGAGTTCGGGTTCCTCCGCCAATGGTCGATCTACCCGGCCCAGATCGAGCCGATCACGCGGGCCATGTCCCCCGCCGCGCCGGAAGTAGCGGAGGCGGAAGCGATCCTCCTGAAGGCCTACGACGCGGACTGGGGGCCCATCCAGCACGACGGGAACCTCCACGACCGCGCGACCTACCG